>NZ_JBHYMQ010000011.1:0-174216 GCF_042742985.1 Streptomyces sp. NPDC058864 | reverse complement strand
GCGCGCCCGGTCGACCCGGGCGCGGCGCCGCACGCCGACGTGGTGGCGGTCCGCCGACGGTGCTCCCGGACCGGCCGCATCGCGTGCGCGGTGATCGCGGCATGGATGACTTCCGTTTCGACGACGGGACGCAGAGCGTCAGCGTCCGGATGGAGGACGGTCCGCCGCTGGTCGTGGACGACGACCGGTACCACGGGGCGGAGATCGTGGTGGAGAGCGATTTCGTCAGCGGCCGCGTGAGGCTGGACGTCTCGCTCGACGACCCGGACGACTGGGGGCGCTGCCTCGACGCCCTCGCTTCCGGCGAGGGCGTCGAGTGGCCGCCCGGCGGGCGCAGCGCGTGGCTGGACATCGTCCCCGACGACCCGCTGGAGGTGACGGTCCACGACGACCCGTCGACCCAGGTCGCGGTACGCGTACCGATCGACGTCGCGGAGGACTGGCCGGCCGAGAACCGCCGGCGCTTCGAGCGCGTACGCCGGGCCCTCGGCTGAACCGCCGGGCGGAGGGCGGGCGTACGGGACCGTTGCCGGCGATTCGATCACGCTGTTAGGCTGCGGCCGCGTCCTCGATCGCGACAGGAGGTGGGAACCGTGAGCCGGCCAATTCTCATGTGCTCCCACCCCGTTCCGAGGGCGCCGAGGATCTGAACGGGAGCGCGTCTCTTCCCGGAAGGACCTCGTGTGACCGATCTGGTCATCCGCCCCCTCGCCGCAGGCGAGGAAGCTCTCTTCGAATCCCTGCCCGATCCCGGCCTGGTCGGCTTCGCCGCCTTCGGCGACACCTACGGCGGGATGGCGGCAGCCGGTGAGTACCGCCCCGAGTGGACCTGGGTGGCACTGCGCGACGGCGTCGTCGTCGCACGCGCCGCATGGTGGGCCGGGCCGGAGGACGACGAACCGCTCGCCCTGGACTGGTTCGACTTCACCGACGCCGGTGCGGCCGCGGAGCTGCTCCGCACCTCGCCGCTGCGCGCCGAGTACTCCCTCAAACTCCCGCCCGGCTGGCGCGACGTCGCCGCGGTCAGGGAGCAGGCCCGGGCCCGGATCGACGCGGCCGTCGCCGCGGGTCTGACCCCGCTGGTGGAGCGTTTCCGCTACCGCTGGACGCCGGACTGCGGCGTGCCCGCGCGGCCGGGCCGCCTCGAATTCCGTCCCGAGCCCGACGACGGGGCGTTCCTGGACGTGTTCCGGCGCATCCACCGGGGCAGTCTCGACGCCCATGTGCGCCGCACCGTCGCCGCATCCGGGCTCGAGGCGGCCGCCCGGGAGCAACTGGACTATCTGCGCTGGCTGCCGAGCCCGCGCGAGTGGTGGCGGCTGGCCTACGACTCCGCCGGGGACCTCGTCGGACTGAGCGTTCCCGGCCGTCACTACGGGGATCCCCTCATCGGCTACATCGGCGTCGTGCCCGAGCACCGCGGCCACGGATACGCCTACGACCTCCTCGTCGAGGCCACGCACAAGCTCGCCGACGAGGGCGTGGACCGCATCGTGGCCGGGACGGACCAGGCCAACACACCGATGGCCGCGCACTTCGCCAGGGCCGGTTACCCGATCGCGCAGGAACGCATCGACCTGATCTGGTGCTGATCCCGATTGCCGGGAAGCGGCGGCGGGACCCGGGGCGTTCGACCGGGTCCCGCGCCCCCGGGACGCGGCGTCAGTACCCGAGTTCCTTCCTCGTCTCCTCCCAGAGCCGCTCGGCGGAGGCCTCGTCGATCGCCCACGCCGCGACGCCGCTCCCGCCCGCGGTGGGTTCGGGCTGGAGCCCCGCCGGCCGGCAGTCCTCGAAGTAGCGGCCGGTCACGCCCTCGACCAGCGGGGAGGCGGCGAGGAGCACCTGGGTGGCCGCGCCCTGCTGCGGGGTCTTCCAGCCCGGAGGGACGTCCAGCCTCTCGCCCGCGTCGTTCGTGGCCCCCACGAACCGCAGTTGCTCGTCGCTGAGGTGGCGCTGCAGGTTGGTCATGATGCCGCCCGGGTGCAGCGCGTTGGCGGTGATGCCGTCGGCCGCCCAGTGCCCGGCCAGCGCGACGGTGAAGAGGATCGCGGCCGACTTCGACTGGCCGTACGCCGTCCAGGCCTCGTAGGGGCGGTGGGCGAAGTGGACGTCGTCGAAGTCGACCGGGGCCATCAGGTGCGCGGACGAGCTGACCATGACGACCCGGGCGCCACCGGCGGCGCGCAGCGCCCCGTGGAGGCCGAGCGTCAGGGCGGCGTGGCCGGTGAAGTTCACGGCGTACTGCGTCTCCCGGCCCTGCGGGGTGAGGGTGAGCTGCGGCATCGCCATGACGCCGGCGTTGTTGACCAGGATGTGCAGCGGACCGGTCCAGTCCTGCGTGAAGGCGCGGACGCCGTCGAGGTCGGCCAGGTCGACACGGGCGACGCGGAGGTCGTCGCGCCCCGTCTCCCGGCGGATGCGCTCGGCGGCCGGCGCGGCCGCGCGGGGGTCGCGTACCGCGAGGGTCACCTGCGCACCCGCCCCGGCCAGGGCGAGGGCCGTCTCCAGGCCGATGCCCGAGGCGCCGCCGGTGACGACGGCGCGCTTGCCGGAGAGGTCGACGTCGCGCACGACCTCCGCCGCGGTGGAGTGCGCCCCGAAGGGGATGTCGGTGACGAGGGACATGAGTTCCTGCTTTCAGCTTCCGGCGTGGGTGTGGGGGCACGCCGGGTGACGGTGTCGGCCGAATAAGCAACCAACCGGATGGTTTAAATGTAGGCGAGGTGGGCGATGGATGCAACCATCCGGTTGGTTTTGTGTTCGGGCGACCCTGGACGCGCACCCCGCCACCTCGCCCGACCGGGATCTCCTAGGCTGTCACCATGGCTTATGACTCCGCCGCCACGCGGGCACGCCTCATCGAGGCCGCATACGGCGAATTCGTCACGCACGGGCTCGCCGGTGCCCGTGTCGACCGGATCGCCAAGGCGGCGCCGGCCAACAAGCAGGCCATCTACGCCTATTTCGGGTCCAAGGACGAGCTCTTCGACGCGGTGCTGGAAGCCCGGCTCCGGGTGCTGGCCGACGTCGTGCCGTTCACCCCCGGCGACCTGGCCGGATACGCGGGCGCGCTCTTCGACGTCTTCACCGACGACCCGGACCTCCTCAAGCTGACCCAGTGGAAGGCCCTCGAGCGTCCCGAGGCGTCGGCCATGGAAAGGGACAACCACCTCGCCAAGGCGCAGGCGGTCGCCGATGCCCACGGCGTCGGCCTCGAGGCGGGCATGGACGCGCTGATGGTCGCGCTCTCCGCCGCGCAGGCGTGGGTCACCACGCCCGCGAGCATCCGCAATCCGGGGGACGGCGACGAGGCGGCCCGGCGGGACCGGCACCGTGAGGCGGTCGTGGCGGCCGTCGGCGCGATGACCGCGCGCCTCCTGCCGCCCGCCGCCGGCTGAACCCGTCCGCGGGCCGGCCTCACCCGCCGGCGGTCACAGTTCCGCCTCGCACGCCTCCAGCCTGGTGAGCAGGCTCGCCAGGGCGGCGTTCCACCGCGCGGTGCCCCGCTGTTCCTCGAGGAGGGCGCGCAGCGCCCGGACCTCCTCGGCGGCGAAGGACTCGTGACCGGGGTTGTACTCGAACTGCAGGAACGCGACCTGCAGCTCGAAGTACCGGGACGGGTCCGCGTCGTGGAGCCACCGGTTCAGTGCCAGCGCCGCGGCGCCTTCCGCGCGGGCGCAGCGCAGGCCGACCGACGGCTCCACGACGAACTCCACCGTGGTGACGCCGTCGGGTGTGATGAGGCACATCCGTGCCGGGTCCGCCCCGCTCCGGATCATGCCGAACGCGGCGGCGCGCCGCGGGTCTTCCGGCGTGTCATCCATCTCTTCTCTCGTCTCTTCCGATCCGGTGGGGGACGGGCGGGGCCCTGCGCCGCTGCGCGGCGCGGGCCCTCGCACACATCAACAACCGGGAACGCCGGGGCATACCCGATGTGACGGAAGAGATCTCGCGGATTCGGTGCGGACTCCGCAAGGACGCCGCCGGGACGGCGAGGGCGGACCCGCGGGCTCAGGAGCCCGGGAGCCGCCCGGCGAGTCCGGTGACCTGCCGGCGCACCACATCCCGCGCCCCGGGGTGGAGCGCGGCGAGTTCCGTCTCCTCCAGGGCGCTCAGTGCCGCTCCGGTGCCGCCGTCGAACGGTGCGGTCCCGCGGAGCACTTCGTGGCCGTCGCGGACGGCCACGCGCAGACGGCGTCCGCCGCCGTCGGCGTGCACCGCGGAGGCGACGACCAGGGGTGGGGGTCCGCCCGCGTCGCCGGGCAGCTTGTCGTAGGCGCTGACCAGCGGCTCCCGCCAGCGGATGCCGAGCAGGAGGTGCTGCTTGGCCACGGCCTCGGCCAGATCGGTCTCCTGCGTCCGGTCGGGCTCCAGCGTGATCGCGCGGGAGTCGAGGACGAGCGCGGCGGGCAGCAGGCAGCGCAGGGTGCTGCCGACGAGGTTGCCGCCGACGGTCGCCGTCCGCCGTACGGCGCCGGTCCCCACGCCGGCGGCCGCCCGCCGCAGCGCTTCCGGAACGCGGTCGTCGATCCGGTTCAGCACCACCGCGGCGCCCAGCGCCTCGCGTTCGACCGCGTTGGCCTCCGGCAGGTTGCGCAGCGACATGGCCTGCTCCGGGAACCCGTCGCGCTGCCAGGTGGCCCACACGAGCGTCGCCCCGCCGATGGGCACCGCCCCCTGGGCCATGAACCCCTGTGCTTCGGACACGGACGTGGGCAGATGCAGCAGCACGGCAGTCGACCCGCCTTCCGGGAGTGGGCGGCCGGACGGCGAGCGTGCCGGTCGCATGATCGCTTGTGCTGGGCATTCTCCCCGTACGGCCGGGAGCGCGTACAGGGCTCAGGCGCCGGCTTTGTGCGCCCTCCGTGCGCGAAGCGCCCCCGTGTGTGGGTCCTGGGCGGCGCCGCCCGTACCGGGCCGGCGGTCAGGCGTCCACGTGGCGTGCCTCGTGCCGCCAGAAGCCGGAGAAGGTGATGCGGTCCTTGGGCAGGCCGGCGCGGTGCAGGTGCCGGCGGCCCTTGGTGGCGAGGCTCTGCTCGCCGACGACGAAGGCGTAGCCGGTGGCGTCCGGCGGGGTGTGCCCGCGCAGTTCGGCGAGTGCGACGGAGCCGGGGACGGCGTGCGGGTCGTCGCGCACGACCCAGGTGACGGACATCCCCGCGGGGGCGTCGAGGTCGCGGCGGTCGTCGGGGGTGGGGACCTCCTGGATCAGCCGGCCCACGGTGTCGCGGGGGAGGGACCGCAGGATGCCCGTGGCCGCGGGCATCCCGCTCTCGTCGGCGACGACGAGGACCTCGGAGGCGTCCTCCGGGCAGTCGAACATGACGCCCTGGTCGAGGAGCGCGAGCGCGTCCCCGGGCCGGGCGCCGCAGGCCCATATCGCGGCGCGGCCCTCGAGTTCGCCGTCCGGGCCGCGGTGCACGACGAACTCGATGTCCATTTCGGCCGGTTCGGGCCGGAACGCGGCGACGGTGTAGTTCGAGTAGTGCGGGCGCTCGGCCGTGGGGATGGCGAGGTACGGCTGCCACCAGCGGGCCCCGGAGTACTCCGGCAGCCGCAGAGTGTCCTGGTGGGGGAGCTGCATGAAGAGGCGGAACCAGTGGTCGTAGCCCAGCCACGGGAAATCGGCGAGGTCCGGGCCCGTGACGGTCACGCGGTGCAGGGAGGGGGTGACCCGCTCGGTCCTGACGACCTCGGCGCGGAACATCCTGGGGTTCTGCGGCATGAGCCGCGGGGTCTTCGCCATGGAGGAAGGTTAGCCTAACTTTACCGAAGTGAGAGGGGGGCGGTTCGGGCGCCGCTTAGGTTAGGCTAACCTTCGTTCGTGAGTTCAACGGAAGAGACCAGCACGGCCCCCGGCCCGCGTGGTCACCGGCTGACGGCGTACGGCGTGACCGTGTCGTACGACGGGGTCGACGTCGTCCACGACGCGGCGATCACCCTCCGGCCCGGTGAGGTGACCGCGCTCGTGGGCCCCAACGGCAGTGGCAAGTCGACGCTCCTGCGCACCGTGGCACGCCTGCAGCGCGCCCGCCGCGCCACACTGACGATCGACGCGCACGACGGGACCACCGCCGACGGGCTCGCCCTGACGGCGCGTGAGTTCTCCCGCCGGGTGGCCCTGCTGACACAGGGTCGCCCCACGCCGGGCGGGCTGACGGTACGCGACGTCGTGGAGTTCGGCCGCTACCCCCACCGGGGCCGCTGGGGCCGCCCCGATCCGGACGGGCCGGCCGCGGTGGACCGCGCACTGGCGATGACCGGGGTCGCCGACCTCGCCGCCCGCGGCGCCGAGCACCTTTCTGGCGGACAGCTCCAGCGCGTCTGGCTCGCGAGCTGCCTCGCCCAGGAGACCGGGGTGCTCCTCCTCGACGAGCCCACCACCTATCTCGACCTGCGCTACCAGGTCGAACTGCTGGACCTGGTCCGGGACCTGGCCGACGACCACGGCATCGCCGTCGGCGTCGTCCTGCACGACCTGGACCAGGCGGCCGCCGTGGCCGACCGGATCGCCCTGCTGCGGGCGGGCCGGATCGTCGCCGACGGCCGTCCTGAGGACGTGCTGACACCGCAACGCCTCACCGACGCCTACGGGATACGGGTCGACGTCGACACCGATCCCCTGACCGGCCTGCTGCGCACCCGCGCCGTCGGCCGCCACCACGCACGCAACGAAAGGCCCGTCACCACCCCATGAGTCGCTCCATCGTCATCACCGCCGCCGCCGCTGCCGCCGCACTCGCCCTCACCGGCTGCGGCACCACCGAACAGGCCGTGGACGGGCCCGCCAAGGACACCAAGGGCATCACGCTCACCGACGCGAGCGGAGCGAAGGTCACCCTCGACGGACCGGCGAAGAAGGTCGTCGGAACGGAGTGGAACGTCGTCGAGTCCCTCGTGACGCTCGGGGTGGACCCGGTCGGCGTCGCCGACGTCAAGGGCTACGGCACCTGGGACACGGCCGTCCCGCTGAGGAACCGGCCCAAGGACATCGGCACCCGAGGCGAGCCCAGCATGGACACCGTCGCCTCCCTCTCACCGGACCTGATCGTCGCCACCACCGACCTGCCGGAAGCCGCCGTGAAGCAGCTGAGGAAGATCGCCCCGGTCCTCGAGGTCCGTTCCGCCGACGCCGCCGACCCGGTCGGGCAGATGAAGGAGAACCTCGACCTCATCGCCGAGGCGACCGGCACCACCGCCGAGGCCGACGAGGCGAAGAAGGCCTTCGACGCCAAGGTCGCGGAGGGCCGCAAGGCTCTGGCCGACGCCGGCCTCGCCGGCACGCGGATCGCGTTCGCCGACGGCTACGTCGCCTCCAACCAGGTCTCCATCCGCCCCTACACCGGCGGTTCCCTCATCGGCGGCGTCAACACGGCGCTCGGCCTGCAGAACGCGTGGAAGATCGAGGGCGACAAGGACTACGGCCTGGCCGCCACCGACGTCGAGGGACTCACGGGCCTCGGCGACGCGCGGTTCGCCTACATCGGCAGCGACAGCGAGGGCAGCGACGTCTTCGCCGACGACCTCGCGAAGAACTCCGTGTGGAAGTCCCTGTCCTTCGTCAAGAAGGACGAGGTGCACCGGCTGCCCGACGGCATCTGGATGTTCGGCGGCCCGCGGTCGATGGAGTCGTACGTCGACGCCGTCGTCGGCGCCCTGACGAAGTAGCGCGCCGTGGCCGTCACCGCAACGACCCCCGCCACCCGTCCGCACGCGGCCGGCTCCCGGACGGGAGCGGCCGCGGTGACGGCCGCGCTCGTGCTCCTGGTCGCCGCCCTCGCGGTCGTCGACATCACCCAGGGCACCGCCTCCGTCGGACCCGCCGAGGTCTGGAAGGCGCTCACCGGCCGGGCCGCCCCCGGCGACGCGTCCGTCGTGATCGCCTCCCGACTGCCCCGCATGACCGCGGGCCTTCTGGTCGGCGCCGCCCTCGGGATCGCCGGGGCGGCCCTGCAGGCCGTCAGCCGCAATGTGCTCGCCGCGCCCGACACACTCGCCGTGAACGCCGGTTCGTACCTGGCCCTGGGCGTCCTCATGGTCACCGGGACGTCCCTGCCGCTGCTGGCCTCCTCCGGGGTGGCCTTCGCCGGCGGACTCGCGGCCGCGGCAGTCGTCCTGTCGCTTTCCGGGCTGGGCGCCGGGACCGTGCGCCTCGTCCTGGCCGGCAGCGCCCTCACCCTCGGTCTGACCTCCGTCACCGAGGGGCTGATCCTGCTCTTCCCGCAGCAGACCAACGGGCTCTACCAGTGGAGCCAGGGCAGCATCAGCCAGAACGGCTTCGACGGCGTGGTGCAGATGACCCCCGTCGCGGTGGTGGGCGTCGCCGGACTGCTGCTGGTGGCCCGCCGGGTCGACGCGCTCGCCCTCGGCGACGACGCCGCCCGCGGCCTCGGCGTGCCCGTCCGGGGCACCCGGATCACCGTCGTGGTGTCCGCTTCGCTGCTGTCCGCCGCGGCGGTGACCCTCGCAGGACCCATCGGCTTCGTCGGCCTGTGCGCGCCGGCCCTCGTACGGCCGGCGGCCCGGCGCTTCCGGTCGCTGGTGCGCACCCGCTCCGGACTGCCCGTCATGGGCCTGACCGGTGCGGGCCTGGTGCTCGGCGCGGACGTCCTGCTGCGCGCGGTGGTACCGGCACGGACCGCCGTCGCGGTGCCCACCGGCGTCGTGACGAGCCTGGTCGGCGCGGTCTTCCTGGTCGTGATGGCACTGCGGACGCGGGACTCCGGGGGAGTGGGCGCGCCGGACCGGATGCGCATCCCCGGCCGCGTCACGTTCCTGGTGACCGTGGCCCTCCTGGTCGCCGTGCTGGTCGGGCTGACCGTCGCCGGAGTCCTGCTGGGCGACACCAAGCTTCTCCTGGGCGACGTCGTCAACTGGGCGCAGGGCAGGGCCGGTCAGGCGGTCTCCTTCGTACTCGACACGCGCGTGCCGCGGGTGCTCGCGGCGCTCCTGGCGGGGGCGGCGCTCGCCCTGTCGGGGACCCTGGTGCAGGCCGTCACCCGCAACCCGCTCGCGGAGCCCGGCATCCTGGGCGTCTCGGGCGGCGCCGCGCTCGGCGCGGTGCTGTTCGTCACGACGGTCCCGGTCGCCGGGGCGTGGAGCGTGGCGGGGGCCGCGTTCGCGGGCGCGGCGGTCACCGCCGTCCTCGTCTTCGGGCTGGCGGCGCGGGGCGGCTTCCGGCAGACCCGGCTGGTCCTCGTCGGCGTCGGCGTGTCCGCGGCCGCGACGGCCCTGATCAGCCTGCTGATCGTGCTCACCGACCCGTTCAACGCGACCAAGGCGCTGACCTGGCTCTCCGGTTCCACCTACGGACGGACCGTGCCCGACACGCTGCCCGTGGCGACCGCCCTCGTACTGGGTCTCGCCGTCGCGGTCGCGCGACGCACCGAACTCGACCTGCTGTCGGTCGACGACGACACCCCCGCCCTGCTCGGGCTCCGCCGCGGCCCGGCCCGGCTCGGCTTCCTCGTGACGAGCGTGCTGCTCACCGCGACGGCCGTGGCCGCCGCGGGCACCATCGGCTTCGTCGGACTGGTCGCCCCGCACGCCGCCCGGGCCCTCGTGGGCCGCCGCCACGTCCGGGTCGTACCGGTCGCGGTGCTCCTGGGCGCCTCGCTGGTCTGCGCCGCCGACCTGCTCGGACGCACCGTCATCGCGCCCGCCCAGCTCGGCGCGGGCCTGATGACCGCCGTCATCGGCACGCCGTACTTCCTGCACCTGCTGCTGCGCACCCGGCGGTAGCGGCGAGGGGCGCGAACAGTGGGTGGTTGCTGGCGCCCTGCCGGTGGTTCGGCTGTCGCGCCGTCTCGCGCCCGTAGGGCGCGAGAGGAACCCGCACACACTCACCGGCCCGACCCGGTCTCGGGTCCGGCGTCGGTCTGGCGCCGGGAGCGGCGCCGAGGACCTGGGGGCCGCCGGACGACCGGCGGCCCCCAGAGGCGTCTCAGGCGCGGGCCGCGGCCGTCGCGGCCGGCTCGCCCTGACGGGCGGCGAGCGAGGCGACGATCTCGCCGGCCCGGATGGCGGTGGTGGACAGCAGGGTGGAGGTCAGCCCGTGCGTGTGCTCGGTGCCGCCCTGCACGTAGATGCCCGCCCGCACTTCGGGGGCGACCTCGACGCGGTGGTCGCGGCCTACGCGGAGGGCGTCGCCGTCGTCGCGCAGGCAGATCTTGGCGGACTCCCCGAGGAGGGTGCCGACGTCCTGCGAGCGGTAGCCGGTGGCGTGCACGAGGACGTCCGCCTCCAGGACGTGCCGCTCGCCGGTCGGCAGGAACTCCACCGTCACGTCGAGGCCGTTCTCCGCGGCGCTCACGTCGCGGATGCGGGAGACGTTGAGGAAGCGCAGCCGTTCCCGGCCCTGCACCTTCTCGCGGTAGGAGGTGGCGTACAGGGCCTCGATGAGGTCCATGTCGACCACCGAGTAGTTGGTGCTGCGGTGGTAGTCGAACAGGGACTGCTTCACCTCGGACGGGGAGCCGAAGTAGAGGTCCACCGCTTCCGGGTCGAAGATCCGGTTGGCGAAGGGGCTGTCGTCGGCGGGCGTGTAGCCGTACTTGGCGAACACCGCGCAGATCTCCGCGTCGGGGAAGGTGCGGTGCAGGAAGTCGACCGCCTCGGCCGCGCTCTGCCCGGCGCCGAGGACGACGGCCCGGCGTACCGGGCTGCCCGTCGCCGTGAGTTCGGCGACCCTGGGCAGCAGCTGGCTGTTGTGCCACACGCGGTCGGACAGTTCGGTGCCCGGCGGCAGGTGCGGCTCGAGCCCGACGGCCACGCTGATGTTGCGGGCCCGGTGGGTGACCGTGCGCGTGGGGTCCTCGGGGTCACGGCACGTCACGTCGAGGTGGTCGACCTCTCCGCCGGCGCCGCGGACCGGTGTGATCGACAACACCTCCGAGGAGTAGTCGACGACGGGGGCGACGCGGGCGGCGGCCCACTCGAAGTAGTCGTGGAACTCCACGCGGAGCGGGAAGAGCGTCTTCTGGTTCAGGAAGTCGACCAGCCGGCCCTGCTCGCGCAGGTAGCACAGGAAGCTGAAGTCACTGGTCGGATTGCGCATGGTGACCAGGTCCTTCAGGAACGACACCTGCATCGTCGCGTCGTCGATGAGCATGCCGCGGTGCCATCCGAAACGTGGTTGCCGTTCCAGGAAGCGGGCGTTGATCCGCCGGGAGTCCGGGACTTGTGCGTTGTGCTCCTCGATGGCTATCGCCAGAGCCAGATTTGACGGCCCGAACCCGATTCCCAGGATGTCGTGGATGGTGTCCGGCTCATTGAGCGGTGCTGTCACCGTTGCATCGCCTCCCTATGCGCGCCACATACTAGATAAGGTAAGCCTAACCTTGCAATAATCACTGAAGGAGAGGCCGCCCATGCGGGTCGTCATGTTCGGTTATCAGACCTGGGGACACCGGACGCTGCAGGCCCTGCTGGAGTCGGATCACGAGGTCGTCCTCGTCGTGACCCACCCCAGGAGCGAGCACGTCTACGAGAAGATCTGGGACGACTCGGTGGCGGAACTCGCCGAGAAGCACGGCGTTCCCGTGCTGCTGCGCAACCGTCCGGACGACGCCGAACTGCTGGAGACGATCAGGGCCGCGGCACCCGACATCATCGTCGCCAACAACTGGCGCACCTGGCTGCCGCCGCAGATCTTCGACCTTCCGCCGCACGGCACCCTCAACGTGCACGACTCCCTGCTCCCCGCCTACGCGGGCTTCTCCCCGATCATCTGGGCGCTCATCAACGGCGAGGAGCGGGTCGGCGTCACCGCCCACCGCATGGACGGCGAACTGGACGCGGGCGACATCCTGCTGCAGCGCTCGGTGCCCGTCGGCCCGCAGGACACCGCCACCGACCTCTTCCACCGCACCTGCGACCTGATCGCCCCCCTCGTCCGCGAGTCGCTGGACCTGATCGCCTCCGGCCGCGCCGAGTGGACGCCCCAGGACCGCTCGCGCGCGAGCTTCTTCCACAAGCGCTCCGTCGAGGACAGCCGCATCGACTGGAACTGGCCCGCCGAGGACCTGGAACGGCTGGTGCGGGCGCAGTCCGACCCCTACCCCAACGCCTTCACCCACCACCGCGGCGAGCGCATCAGGATCGTCTCCGCCGCAGTCTCGCAGGCCCGCTACGGCGGCACGCCCGGCCGCATCTTCATCCGCGAGGGCGACGGCGTCGTCATCGTCGCCGGCGCGGACGCGCGCGGCGGCCACCGCAAGGGGCTGCTGGTGCGCACGATCCGCACGGACGACGGCACCGAGTACGCGGCCGCCGACTGGTTCCGCACCATGGGCGGCTACCTGACGTCCCGTCCGTGACGACGGCACTGGCCGGCCCCGGGCCGCTTCCCGCCCTGCGCGCGCTCGGGGGCCGTACCGTCGTCGTGAAGGTGGGCGGCAACGCCATGGGCGACGGGTCGTTGCTGCGCACCTTCGCGCAGGACGTCGTCCGCATCCGCGAGGCCGGGGTGCGGGTCGCGGTGGTGCACGGCGGCGGCCCGCAGATCAGCGCCCAGCTCGACCTGGTGGGCATCGAGGCCCGCTTCGTCGGCGGGCTGCGGGTCACCACCCCCGAGGTCCTGGACGTCGCGCGGATGGTGCTGGCCGGCAAGGTCCAGCGGGACCTCGTCGGGCTGCTCAACGAGCACGGCCCGTACGCGGTGGGGCTCACCGGCGAGGACGCGCACACGCTGACAGCGGTGCGCCGTTACGCCGAGGTCGACGGCGAGATCGTCGACATCGGGCTCGTCGGCGAGGTGACGGAGGTCAACACGGCGGCCGTGGACGTGCTGCTGGACCACGGCCACATCCCCGTCGTCTCCTCGCTCGGCCGGGGCACGGACGGCCAGATCTACAACGTCAACGCGGACGCGGCGGCCGGGGCCCTGGCCGCCGCGCTCGACGCCGAGGCGCTGGTCGTCCTCACCGACGTGCCCGGGCTGTACGCCGACTGGCCGCGCCGCGAACGGGTCCTGGACCGGCTCACCGCCGCCGAACTGGAGGCGATGCTCCCGGCGCTCGGCGGCGGCATGGTGCCCAAGATGGAGAGCTGCCTGCGGGCGGTACGGGCGGGAGTCCGCACGGCCCGCGTGCTGGACGGCCGCGCCCCGCACGCGCTGCTCCGCGCGCTGACAGCGGGGCCGGGCGGGGCCGGCACGACCGTCCTGCCGGGGTAGGCGTCGTCACGTGGGCCCCTCGGCCGGCGCCGGCGAAAGCCCCCAGGTGCGGTGCGTCGCAGGGCGGAGAGTCGAGTCGACAACTCCCCGGGCCGACGGCCGGGGAGCGCCGTGCCTGGTGGCACCTCGCAGCGCCGACTGCGGGAGTGCCGCGGAGTGGGTGCACCCCCGGCCGGAGGTTGTTCGCCGGGGGTGGCCCGCCCGCAGTGGCGCGTGCCCGTCCGCCCCGGCGGACGTCCCGGAACAGGTCAGCCCGACCCTGCCGGCCAGTCGCCCTCGTCCCCCGGCTCGGGCAGGATGCGGCCTCCCTCGGCGGCGAACCGGGCGGGGCTGTCCTTGATGATCACGAGGATGCGCGACTCCGGGACGCCGGCCACCCTGCTGCCGGCGGCCGAGATCTCCATGGCCAGCTGTGTCTTCTCCGTGTCCGCGTGGCCCGCCCGGGTGGTCGCCTCGATCAGCAGGGGACGTGAGGGGGCCGCATCAGTGAAGACGCTGTCCTCGGGCAGTTCGGCGAACGTCACGTGCACGAAGGAGGTGGGCGCCCCGGTGATCGACGCGTGGAGACGCGTGATCTCCGCCGCCAACTCGGCCTTCTGCTCCGCCGAGACGGTGTTCTGCGTCGTGACCACGTGGTACACAGGCGTGACTCCTCCACCCTCGAAGGGGGTGGCTTCTCGCTATGCCGGTTGGGCTTCGCGACGGACCAGCCCGGCCCGCAAAACGTTCAGGGCGCCTACCGTGTCCGCGTGTGCGTGGTAGCCGCAGGCGACGCAGTGGAATTTCTCCCGTGTGGGGCGGTTCTGATTGGCAGTGTGCCGGCATTGGGGGCACTGCCGGGAGGTATTACGGGGGTCCACGGCCATCACTTCCCGTCCGGCGCTTTCAGCCTTGGCGTTCAGGATCGCGAGGAACACCCCCCAACCGGCATCAGCGATCGAGCGGTTGAGTCCAGCCTTGGATGCGGCCCCGTTGGGCAGGAAGCTGCCTGGCCGGTCGGGGTCGGGCTTGGGTTCAGGAGCCCGGCGCATGTTGTGGATCCTGAGGTCTTCGTGCGCGATGAAATCGTGTTCGCGTACGAGTTTGAGCGCGGTCTTGTGCGCGTGGTCCAGGCGCTGGCGGCCTGCCTTGCGGTGCAGTCGGGCGACCTTCTCCGCGACCTTGCGGCGGCGCTTGCTGCCGCGCTTGCACCGGCTGAGGGCCTGTTGTGTTGCTTTGACCCTCGCGGCCGCCTTGCGGCCATGACGTGGGTTGGGCACGAAGCGGCCGTTTGAGTCGGCGAGGAAGTTGGTGATGCCGAGGTCGATGCCGACCGTGTTGCCGGTCGGCGGCAGTGGTTCGGGCCGGGCCTGCTCGGTGGTCAGGATGACGTACCAGCGCTTGCCGTCACGCTTGACTGAGACGGTCTTGACCTTGCCGGCCACGGGACGGTGCCGATGCACCCTGACGTGCCCGATGCCCTGGAAGCGGACCCGGGTGACGGGATCGTGCGGTGTGGAGTCCCAGCGGCAGCCGTCCCCGTCCTTGGGGAAGTCCACGGTGTCGAAGTGGCCGGTACCCCGAAAGCGCGGATAGCCGGGCTTCTCCCCGGCCTTGGCGCGACGGAAGAACGCGGCGAACGCCTTGTCCAGACGCCTGAGCGTCGCCTGCTGCGAGCTGAACGACCATCGGCCCTGACGCTCCGGGTCGAACGCCCGGATCTCTTTGAGCTGGGCCGACTGGTTCCCGTACCGGATGGTGGTCTTGGACACGTGTCGGTAGGCGTCACGGCGTTCCTGCAATGCACCGTTGTAGAGCGAGCAGTGATCGCGCAGCATCTCGCCGAGCGCGATCACCTGGCCCACGGTGGGCCGCATGAGGAACTTGTACGCACGGATCATCCAGCCCACCTCCTCCGCGTCCGTTCCGCCGACCGCACTGGTGCATGTCACCACGCTGCGAACCAAACCCCGATGTCCGGCGCGGCCGTCACGTAGTCTATGACCTTCATGCGCATGTGGTATTCGTCACCATCGACGCAACGTCTTCAACGACAAGATGCTGACGCGCTGCGAAGAGATTATGCGCAACGTGTGCACTGACTTCGCACCGGACCTGATCGAGTTCAACGCGCCACCCTGCACGGCCGCTTCTGGCCCGGCTCCTACTTCGCCGGATCGTGCAGCGGCGCACCACTTCAATTGGGGAAGGACTACATCGAGAACCAGAAGCGGCCCACCTGACCGTCAGGACGAAGAGACAGGGAGTTCCGGCGCTCCGTGTGTCCGCCCAGGACCGGATTCCCTCCCCGCCTGAAGGCGGGGATACCCTCCGAAGAAGAGGGATGGACGGCTCCGATCCCCGTGCGACCCCCGTGACAACACCGTAGGCCGCCGCCGTACGCGCCGCAGGTCGGCGGATTCCGGCTCCCGGATCTCCTGCGGCCCGCCGTGGGGCGGGCCGCCCTCCCGGTCACTCGGCGGCGACGGGGACCGCCTCGTGGTGGCGGCCCATGGGGATCACCAGCGGGGTGCCGCTGACCGGGTCGGTGGTCACCTGGCAGCGCAGGTCGAAGACGTCCTCGACCGTCGCGGCCGTGATCACCTCGGCCGGCGGGCCCTCGGCGGCGATCCGTCCCGCCTTCATCGCGATGACGTGGTCGGCGTAGCGGCAGGCCTGGTTGAGGTCGTGCAGGACCATCACCACCGTGCGGCCCTCACGGCGGTTGAGGTCGGTGACGAGGTCCAGCACGTCGATCTGGTGGGCCAGGTCGAGGTAGGTGGTCGGCTCGTCCAGCAGGAGGACGGGGGTGCCCTGGGCGACGGCCATGGCGATCCAGGCCCGCTGGCGCTGGCCGCCGGACAGCTCGTCCACGGCCCGGTCGGCGAGCTCGGTCAGGCCGGTCGCCGCCAGTGCCTCGTGGACGGCCAGTTCGTCGGCCTTGGACCACTGCCGCCACCACGTCTGGTGCGGCGAACGGCCGCGGCTGACCAGGTCGATCACGGTCAGCCCCTCCGGTGCGACCGGGGTCTGCGGCAGGATGCCCAGCCGCTGGGCGAGTTCCCGGGTCGGCACCGACCGCAGGGAGCGGCCGTCGAGTTCGACGGCTCCCTGGCGGGGCGCCAGGAGCCGGGCGAGGGCGCGCAGGAGGGTGGACTTGCCGCAGGCGTTGGCGCCGACGATGGCGGTGATGCGGCCGGAGGGTATGACGAGGTCGAGGTCCTCGACGACCAGCCGGTCGTCGTACGCCAGGTGCAGCCCGCGTGCCCGCAGGTCGGGGCCGGTGGCGGTCGGGTCCGGGGCGGCGGTCGCGGCGGGGGCGGGGTCGGTGGTCGTCATCGGTTCAGCCTCCTGAGCCCGCGCGGTTGGCGCGGATGAGCAGCCAGAGCAGGACCGGCGCGCCGATGACGCCGGTGACGATCCCGACCGGCAGTTCCGTGCCGGGGATCGCTTCACGCGCGATGAGGTCGGACCCCAGGACGACCAGTGCGCCGGTCAGTCCCGAGGCGGCGAGCGGCGGCCATGCCGTGCCGGCCATCCGCTGGGCGATCTGCGGGGCGGCCAGCGCCACGAAAGCGACCGGGCCCGCCGCCGCCGTGCCGAAGGCGATCAGGCCCACGCCGATGAGCAGCAGGGCCAGCCGTACCGGCTGCACGGGAGTGCCGAGGCCGGCCGCCACGTCGTCGCCGAGCTGCAGGGTCCGCAGCCTTCGGCCCATGCCGAGGGCGACCGGTACGAGGACGGCCATGGCGATCGCGAGCTGGGTGACCTGGTCCCAGGTGCGGCCGTTGAGGTTGCCCACCAGCCAGCCCAGGGCGGCCTGCGCCTCGAACCGCTCGCCGCGCGCGACCAGGTAGTCGGTGGCGCTGGTGCACATCCAGGACACGCCGATGCCGACCAGGATGATGCGGTACCCGGTGGCGCCGCCCTTCCAGGCCAGCGCGTAGACGAGCAGTGCCGTGACCAGCGCCCCGAACAGGCCGAGGCCCTGGGTGCCCAGGCCGCCGTCCCAGCCGAGCACGATGCCCGCGACCACGGCGGTCCCCGCGCCCTCGGTCAGCCCGATCATGTCGGGGCTGGCCAGCGGGTTGCGGGTCATCGTCTGGTAGAGCGCGCCGGAGATGCCGAAGGCGATGCCGACCAGCAGTCCCACGAGCGCGCGGGGAAGCCGCAACTCCCGTACGACCAGCACCGTTCCGGGATCGCCCGCGCCGGTGAGGGCCTTGACGACGTCGGTGAACCCGATGGGGTAGTCGCCGGTGGTCACGCCCCAGCAGAAGAGCACGAACACGGCGGCGACCAGGGCGGCGCACAAGGCGACGAGCCGCGGCCGGAGCACTCCGGAGACCGGCGGGGCCGCCAGCCGGAAGGGCCGGCGGCCGCGGAGGGGGGCGAGGGCGGTCATGCTCAGACCTCCGCGAGTTTGCGCCGGCGGACCAGGGCGATGAAGAACGGGCCGCCGATGAAGGCGACGAGCACTCCCGCCTGCACCTCGGTGGGTCTGGCGACGACCCGCCCGAGGATGTCCGCGGTGAGCAGCAGGCACGGCGCGAGCGCCGCCGACAGCGGCAGCAGCCAGCGGTGGTCGGGGCCGATGCCCGCGTACTGGGCGAGCACCCGTGCGACGTGCGGCACCACCAGGCCCAGGAAGACCACCGGGCCGATCACTGCGACCGACGCGCCGGTCAGCAGCATCACCGCGACGACCCCCTGCAGGCGTACGAGGCCGAGCCGGCGCCCGAGCGAGGCCGCCACGTCGTCGCCCAGCGCCAGGCTGTTGAGCGCGGGGGCGGCGGCGAGCGCGAGCACCGCGCCGACCGCCAGGAACGGCAGGATGCTGCGGACGACGGTGCCGTCCTGGTCGGCGAGGGTGCCCGCGGACCAGAAGCGGTAGCGGTCCAGAGCGTCGGGATCGGTGAGGACGATCGCGTTGGTCAGCGAGAACAGCAGGAAGGTGACGGCGACTCCGGCCAGCGCCAGCTTGACCGGCGTCGCGCCCGAGCGGCCGGTCCGGCCGAGCAGGAAGACCAGCACGCTGGTGCCGAGGGCGCCGGCGAAGGCGAACCAGATCGTGCCGTACAGCGAGCCGAGCCCGAACAGGGCGATGGCGACGACGATCCCGAAGGACGCGCCCGCGCTGACGCCGAGGATGCCGGGGTCGGCGAGCGGGTTGCGGGTGAGGGCCTGCATGAGCGCGCCGGACAGCCCGAGGGCCGCGCCCGCGGTGACACCGAGGACGGTGCGCGGTACGCGGACGGTCCAGACGATGTTGTCGACGAGACGGCTCGGGGGATGGCCGAAAAGCGCCCGGACGACCTGGTCCGGGGGGATGTCGACGGCGCCCAGCCCGATCGACAGCACGCACAGGGCCATGAGGGCGGCGGCGAGCAACACCACGAGCAGGGCTGGGCGCAGGCTTCTGCGCGCGGTCACCGGCCTGGCTCCACGGCCACCATCCTTAGGTTAGGCACACCTTAACCCTACCGCCGTGAGCTGTGCCGTCGTGCCCCCGAGGGGAGGTCTATCAAGTTAGGTAATGCTTACCTTAATATGGCCAGCGGTCACGGCTCGGCCGAGTCGGTTCCGCACGTCTTGGGAGGCACGGGCACCTGTGTCGGGTAACGAAGAACTGGTGATGACGGCAATGGACTTCTGGCGTGAGCGGCTGATTCCGCTCGCACAGGAGACCGTCCTCCCCATCGACCTCCCGTATCCGCAGCACCCCGCGGGACCCGCCGCGGCCCGCTCCCGCGCCCTGCCCGGCACCGCCGCGGCGGAGGAACGGCACCTCGCGGCGTACGTCGCCCTGCTCCACCACTACGGCAGCGGCGCCACCGACCTCGTCCTCGCCCACGACGGGCTGCCGCTGCGCGTCGCCCTCACCGCGGACACCACCTTTGCCGGGCTCACCGCGCGCGTCGCCGACGCCGCGGAGCGCGCCCGCGCCCACCGCGTCCCCGCGGGCGGGCTTGCCGCCGAACTGGGCGCCGCGGCGACCCGCGGCGGCGGACTGCTCTGCAACACCGGCTTCGCCGCCGGGGACTGGTCCGGCGGCCCCCTCGACCTCGAACTGCGGGTGACCCCCGGCGAGGTCCACGCCGCGTACCGCCCCGACCTCTTCGAGGCCGCGACCGTCGACCGGATCCTCGGCCACTACGCGACGCTGCTCGCCGACGCGACCGCGCACCCGGACCGCGCCGTCGGCGACCTCGCGCTGCTGGACGGCCCCGAACGGCACCGCGTCCTCCACGAGTGGAACGACACCGGACACGACGTGCCGCTCGCCACCTGGCCCGCCATGTTCGCCGAGCAGGTCCGCACCCGGCCCGACGAGACCGCCCTGGTCTTCGAGGACGTCCGCCTCACCTACGCCGAACTCGACGCCCGCGCCAACCGGCTGGCCCACGCCCTGACCGCCCGCGGCGCCGGCCCCGAGACGGTGGTGGCGCTGGCGGTGCCGCGCTCGGCCGAACTCATCGTCGCCGAGGTCGCCGTGCTCAAGTCCGGCGCCGCCTACCTCCCGGTCGACACCGACTACCCCGCCGACCGCGTCGCCTACATGCTCGCCGACGCCGCGCCGGTCTGCCTCCTCACCACCGCCGAGGTCGCCGCGGAGCTGCCCGGCGAGGTGCCCACCCTGATCGTCGACACCCCGGACACGGTCGCCGAGCTCGCCGGGCTCCCGGACCACGCCCCCGACCTCGGCGGCCGGCTGACGGTCGCGAACGCCGCCTACGTCATCTACACCTCCGGGTCCACCGGCCGGCCCAAGGGCGTCGTCCTCTCCCACGCCGGTGTCGCCAAGCTCGTCGCCACCCAGAGCGAGCGCTTCGGCATCGGCCCGCACAGCAGGGTGCTGCAGTTCGCCTCCCCGAGCTTCGACGTCGCCTTCTGGGACCTGTGCCTCGGCCTGCTCTCCGGCGGACGCCTCGTCGTCGTACCCTCCGAACGACGCGTGCCCGGGCCGCCGCTCGCCGACTACGCGAACGCCAACGGCATCACCTTCATGATCCTGCCGCCCGCGCTGCTCGCCGCCATGCCCGACGACGTGCGGCTGCCCGCGGAGGCGACGCTGCTGGCCGGCACCGAGCGCGTCTCGCCCGAACTCGTCGTCCGCTACGCGCGCGGCCGCATGATGTTCAACGCCTACGGCCCGACCGAGGCGACCACCAACTCCACCCTCGGCCTGTGCGACCCCGACACCCCGGCCGGGACGATCGTGCCGATCGGCGTGCCCGACCCCGGCACCCGGGCGTACGTCCTCGACGCCCGGCTGCGCCCGGTCCCCGCCGGAGTCGCGGGAGAGCTCTACCTCGGCGGCGCCGGACTCGCCCGCGGCTACCTCGGGCGGCCCGACCTGACGGCCGAGCGCTTCGTCGCCGACCCCTTCGGCGAGCCGGGGGAGCGGCTGTACCGCACCGGCGACCTCGTGCGCTGGAAGCCGGACGGGCGGCTGGAGTTCCTCGGCCGCGTCGACAGCCAGGTCAAGATCCGCGGCTTCCGCATCGAGCCCGGCGAGATCGAGTCCGTGCTGCGCGCCCACCCCGCCGTCGCCCAGGCCGCCGTCGTCGTCCGCGAGGACCGGCCCGGCGACCGGCGGCTGGCCGCCTACGTCGTGCCGGCGCTCGACGGCGAGGCCGAGGTCGCCGAGTGGAAGGACCTGCACGAACTCCTCTACTCCGCGGCGGGCTCCGAGGGCTTCCAGGAGAACTTCGCGGGCTGGAACAGCATGTACGACGGGCTGCCCATCCCGCTCGCGGACATGCGCGAGTGGCGGACGGCCACCGTCGAGCGCATCGCCGCGCTCGCGCCGCGCCGCGTCCTGGAGATCGGTGTCGGCAGCGGCCTGCTGCTCTCCCGCCTGGCCCCCGGCTGCGAGACGTACTGGGGCACCGACGTCTCCGAGGAGGCCGTCGCCGCCCTGCGCGCCCAGATCCGCGACGTGCCGGAACTCGCCGGGCGCGTCGAGCTGTCGGCCCGCCCCGCGCACGACACCGCCGGTCTGCCCGAGGGCCACTTCGACGTCGTCGTCGTCAACTCCGTCGCCCAGTACTTCCCCGGCGCGGACTACCTCGAGGACGTGCTGCGCAAGGCGGCCGCCCTGCTCGCCCCCGGCGGTGCGATCTTCGTCGGCGACGTGCGCAACCTGCGGCTGCTGCGCACCCTGCGCGCCGCGGTGGAGAGCCGCCGCGGTGCCGGCGACGGCACCGACGCCTCCGACGACAAGGAGGCGCTGCGCGCCGCCGTCGACCGCTCGGTGGCGTGGGAGGGCGAACTCCTCGTCGACCCCGACTGGTTCGCCGGCCTCGACGGCTTCGCCGCGCAGGTGCGGATCAAGCGCGGCGTCTATCACAACGAGCTGACCCGCTACCGCTACGACGTCGTCCTGCGCGCGGCGGCGGACGCCACCCCCGACACGGGTGACGAGATCGCGTGGGCCGCGCTCGGCGGCCTCGACGCCCTGGACGCCCGGCTCGCCGCGCGCCCGGAGCGGCTGCGCGTCACCGCCGTGCCCAACGCCCGCCTCACCGAGGACCTCGACGCGCTCGCCGTCCTCGACGACAGCAGCCGCCCCGGCGCCGGCGGCGTCGGCAGCGTCGATCCCGAATCGCTGCACGAACTCGCCGCGCGGCACGGCCTGTCCGCGGTCCTCACCTGGACCGGCGACGCCGACGACGGCAGCGTCGACGCCGTCTTCGTCCCCGAGGGCGCCGACCCCGGCCCGCTGTACCGCCCCGGCGGCGGCCGCCCGCCCGCCAACCGGCCCGCCCCCTTCCGCGATGTCACGGCGCTGATGCGGACGCTGCGCGCGCACGCCGCCGACTTCCTGCCCGAGTACATGGTCCCCGCGGCCCTCGTGCCCCTGGACCGCCTGCCGGTGACGCCCAGCGGCAAGCTCGACGGCGCCGCCCTTCCCGTCCCCGACTACGCGGCCCTCAGCTCGGGCCGCGCCCCGCGCGACGCCCGCGAGGAACTGCTGTGCGCCTTGTACGCGCAGGCCCTCGGCGTGCGGACCGTCACCATCGACGATGACTTCTTCGCCCTCGGCGGCGACAGCATCGTCGCGATCCAGCTGCTCGTCCTCGCCCGCCGCGCCGGCCTGCGTCTCACCCCGCGCGACGTCTTCCGGCACCGCACCGTCGCCGCGCTCGCCGAGGTCGCCCGGGAGGGCGGTCCGGACGACACCACGGCGGAGAAGCAGGACGCGCCCCTGATCGCCCTGACGGACGCCGAACTCACCGCCCTGCGCGGCGAACTGACGGCCACGGTCGACGAGGTGCTGCCGCTCGGCCCGCTGCAGGAGGGCTTCTTCTTCCACGCCCTCGTCGACGGCGCCGACCACGACGCCTACGTCGTGCAGCAGGCCGTCGAGCTGTCCGGCCCCGTCGACGGCGCCGCCCTGCGCCGCGCCATGGAACGGCTCCTGGAGCGGCACGCGCCGCTGCGCGCCTGCTTCCGCCAGCTTCCCGGCGGCCGGCCCGTCCAGGTCGTCACCAGCGGGGCCGTGCTGCCCTGGCGCGAGGTCGACCTGTCCGCGCAGGAAGAGGACGTACGCCGCGGTCTCGCGGAGGCCGTTGCGGGCGACGAGCGGTCCCGCCCCTTCGACCTCGCCCGGCCGCCGCTGCTGCGCTGCGCGCTCGTCCGCCTCGGCGCGGACCGCAGCCGCCTGCTGCTGACGTTCCATCACATCGTCGCGGACGGCTGGTCGCTGCCCGTCCTGCACCGCGAGCTCATGGCCCTGTACGCGGACGACCCGGCGCCGCTGCCCGAGGTACCCGCCTACGCCGGCTACCTGCGCAGCGTCGCCGCCGCCGACCGGGACGCCGCCCGCGCCGCGTGGCGTACCGCGCTCGCCGGGCTGGAGGGCCCGACACGCCTGGTGGAGGCGCCCGCGGACGGCGGCCCCATCGAGCCCGCGCAGATCCGCGTGGAGCTCTCCGAGCGCGTCACGGCCCGCCTCGCGGCCCGCGCCCGCGAACTCGGCGTCACCCTCGGCACCGTCGTGCAGGGCGCCTGGGGCCTGCTGCTGGGCCGGCTGACCGGACAGCAGGACGTCGTCTTCGGCACCACCGTCTCCGGCCGCGACGTCGCCGTCGACGGCATCGACTCCATGGTGGGCCTCTTCATCAACACCCTGCCGACCCGGCTCGCCTGGGATCCGGCCACCGGCCTCGGCACGCTGTTGCGCCGCCTCCAGGACGAGCAGAGCGCCCTGCTGGACCACCAGCACCTCGGACTCGCGGAGATCCAGCGTGCCGCCGGGCACGCGGGCGGCGGCGAACTCTTCGACACCCTCGTCGTCTTCGAGAACTACCCCGCCGAGACAGGTCTCGCCGACCCCTCGGGCGCCGTGCGCGTCACCGGCCACGCCTTCCACGACACCGTGCACTATCCGCTCGCGCTCATCGTGAAGCCCGGCCGCCGCATGGACCTGCGGCTCAAGCACCACGGGCGCCGCATCGACGCCGACGCCGTCCGCGCCCTCGGCGGCCGGCTCACGCTGCTGCTGGAGGCGATCGCCGACGACCCCGGCCGCCCGGTGGCCTCCGTCGACCTGCTCACCCCGCGCGAGCACGACACCGCCCACCTCGACGGCGCCGTCCGCGACGTCCCCGCCACCACGCTGCCCGCCGTCATCGCCGCGCAGACCGCGCGTACGCCCGGCGCGACCGCCGTCGTGTACGGCGACACCACCCTGACGTACGCGGAACTCGACGCGCGCGCCGAGGCACTGGCCGCGCGGCTGCGCGCCCGCGGCGCCGGACCCGAGCGCTTCGTCGCCGTCGCCGTCCCGCGTTCGGCGGAGCTGATGGTGGCGCTGCTCGGCGTCCTCAAGTCCGGTGCGGCCTACCTGCCCGTCGACCTGGACTACCCGGCCGAGCGCGTCGCCTACATGCTCGCCGACTCCGGCGCCGCCACCGTCGTCACCACGGCGGCCGACGCCCCGCGGCTGCCCGCCGTGGAGGGTCTGACGCCGCTGCTGGTCGACGCCCCCGCCGAGGACGACGCCGAGCCGGCCGCGGTCGTCCCGGCCGGGCCCGACGACCCGGCGTACCTGATCTACACCTCCGGGTCCACCGGCCGCCCCAAGGGCGTCGTCGTCACCCACCGCGCCGTCGTCAACCGCCTCGCGTGGACGCAGGGCGAGTACGGCCTGACGGCCGAGGACCGCGTCCTGCAGAAGACCCCGTCCAGCTTCGACGTCAGCGTGTGGGAGTTCTTCTGGCCGCTGTGCGAGGGCGCCGCCGTCGTCCTGGCCCGGCCGGACGGACACCGCGACCCGGCCTATCTCGCAGGGCTCGTCCGCGAACAGCGGATCACCACCCTGCACTTCGTGCCCTCCATGCTGGAGGCGTTCCTCAGCACCCCGGAGGTGACCACCGACGCCTCGTGGGCGGCGAGCCTGCGCCGCGTCCTGAGCAGCGGCGAGGCCCTGCCGGGCGGTGCCGCCGCGCGCTGGCAGGCGCTCACCGGAGTGCCGCTGCACAACCTCTACGGGCCCACCGAGGCCGCCGTCGACGTCACCCACCACGCCTTCGACGGCGCCCCGGACACCACCGTGCCCATCGGGCGCCCCGTGTGGAACACCGGACTACGCGTGCTGGACGCCTGCCTGCACCCCGTACCGGAGGGCGTGCCCGGCGAGCTCTACCTGACCGGTGCGCAGCTCGCCCGCGGCTACCACGGCCGCTCCGCGCTCACCGCCGAGCGCTTCGTCGCCGACCCCTACGGCGCGCCGGGCACCCGCATGTACCGCACCGGCGACCTCGTGCGGCGCAGGGCCGATGGCACGGTGGAATACCTGGGCCGCACCGACCGCCAGGTCAAGCTGCGCGGCAACCGCATCGAGCCCGGCGAGACCGAGGCTGCCCTCGTACGGCTCCCGGAGGTCGCCCAGGCCGCGGTGACGGTGCGCGAGCAGCGCCTCGTCGCGTACGTCGTCCCGGTGCGTGACTCCCGCCCGGACACCGCGGCCCTGCGCGCCGCCGTGGCCGGGCTGCTGCCCGCGCCGCTCGTCCCGGACGCCTTCGTGGTGCTGGACGCGCTTCCGCTGACCCCCAGCGGCAAGCTCGATCGCGCCGCGCTGCCCGCGCCCGAGGCCGAACGCGCCGCCGCCCGCGCCCCGCGCACCGACCGCGAGCGGACGCTGACGGAGGTCTTCGCGGCCGTCCTCGGCCTGCCGGACGCAGGGCCCGACGACGACTTCTTCCTCCTCGGCGGCGACAGCATCAGCTCCATCGGTGTGGCCAGCCGCGCCCGTGCCGCCGGTCTCGAACTGACCCCGCGCGACGTCTTCGAGCACCGCACCCCCGCCGCCCTCGCCCTGGCCGCCCGCACCGGCGCCGCCGCCCCGGACCGCACCGGGCCCGTCCGCCCCGAGCTGACGCCGGAGGAGACCGAGCGCGTCCACCGCACCGCAGGGGGAGCGGTCGCCGAGGTCTGGCCGCTCGCGCCCCTCCAGGAAGGCCTGTTCTTCCACTCCGCCTACGACGACGGCGCCCTGGACGTCTACACCGTCCACGAGACCTTCGACTTCGCCGAGCGCCTGGACGAGGACCGGCTGCGCGCCGCCGCACGCACCCTGCTCGCCCGCAACCCCGGGCTGCGCGCCGGGTTCACCAGCGACGGGCTGCGCCAGCCGGTGCAGTTCATCGTCGCCGAGCCCGAGGTGCCGCTGGAGAGCGTCGACCTGTCGGCCCTGCCCGCCGCCGAGCAGGAGGCGCGGCTGCGCGCCCTGATGGACGAGGAGCGCACCCGCCGCTTCGACCTGTCCGCGCCGCCCCTGTTCCGCATGCTGCTCGTACGCCGCGGCGCGGAGCTCGGCGACCGGCTCGTCATCGGCCGCCACCTGATCCTGTGGGACGGCTGGTCCGCCTGGCTCTTCCTCGACCAGCTCTTCGCCCTCTACGCGACCGGCGGCGACGACACCGGCCTGCCGCGCCCCGGCTCGTACGGGGACTACCTGGCGTGGCTCGGCACCCAGGACGACGCCGCCGCGACCGCCGCCTGGCGCGGCGCGCTGGCGGGCCTGGAGGAGCCCACCCTGCTCGTCCCGGCCGTCGCCGACGCGGGTCTGGAACCCGTCATCCCCGAGCAGCTGGACGCGCTGCTCCCCGCGGAACTCGGCGACTCGCTGCGCGAACGGGCCCGCGCCCACGGCCTCACCCTCAACACGGTGCTCAACGCCGCCTGGGGCCTGACGCTGGCCTCCGCGACCGGCCGCACCGACGTGGTGTTCGGCACCACCGTCGCGGGCCGGCCGACCGAGGTGCCGGACGTGGAGAACGTCATCGGCATGTTCCTCAACACGGTGCCCGCCCGCGTCGCCCTCGACCCGGCGGAGTCCGTCCTCGGCCTGCTGCGGCGCATCCAGGGCGAACGGCTGGAGCTCATGCCGTACGAGTACCTGGGCCTCGGCGTGCTCCAGGCCGAGACCGGCCACCGGCGGCTGTTCGACACCCTCTTCGTGCTGCGCAACAACGACACCGAGGACCGCCTTGAGCGGCTGCGCGCCGAGCACGGCGCCACGGCCGTCGCCAACGTCGACGCCACGCACTACCCCGTCAACCTGATCGTGACCCCGGGGCAGCGCGTCCTGGTCACCCTCGCGCACCGCCCCGACGTCGTCCCGCACGCCGCCGCCCGCGCGCTGCTGGACCGCTTCACCCTGCTGCTGGAGCGCATGGCGGCGGACCTGACGGCCCCCGTCGGCCGTCTCGACCCGCTGCTGCCCGCCGAACACGCCGCCCTGGAGCGGGAATGGGCCGGCAGCCGCGTGCCGGAACCCACCGAGACCATCGCCGACCTCCTCGCCGCGCAGGCCGGCCGGACCCCGGACGCCACCGCCCTCGTCTTCGGCGAGCGCACCCTCGGCTACGCCGAGCTGGACGCCGCCGTGAACCGCACGGCCCGGCTGCTGCTCGCCCGCGGCGCGGGACCGGAGAAGGTGGTCGCGCTGGGCCTGCCGCGTTCCGCCGAGATGGTCGTGGCCCTCTTCGCGGTGCTGCGCACCGGCGCCGCGTACCTGCCGCTGGAGCTGGACCACCCCGCCGACCGGCTCTCCCTGATGCTGGAGGACGCCCGCCCGCTGCTGCTCCTGACGAACGCCGCCGTCTCCGCCACCCTGGACGCCGGCACCCCGCGCGTCCTCCTCGACGACCCGGCGGTCGCCACCGAGCTGGCGGAGCTGTCCGACGCCCCGGTGGTCGCGAGTTTCAGCCTGGAGCACCCCGCGTACGTCATCTACACCTCGGGCTCCACCGGCCGCCCCAAGGGCGTGGTCACCCCCTACCGGGGCCTGACGAACATGCAGCTCAACCACCAGAAGGAGATCTTCGAACCGGCGATCGCCTCGGCCGGCGGACGGCGGCTGCGCGTCGCGCACACCGTCTCCTTCGCCTTCGACATGTCGTGGGAGGAGCTGCTGTGGCTCGTCGAGGGCCACGAAGTGCACGTCTGCGACGAGGAGCTGCGGCGTGACGCCCACGCCCTGACCGCGTACTGCGAGCGGCACCGCATCGACGTCGTCAACGTCACCCCGACCTACGCCCGCCTGCTCATCGAGGAGGGGCTGCTCGAAGGGCACGTCCCGCCGCTGGTGCTGCTCGGCGGCGAGGCCGTCCCCGAGACGGTCTGGACGCGACTGCGCGACACCGAGGGGACGTACGGCTACAACCTCTACGGACCGACCGAGTACACCATCAACACCCTCGGCGGCGGCACCCACGACAGCGTCACGCCCACCGTCGGCCGTCCCATCCGCGGCACCCGCGCCCACATCCTCGACGCCTGGCTGCGCCCGGTGCCGGACGGTGTGCCCGGTGAGCTGTACATCGCGGGCATCGGCCTGGCCCGCGGCTACCTCGACCGTCCGAGCCTGACCGCCGAGCGGTTCGTGGCCGACCCCTTCGGCGAGCCCGGCGAGCGCATGTACCGCACCGGCGACCTGGTGCGGCGGGGCCCGGGAGGCAACCTCGACTTCCTCGGGCGCACCGACGACCAGGTGAAGATCCGCGGCTACCGCGTCGAGCCCGGCGAGATCGAGACCGCCCTCAGCCGCCACGCGCGCGTCTCCCAGGCCGCCGTCGTCGTCCGCGACGACCGGCTGATCGGCTACGTCGTCCCCGCCCCCGCCGAGGCCGCCGAACGCGAGTCCACCGAGCGCGCCCAGGTCGGCGAGTGGCAGGAGATCTACTCCGACGAGTACGAGGAGATCTCCACCGCCGTCTTCACCGAGGCGTACGCGGGCTGGGACAGCTCCTACGACGGGCGGCCCATCGCCTTCGACGACATGCACGAGTGGCGCGAGGCCACCCTCGCCCGCATCCGCGAACTGCGGCCGCGCCGCGTCCTGGAGATCGGTGTCGGCTCCGGCCTGCTGCTGTCCCGGCTGGCCCCGGACGCCGAGGCCTACTGGGCCACCGACTTCGCCGCCCCCGTCATCCGCAAGATCGGTGAGGAACTGCGGCGCGACCCGGAACTGGCGGCGAAGGTCGAGCTGCGCTGCCGTCCCGCCGACGACCTGGAGGGGCTGCCCGCGGGGTACTTCGACACGATCGTCATCAACTCCGTCATCCAGTACTTCCCGAGCGCGGCCTACCTGGAGTCGGTCGTCCGCGGCGCCATGGCACTGCTCGCCCCCGGCGGCGCGCTCTTCGTCGGCGACGTCCGCAACCTGCGGCTGGCCCGCACCTTCCACACCGAGATCCAGCACGCCCGCGGCACCGACGGCGCGGAGTTCGAGCGGGCCGTGGAGCGCGGCCTGCGCCTGGAGAAGGAACTCCTGGTCGACCCGGACTTCTTCGCGCACCTCGGCCACGGCCTCGACCTGCGCACCAAGCGCGGACACCACCACAACGAGCTGACCCGGCACCGCTACGACGCCGTGCTCTACCGCGGTGAGCCCGCGGTGCGGCTGGGCGACGAGCCCGAGACGGTGTGGTCGCCCGGTCTTCCCGAGCGGTTGCGCGAGGAGCGCCCCGCGCGGCTGCGCGTCACCGGCGTGCCGGACGGCCGCGTCCGTCCGGACGGCGTCGACCCGGAGACCCTGCACGACCTGGGCTCCGGTCTCGGCTACCGCGTGCTGACGACGTGGGGTGCCGAAACGGGCACCTACGAGGCCGTGTTCGTCCCCGCCGGCACCACCGGCACGACCGCCGGGCTGTACCGGGCGGGCGGCGGCAGCGCCCCGTACGCCAACGACCCGGCGGCGGCCCGCGACGCCAGCGCCCTCGTGCGCGTGCTGCGCGAGGACCTGAAGCGCGAACTTCCCGAGTACATGGTCCCCGCGGCCTTCGTCACCCTCGACCGGCTGCCGATGAACGCCAACGGCAAGCTGGACGTCCGGGCGCTGCCCGACGCCGAGCCGGCCGTGGCCCTCGGCGGCGGACGCGGACCGCGCACCCCGCAGGAAGAGGTGCTGTGCCGCCTCTTCGCCGAGGTGCTGGCCCTGCCGTCGGTGGGCGCCGAGGACGACTTCTTCGACCTGGGCGGCCACTCGCTGCTCGCCACGCGCCTGGTCAGCCGGGCCCGCACCGAGCTCGGCGCGGAACTCGCCATCCGCGACCTCTTCGAGGCCCCGACGCCCGCGCGGCTCGCGGGCCGCGCCGACGCCGGGCGGCCCGTCCGCCCCGCGCTCACCGCGGCCGCCGAACGGCCCGGGCGGATCCCGCTCTCCGCCGCGCAGCGCCGCCTGTGGCTGGTGGAACGTCTGACCGGCGGCGGCTCCGCGTACAACTTCCCGCTCGTCTTCCGGCTGCGCGGCGCCCTGGACACGGACGCGCTGCGCCGGGCCCTGGGCGACGTCGCGTCCCGCCACGAGGCGCTGCGCACCCTCGTCGGCGAACACGACGGCGAGCCGTACCAGCGGATCGTGTCCGCGGACCAAGCGCTGCCGGAGTTCTCGGTCGCCGAGTGCGCCGAGGCGGACCTCGCCGGGCTGATCGAGGCGGCCCAGCGCCGTCCCTTCGACCTGTCGACGGAACTGCCGCTGCGCTGCGAGGTGTTCCGGGTCGGTGCCGACGACCACGTGGTGGCCGTCGTGCTCCACCACATCACCACCGACGAGTGGTCCGACCGCCCCTTCACGGTGGACCTGACCGCCGCCTACACCGCCCGCGCCGCGGGCTCCGCCCCGGCCTGGCAGCCGCTGCCCGTCCAGTACGCGGACTACACGCTCTGGCAGGAGCGTCTCCTCGGCACGGTCGGCGGCACGCAGCTCTCCTACTGGACCGAGCGGCTGCGCGACCTGCCCGAGGAACTGACGCTGCCGCTGGACCGGACGCGTCCCGCCGCGCCCACCGGCGCCGGGGCGATCGTGCGCGGCGAGGTCCCGGCGGACCTCGGCCGGGAGCTGCGGGAGCTGTCCACCGCGACCGGCACCAGCATGTTCATGCTCTTCCAGGCCGCGACGGCGGCTCTGCTGCACCGCCTCGGCGCGGGCGAGGACGTGCCGCTCGGCGCACCCATCGCGGGCCGCACCGACAGCGGCCTGGACGACCTCGTCGGCTTCTTCGTCAACACCCTCGTGCTGCGCACCGACCTGTCCGGCGATGCACTGACGTTCCGTCAGCTGTTGGGGCGGGTGCGTGAGTCCGCGCTGGCGGCGTTCGAGCACCAGGACATGCCCTTCGACCGGGTCGTGGAGGCGGTGAACCCGCCGCGCGCGGCGGGCCGCAACCCGCTGTTCCAGGTGATGCTGGGCTACCACCACCGCCCGGACGGCGACCCCGACGTCTTCGGGCTGCCCACCGAGTGGTTCGACATGGACACCGGCACGGCCAAGTTCGACCTGGACTTCACCTTCGTCGACCACGGCGAGGCGCACCCGCTGGCACTGCTGCTGGAGTACGCCACCGACCTGGCCGACGAGGCCACCGCGGCGCTGCTCGTCGCCCGGCTGGTCCTGCTGCTGCGGCAGGCCGCGGCCCACCCGGACGCCCGGCTGGCCGAGTTCGACCTGCTCACCCCCGCCGAGCACGAGGCCGCCGCCGTCGCCTGGAACGACACGGCACGGCACCCCGCCGAGACCCGCGCGGTGCCGGAGATCCTCGCCGACACCGTCCGATCCCACCCGGAGCGGACGGCGCTCGTCACCCCCGAGGGCGCGCTGACCTTCGCCGAACTGGGCGCCCGCGTCGACACCATCGCCGCCCTGCTGCGAGGTCACGGCGCCGCCGAGGGTGCCGTCGTCGGCCTCGCGCTGCCGCGGCACGCCATGGTCCCCGCGATCCTCGGCGTGCTCGCCTCCGGCGCCGGCTACCTGCCGCTCGACCCCGCCCTGCCCGCCGACCGGCTGGAGTTCATGCTCCGCGACACTGCACCGGTCTGCCTGCTGACCACCGCCGACCTCGCCGAACGCCTCCCGGCCGCGCCGGGCGTCGTACGGCTGCTGCTCGACGGGCCCCTGCCCGAGGCAGAGTTCGCGCGCCCGGCCGGGTACCCGGCGCTGAGCGCCGCGTACACGATCTACACCTCCGGTTCCACCGGCACCCCCAAGGGCGTCGTCGGCACCCACCGGGGCCTGTCCAACCTCTTCGGCGCGCACCTGCGCGACATGATCGAACCGGCGGTCCGCGCCACCGGCCGCGAGGTCCTGAAGGCCGCGCACACCGCCTCGTTCAGCTTCGACGGGTCGTGGGACCCGCTGCTGTGGCTGCTGGCGGGCCACGAACTCCACGTCGTGGACGAGGCCACGATGCTCGACCCGGCCGGTCTGCCGGCGCATCTGGCCGAGCAGGCAGTGGACTACGCCGACTTCACCCCGACCTACCTGGGCGAGCTGATGCACCACGGCTTCCTCGCCCCCGGCGGCCACGCGCCCGCCGTCCTCACCGTCGGCGGCGAGGCCACCCCGGCCGCGCTGTGGCGACGGCTCACCACGCTGCCCGGCACGGTCGTCCACGACCTGTACGGGCCGACGGAATGCGCCGTCGACGCCTACGGCTGGCACGGCGGCCCCCCGGAGTGGGCGGCACCGCTCGACAACATCCGCGTCCACGTCCTGGACGCGCGGCTGCGCCCCGTCCCCGTCGGCGTGCCCGGCGAGCTGTACCTCGCCGGTGCGGGTCTGGCCCGCGGCTACCTCGGCCGGCCGGGCCTGACCGCCGAGCGGTTCGTGGCCGACCCGTACGGCACCCCCGGCGAGCGCATGTACCGCACCGGCGACCTGGCGCGGCGCCGAAGCGATGGGACGCTGGAGTACCTGGGCCGCGCCGACGACCAGGTCAAGATCCGCGGCTTCCGCGTCGAGCTCGGCGAGATCGAGTCCGTCCTCACCGCCGACCCCGGTGTGTCGGCGGCCGCCGTCCTCGTCCGGGAGGACACCCCCGGCGTGCCGCGCCTCGTCGCGTACGTCGTCCCCGCCCCCGGCCACGAGCCCGACCCGGCCGCGCTGCGCGCTCGCGCCGCCGCCGCGCTGCCCGAGCACATGGTGCCCGCGGCGTTCGTCGCCCTCGCGGCCCTGCCGCGTACCGTCAACGGCAAGCTGGACCGGTCCGCGCTGCCCGCGCCCGACCTGTCCGCCGCCGTCGGAGGCCGCCTGCCCCGCACCCCGCGCGAAGAGCTGCTGGCCGAGCAGTTCGCCGCCGTGCTGGGCCTGGAACGGGTCGGCATCGACGACGACTTCTTCGCGCTCGGCGGTCACTCGCTGCTCGCGATGCGCCTGATCAGCCGCATCCGTACGGCGGTCGGTGCCGAGGTGACGCTGCGCGCCGTCTTCGACGCCCCCACCGTCGCCCGGCTCGCGGCGCTGCTCGACGGCGAGAGCGCGGCGCAGCGTCCGCCGCTGGTCGCCGCCCGCGCCCTGCCCGAGCGGCTGCCGCTCTCCTCGGCCCAGCGCCGGCTGTGGCTGCTGCACCAGGTCGACGCCGCCGACCCCGCCTACAACCTCCCGGCCGCCTGGCGCCTGACCGGCGCCCTCGACCGCGCTGCGCTGGAAGCGGCGCTGAACGACCTCGTCGCCCGGCACAGCACCCTGCGCACGGTCTTCCCGGCCGTGGAGGGCGTGCCCCACCAGCACGTCCTGGCCCCGGAGCGCGTGCACCTGACGCTCGGCACCGCCGCCGCGGACGAGCTGCCCGGAATCGCCGCGCGGCCGTTCGACCTGGAGCGCGAACTCCCCCTGCGGGCCGCGCTGTCCGCGACCGGTCCGGACGAGCACGTGCTGCTGCTCGTGCTGCACCACATCGCCACCGACGAGTGGTCCGACCGGGCCCTGCTCGACGGCCTCGGCTCCGCCTACGCCGCACGCACCGCCGGCCACGCGCCCGACTGGGCCCCCTTGCCGGTGAGTTACGCCGACTACACGCTCTGGCAGCGCGATCTGCTGGAACACTCAGGCGACGACCTGCTCGCCTACTGGACGGAGACCCTGCGCGGCCTCCCCGAGGAACTGGCGCTGCCCACCGACCGGCCGCGGCCCCAGGAGTCCTCGCACACCGGCGGCACCGTGGGCTTCACGATCCGGCCGGAGCTGGAACGCGGCCTGCGCGCGCTCGCCCGCCGCGAGGGCGCCAGCATGTTCATGGTCTCCCAGGCCGCCGTCGCCGCCCTGCTGCACCGGCTCGGCGCGGGCGAGGACATCCCCCTCGGCGCGCCCGTCTCCGGACGTGCGGACGAGCGCCTGGAGGACCTGGTCGGCTTCTTCGTCAACTCCCTCGTGCTGCGCACCGACCTGTCCGGCGACCCCGGCTTCGCGGAGCTGCTGCGCCGCGTCCGGACCGCCGACCTGGCCGCGTACGAGCACCAGGACCTGCCCTTCGAGCGGCTGGTCGAAGCCCTCAACCCGGGCCGCTCGCTGGCCCGCCACCCGCTCTTCCAGGTGATGGTCGTCCACCTCGCCGAGCGCGCCGGCACGCCCGTGCTGCCGGGGCTCACGGCACGCCCGGAGCCGGTCGGCCAGGACACCGCCAAGTTCGACCTCAGCTTCGACTTCGTCGAGCAGGGCGAGGGCAACGGCATCCAGGGCTGGATCGAGTACAGCGCCGACCTCTTCGACCGCTCGACGGCCGAACTCCTCGCCCGGCGCATGGAGCGCCTGCTGGAGCAGGCCGCCGCAGAACCGGAGCGGCCGGTCGGGCACCTGGACGTACTGGACGACGAGGAGCGCGCCCGCGTCCTGGGAGAGTGGAACGCCACGGACCGGGCCGTGCCCGCCCTCACCCTCCCCGAGCTGTTCCGTGCCCAGGCCGCCGCCACCCCGTCCGCGACCGCGCTCATGGCCGAGGACGCCGCCGTCACCTACGCCGAACTGGACGCCCGCGTCGAACGCCTCGCCCACGCCCTCGCGGGCGCGGGCGTCGGCCCGGAGTCCACGGTGGCCGTCGCACTGCCGCGCTCGGCGGCCCTGGTCGTCACCCTGCTCGCCGTCCACCGCGCGGGCGGCGCCTACCTGCCGCTGGACACCGACTACCCGGCGGAGCGGCTGGCGTTCATGCTCGCCGACGCCCGCCCGGTGTGCGTGGTGACCGGCGACGGCGTCGACCTGCCGGACACCGACGCGCCGCGCCTGCTGGTCGACGCCGAGGGAACCCCGGCGGCGGACGCCGCCACAGGACCGCTCCCGCGGGCCTACGACCCGCGCCGGCCCGCGTACGTCATCTACACCTCCGGCTCGACCGGCCGCCCCAAGGGCGTCGTCGTGCCGCAGGAGGGCATCGTCAACCGCCTGCTGTGGATGCAGGACACCTACGGCCTGACCGCCGACGACCGCGTGCTGCAGAAGACGCCGTCGAGCTTCGACGTGTCGGTCTGGGAGTTCTTCTGGCCGCTGATCACCGGTGCGACGCTCGTCCTGGCCCGCCCCGAGGGCCACAAGGACCCGGCCTACCTGGCCGGGCTGATCCAGGAGAGCGGCGTCACCACGGCGCACTTCGTGCCGTCGATGCTGCGCGCCTTCCTCGACGAGCCCGCCGCGGCGGCCTGCACGGGCCTGCGCCGCGTCATCTGCAGTGGCGAGGCGCTGCCCGCCGCGCTCGCCGCCCGCTTCCACGAGGTGCTGGGCACGGCCGGGCTGCACAACCTGTACGGCCCGACCGAGGCGTCCGTCGACGTCACCGCCCACCAGGTCACCCCCGGTGCGGACGCCGTGCCGATCGGCCGCCCTGTGTGGAACACCCGCACCTATGTGCTCGACGCCTCCCTGCGCCCGGTTCCGCCCGGCGTGCCGGGGGAGCTGTACCTCGCGGGCGTCCAGCTGGCGCGCGGCTACCTCGGCCGGTCCGGGCTGACCGCGGAGCGGTTCGTCGCCGACCCGTACGGGGAGCCCGGCGCCCGCATGTACCGCACCGGCGACCTGGCCCGCTGGACGCGCGACGGAGAGCTGGAGTACCTGGGCCGCGTCGACGACCAGGTCAAGCTGCGCGGCTTCCGCGTCGAACCCGGCGAGATCGAGGGAGCGCTGACGCGGTACCCCGGCGTCGCCTCGGCCACGGTGCTGCTGCGCGACGAGCGCCTGGTGGCGTACGTCGTCCCCGCGCCGGGACAGGAGGCCGACCCGGCGGCGCTGCGCGCCCAGGCGGCCGCCGCGCTGCCGGAGCACATGGTGCCCGCCGCGTTCGTCGTCCTGGACGCCCTTCCGCTCACGCCGAACGGCAAGCTCGACCGCGCTGCCCTGCCCGCGCCGGACTTCGCCGCCCAGGTCACCGCGACCGCGCCCCGCACCCCGCGCGAGGAGCGCATGTGCGCGCTGGTCGCGGACGTCCTCGGCCTCGAACGGGTCGGTGCCGACGACGACTTCTTCACCCTCGGCGGCGACAGCATCGTCGCCATGCAGCTCGTCGTCCGGGCCCGCGCGGCCGGGCTGACGATCACCCCGCGCGACGTCTTCCGTCACAAGACGCCCGCGGGCCTGGCGACCGTCGCCGTCGACACCGTCCACGAGGACACGGAGGCCGACGCCGAGCTGCTGCCGGGCCTCACCGACGCAGAGCGCGCCGAACTCCGCGGCGCCGCGGCGTCCGAGGCGCTGCCGCTCTCCCCGCTCCAGGCGGGCCTGCTCTTCCACGCCTCCTTCGACTCGGGCGAGCAGGGCCCCGACGTCTACACCGTCCAGGTGTCGTACGACATCGAGGGCGAGGTCGACCCGGAGCGGCTGCGCGCCGCCGGGCAGGCCCTGCTCGACCGGCACGAGAGCCTGCGCGCGGGCTTCCGCTACCTCTCCTCCGGCCGTCCCGTTGCCGTCGTGCCGCGCTCGGTGCCGCTGCCGTGGCGCCACGTCGACCTCGCGGCCGTCCCGGACCCCGAGGGGGAGTGGGAGCGCCTGCTGCTGCAGGAACGCCGCCGCTTCGACCCCGCCGAACCCCCTTTGCTGCGGCTGCTGCTGGCCAGGACGGGCGACGGCGGCCACCGCCTCGTCCTGTCCCACCAGCACCTGCTGCTCGACGGCTGGTCGGTGCCCCGTCTGATGGCGGAACTGACCGCCCTTTACGACGGGACCACCCCGCCCGCCACCGCCCCCTATCGCGGCTACCTGCGCTGGCTCGCCGCCCAGGACCAGGCGGCCTCCGCGGCCGCCTGGGCCGAGGCCCTGGACGGACTGGAGGAGCCCACCCACCTGGTGCCCGCCGACGCCAACCGGGCGCCGGCCGTGCCGCGCACCCACACCGTCGAGGCCGGCGAGGAGCTGACGGAGGCGCTCGGCGCACTCGCCCGCCGCCGCGGGCTGACCGTCAACACCCTCGTGCAGGCCGCCTGGTCGATCGTGCTGTCCCGGCTGACCGGCCGCGACGACGTGGTGTTCGGCGCGACCGTCGCGGGCCGGCCGCCGGAGCTGGACGGCGTCGAGTCCATGATCGGCCTGTTCATCAACACCGTGCCCGTCCGGGTCCGGCTGAACGAGCGGGAGCCGGTCGGCGCCTTCCTGGACCGGCTCCAGGACGAGCAGTCCCGTCTGCTGCCGCACCAGCACCTCGGCCTGGCCGACATCCAGCGCGGCGCCGGGCTGGGCGACCTCTTCGACACGCTGATGGTGTTCGAGTCCTACCCGGTCGCCGACGACACCGACGACGCGGGCCTGCGCCTGTCCGTACGGGAGCACGAGGACTCCACGCACTACCCGTTCGCCTGGGCCGTAGAGCCCGACGAACGCCTGCGCCTTACGGCCGAGTTCCGCCCCGACCTGTTCACCCCGGCCGCCGCCGGCCGCATCGCCTCGGCCATGCTCTCCGTCCTGACGGCCATGGCCGCCGACCCGGACACCGCCGTCGGCCGCATCGACATCCTCGGCGACGCCGACCGGCGCCTGCTGCTGGAGACCTGGAACGACACGGCCCTGATCCCGCGGGCCGCCGACGCCACCGTCCCCGCCCTCTTCGCGGCGCAGGCAGCCGCGTCCCCGGACGCGGTCGCCGTCACCGACGCGTCCGTGACGTGGACCTTCGCCGAACTGGCCACACGCACCGGCCGACTGGCCCGTGTCCTGGCCGGCGCGGGTGCGGGTCCCGAGGGATTCGTGGCGCTGGCCCTGCCGCGCACCGCCGACCACATCACGGCGATCCTGGCCGTCATGACGGCGGGCGCCGGCTACCTGCCGATCGACCCCGACCTGCCCGCCGACCGCCTGCTCGACATGCTCGCCGACGCCCGCCCGCGGCTGATCCTCACCACGCGGGAACTCGCCGCGTCCCTGCCGGACACCGACGTTCCGGTGCTGCACCTGGACGCCCTCGACGGGCTGCCCGAGGCGGCCCCGCAGGCCCCGGCGCCCGACCACCCGGCGTACGTCATCTACACCTCCGGATCGACGGGCCGCCCCAAGGGCGTCGTCGTCACCCAGCGCAGCCTCGTCAACCTCTTCCACAGCCACCGCCACGACCTCCACGACCGCGCCAAGGAGCTGACCGGCCGCCGACACCTGCGGGTCGGCCACGCCTGGTCGTTCTCCTTCGACGCCTCCTGGCAGCCGCAGCTGTGGCTGCTGGACGGGCACGCGCTGCACATCGTCGACGACGAGACGCGCCGCGACGCGGAACTGCTCGCCGCCCTCATCCGCGACGAGGGGCTGGACTTCATCGAGGTCACCCCGTCCCTGCTCGCCCAGATGGCCGACGCCGGACTGATCCGCGACGGCCACTGCCCGCTGGCGGTGGTCGGCGTCGGCGGCGAGGCCGTACCCGATGCCCTCTGGTCGCGCCTGGCGGCCCTGGAGTCCACCGAGGCCTTCAACCTGTACGGGCCGACCGAGGCCACCGTCGACGCCCTCGTCGGACGGGTCGCCGACAGCGGCCGGCCCGTCGTCGGCCGCCCCGTCCACAACACGCGGGCGTACGTCCTGGACGCCTCGCTGCGCCTGGTCCCGCCCGGCGTCACCGGCGAGCTGTACCTGTCCGGCGCCGGGCTCGCCCGCGGCTACCTGGGCCGCCCCGACCTGACGGCGGAGCGGTTCGTCGCCGACCCGTTCGGCCCGCCGGGCGCCCGTATGTACCGCACCGGCGACCTCGCCCGGTGGACCGAGGAGGGGCAGCTCGAGTACGCCGGCCGCTCCGACGACCAGGTCAAGATCCGCGGTTACCGGATCGAGCTCGCCGAGGTCGAGACCGCCCTCGCCGCGCACGACGCCGTCGCCCGGGTCGTCGTCACCGCCCGCGAGGACCGGCCGCGCGTGCGGCAGCTCGTCGCGTACGTCGTCCCCGCGGAGGGCCGGACCGCCGACCCCGGCGCCCTGCGGGCCCACGTGGCGGCGACCCTGCCCGAGTACATGGTCCCGGCCGCCGTGGTCGTCCTGGAGCGGCTGCCGCTGCTGTCCAACGGCAAGCTGGACCGCAAGGCGCTGCCCGCCCCGGACTTCACCGCGGGCACGGGCGGCCGCAGGCCCGGCAACGACACCGAACGCACCCTGTGCGGCATCGTCGCCGAGGTGCTGGGACTGCCCGCGGAGGCCGTCGGCACCGACGACGACTTCTTCGCCCTCGGCGGCGACAGCATCGTCGCGATGCAGTTCGTCAGCAGGGCCCGTGCGGCCGGACTGCGGATCACCCCGCGCCAGGTGTTCCAGCACCGCGACGTGGCCGCGCTCGCCGAGGCGGCCGTACCGCTCGCGGGCGACGACCTGGTCCGCACCCACGACGACGGCACCGGTCTCGTCCCGCTCACCCCGATCATGCACGCCCTGCGCGAGCGCGGCGGCCCCATCTGGGGCTACCACCAGGCCGCCCTGCTGCAGACCCCGGCCGGCATGGACGAGGAGGCCCTGCTGACGGTCCTGCGCGCCGCGGCCGACCGGCACGACATGCTCCGCGCCCGCCTGGAACGCACGCGCACCCAGCCGTGCCACAAGGGCGACGGCGGCGAGCGGTGGGTGCTGCGGGTGCCCGCCCCGGGCACCGTCGACGTGGCGTCCTGGCTCGCCCGCGCCGACGTCGCCGGCGCGGACGACGCCGCTCTGCGGAAGGCGATCTCCGCCCACGCGCTCACCGCGCGGGCCGGGCTCGACCCGGACTCCGGCGACATGGTGCGCGCGGTGTGGTTCGACGCCGGGCCCGGGCGGCCGGGACGGCTGCTGCTGCTCCTGCACCACCTCGTCGTCGACGGTGTGACCTGGCGCATCCTCCTCCCCGACCTGGAGGAAGCCTGGGCGGCGGTCGCGGCGGGCCGTGCCCCCGAGCTGCCCCCCGTGGACGTCTCCTTCCGCCGCTGGTCCGAACTGCTCACGGCCCGCGCGCAGGACCCCTCCCGTGAGGACGAACTGCCCCGCTGGACCTCGGTCCTCGCGGACGGCGCCGGCCTGCCGCTGGCCCGCCCGCTGGACACGGAACGCGACACCGTCGAGAGCACCCGCTACCTGTCGCTGACCCTGCCCGCCGAGGTCACCGGACCCCTGCTCGGCCGGGTGCCCGCCGCGTACGGCGCGAGCGTCAACGACGTGCTGCTGACCGCCTTCGCGCAGGCCGTCGCCGACTGGCGGACCCGGCTGCTCGGCGCGGAGCCGGGCAGCGCGGTCCTCGTCGACCTCGAAGGCCACGGCCGTGAGGAGGAACTCGCCGGCAACGCCGACCTGTCCCGCACCATCGGGTGGTTCACCAGCGTCGTCCCGGTCCGCCTCGACCCGGGCCCCGCGGGCCTCGACCCCGACGAGGCCGTCGCCCGCGTCCGCGAGCACCTGACCGCCCCGCCCACCGGCGGCGCCGGACACGGCCTGCTGCGGCACCTCAACCCGGTCACCGGTCCGGAACTGGCCCGGCTCGCCGAACCGCAGATCGAGTTCAACTACATGGGCCGCTTCGACGTCCCCGAGGCCGCCGACTGGTCGTACGCGCCGGAGGGCGACGCCGCCGACCTCGACGCCGACCCCGGGATGCCCATGTCCCACGCCCTCACCCTCAACGCCCTCACCGAGGACCGCCCCGGCGGCCCCGAACTGAGCGCCCACTGGGCCTACGCCGGCGAACTCCTCACCGAGGAGGCCGTCCGGGATCTGGCGCAGACCTGGTTCCGGGCCCTTGAGGCCCTGGTCACACGGAAGGAAACCACCCGATGAGCAGCAACCCCTTCGAGAACCCCGACGGCGTCTACTCCGTCCTGGTCAACGCCGAGGGCCAGCACAGCCTCTGGCCGGAGTTCGTCACCGTCCCCGCCGGCTGGACGGTCGCCCACGGCCCGGCCGCCCGCCAGGAGTGCCTGGAGTACATCGAGACCAACTGGACCGACCTGCGCCCGAAGAGCCTCGTCGAGGGCCGGTAACCGCCCGCACGCGCCCAAGGGGCCGCCCCGCACCGTGCGGGTCGGCCCCTTTGCCGTACATCGGCCGACCGATGCGACCGAGGGCGAGCGCAGTTCCCTCGACAGGGAGTGAACAGGCCTGGTCGGCTGCGCATATGACCTCGGAGGCCGTGTGCGCGGGTTCGAGTGCTCTTTGTCGTTGCTGCGCACCGTTCGCGACTGAGCCTCCCGGACCCTGATGCCAACCGACTGGGCGGCAGCCTCCCAAGTTACGCGATTGTCGCTGGTGGTCAGGAGCAGTTCAGGCACTAGTACGAGAGTTCGATGCAGCAGGTACTCGTCGGGACACCCTTGGATCAACCCATGTCATATGGGCTGATCAACGCCTCGTTGAGCGGTACCGTAATAGGTCGGTGACCATGAGTACGTGGTGGCCCGCTGAAGGGGGACGGATGCAGGACAGCGCCCGCAAGAAGACGATGAACCCGAGTGCCTACCTGGCGCTCGTCGAGGCCCTGACCGCGATCTTCTGGAACAAGAAGCCCTTCGAGCTGTACCTCCGAGGGATGCTCCAGGACCACAGCGAACTGCTGGGCCGCCTCGACTTCTCAGCCACCAAGCGCGAAGCGTCCGGCCAACTGGTCAATCTGTTGCGAGCCAATGAAGCCCGGTACCTCGATGTGACCGTCGCACTCATGCTGGACATCGCCGCCATGGAGACGTTTCCGAACCTGACCACTCAGGTGGACGGTGACGACATGGTGGTCAAGGCCGTGGCCGCCGTGGCTGAGCTGCGGCGCTGGACGGCCAAGCAGCGGGAGGTTATCGCCGAGCACGAGGCTCACGCAGCCACCATTGCCGAGAGCGCCAAGAATGCCCAGGATGGCAGGGCATTCGCCCAGGCCCATGAGGAGCTGAAGCAGCGGTTCCTGCTCATGCACTCAGCAGCCGACCCGCACAAGCGGGGGACCCAGTTTGAAGGCTTCATCAACGAGCTGTTCGGACTGTACGACCTGGAGCCGCGGGCGTCGTACATCCTGGAGCATGAGCAAATTGATGGTGCCTACTCCTTCGACACCGACCACTACGTGCTCGAAGCCAAGTGGTGGAAGGAGCCCATCGGGCGATCGCTGTTGGATGTCTTCAAGACCAACATCGAGCGCAAGGGCAAGAACACCCTCGGCCTGTACATCAGCATGAGCAGCTTCACTGCCGATGCCCTGGCCGTATACAGCTACAGCACTCCATTCATCACGATGGACGGCCTGGACTTCATGGCCGTCCTCGACCAGCGCATCCGTCTGGATGACCTGATGCGCCACAAGAAGATCCACGCCAGCCAGACTGGCCACTGTTATCTATCCGTCGCGGAGATCTTCTCCCGCTCGGAATGAGCGAGAGGCCGCGATGATTCTTCATTCGGCGGGGTGAGGCCGGTCTGAGGGGCGGCTGACTGTGTGACGGTCCGGTCATTCCGGGCGGGTGTCCGTGGGTTCTGCGATCGTCTGCGTCGTGGATGAACTCGTGGAACGTGTCGACGCTCAGGACCGTGTGCTGGGGGTGGTCAGTCGGCGGGACGCCGTTCGGGAGGGCTGGCTCCACCGGGTTGGCGTGGTGGTGTGCCGCGATAGGCAAGGCCGCTTTCTCGTCCATCGGCGGGCCGAGCACCTGTTTCGTTTCCCGGGGCACTACGAACTCGGGGTCGGGGGTGCTGCGGGAGTCGGGGAGTCCTATGAGCAGGCAGCTGCCCGCGAGCTCATCGAGGAGCTGGGGGTACGGGCGACAGCGCGCTTTCGGTCCAAGTTCCTCAACCGGGCAGGGCTGAGCCCTCACTGGCTTGCGGTCTGCGACGCCGTGCTTCCGGAGATCGTCGCCCCTGATCCGGAAGAGGTGGCCTGGCACGGGTGGCTGACCGAGTCCGAGCTGCGGCGGGCTCTGCAGCAGTGGACCTTCACTCCTGATAGCCAGGCGGTTTTCGATCGATATCTCGCTTGTCGTGCTGCCTCGGGTCCTGCGCAGGAACGGTGCTCATGAGCTGGGTCAGTGGGATGAAGGGCGCCGGCCGTTCCGAGGTCCCTGGGAGTGAGGCCGGCGGGAGCGGGGCTGTCCGCGAGACGTTCGGCAAGGACGGTGACAGTTTCGCGGTCTCCTTGGGGGCCTCGGGCTCGTCAGGTCGAGTTGCTCGAGCATCTGATCGATGCTGTTCCTGACGGCCAGTAGCTGAACGCAGGCGGAGGCTTTGGGGACGTAGAACGGGCAGCCTGCGCAGCCCAGCCGGTGGGGGCAGTGTTGCACCTCCTTGCCGAGGAGGGTCCGAAGACCTGCGGACGCGTCTGCGACGACACCTGCGAGCGTGCTCGGGAACTCGGGTTCCGGTAGCCGGACGCTCCCTGAGAAGCGCAAAGACCGCCGGGCGGCGTGTGCCTGCACACACCGCCCGGCGGCGGGTTTGCGTCCCGGCGGCGCACGGAGCACCGCGGGACGGGACGGTCAGGACGCGGGCTGCTCCACCTTCGTGGCCGGGTCGCCGTCCACCGCGGCCGCGAGCTGCGGGACGAGGCGGTCCAGGACGTAGGGGATGCTCAGCACGGTCGACAGGGAGACCGCGTTGCCGTAGTCGCCGCTCTCCTGGACGAAGACCTCGCGGCCCTCCTTCACGACCTTCAGGTCGGCGTACAGCTTGTCCTTGTGCAGCTTGGCGACGGCCCCGGTGGTGTCGGGCACGATCCACACGGCGACGCTCTGGTCGAGCAGGTCGGTGCGCTCCTTGCTGATGTTGGCGCCGAACGTGTCGCCGATGACCTTGTCGAGGTCGGCCGGGAGCTTCAGCCCGAGGTCGGCCAGGAGCCGGGAGCGCGCGTCCTGGCTGCCGTAGACGAAGGTGCCCTCGTACGGGGTGGCCATGACCGCGGTGGCTTCGGCGAAGGCGGGGTTGGCCTTCTTGGCCTCGGCGAACTTCGCCTCGACGCCCTCGACGAGCTTGGTTGCCTCGTCGGCCTTGCCCAGCGCCTTCCCGATCGTCTCGGTCTGCTGCTGCCACGGGATGCCGTAGTCGTTGAACTCCTTGGGCTGGGCCACGACCGGCGCGAACTTCGACAGCGTGTCGTACTGCGCCTTGGTCAGGCCCGAGTACAGGGCGAGGATCAGATCGGGCCTGAGGGCGGCGATCTTCTCGACCTGCGGCCCGGTGCCGGTGTCCTTCAGGACGGTCGGGGCCGCGGCGGAGCCCAGCTTGTCCTGCGCCCAGGGACCGACGGCGCCCTTGTAGCCGCCGATCCACTCGGTCGTGCCGACCGGAACGGTGCCGAGCGCGAGGACGGCGTCCTGGTCGGTGAGCCCGACGGTGACCACGCGCTTGGGCTCGGCCTTGATGGTGGTGCTGCCGTACTTGTGGGCGATCGTCACGGGGAAGGTGCTGCTCGCCGCCTTGGTGGAGCCGGAGCCCGGCTTCGACGCGTCGGAGGGCGAGTCGGAGGAGCCGCAGCCGGCTACCGCGCCGACGAGCATCAGTACGGAGGCGAGCAGTCCGGCGAACCGGGTGGCTCTGGTGGCGCGGGGCATCGCGTGATCCTTCTGTTCGTTTCGGTTGTGGACGGGGTCTTCCGGGGCGGTGGCCGCTAGGGCCGGGGGCTGCTGCGGTGCTCCGCCCACGCCCGCCACAGGGCGGCGTACGGCCCCCCGGCGGCGCGCAGTTCGTCATGGGTGCCGGTCTCGGCGACGCGGCCCTCCTCCATCACCACCACCCGGTCGGCGGTGGCGGCCTGGCTGAGCCGGTGCGCGACGACCAGGGCCGTACGGCCCTCCAGGGCGCGCTCCGCGGCCTCCTCCAGCCGTCCGGCACCGGCACTGCCGGCCTCCGCGGTCGCCTCGTCGAGTACGGCGACCGGGGGGTCGGCCAGCACCAGCCGGGCGAGGGCGAGTTGCTGCGAGCGGTCCGGGGTCAGCCGGTGGCCGCCCTCGCCGACGACGGTGTCCAGGCCCTCCGGCAGGGCCTGCGCCCAGCCGAGCGCGCCCACCCGTTCCAGGGCCTCGCACAGTTCCTCGTCGGTGGCGTCCGGACGGGCCAGCCGCAGGTCGTCGGCGAGCGGGCCGGAGAAGACGTGCACCTCCTGCGTGACCAGCGCGACCGTGCGCCCGGTCGCCGAGGGTTCGCCGCCGCCGACGTCGACCCGGCCCGAGGAAGGCCGGTGGATTCCGACGACGATCTTGGCGAGCGTGGTCTTGCCGGCGCCGCTGGCACCGACGAGGGCGACCTTCTCCTTGGGCCGCAGCACCAGGTCCACGTCGCTGAGCACCGGCCTCCCGGGCACGTAGGCGTGGCCGACGCCCTCCACGGTGACGGCGGGAACGCCGGGGAGGTCCCGCGGCAGCGCTTCGTCGTCGGCGCCGGGCGCCGGTTCGTCGACGACACCGACCAGCCGGGCCAGGGCGGCGGTCGCCGACTGGGCGTCGTCCAGCAGCACCAGCGCGGTGTTCACCGGGCCGAACAGGCTGTGGAAGTACAGGGCCGCCGCCGTCGCCGTGCCGATCGACGCGGCACCGCCGCGCACCAGCAGGAAACCGGTGACCAGCACGGCGGCCAGCCCGGCGAACTCCGCCACGTGCAGCCGGCTGTAGAAGCGCAGCACCAGCTGGACCCCGCGCAGCGTCAGGTCCACGGCCGCGCGGGAGCGTTCGGTGACCCGCTCGGTGTGCCCGTCCTCGGCCCGGTAGGCCCGTACGGTGGCCGCACCGCCGATCGTGTCGAGCAGCTGTTGCTGCTGGGCGCCGGTGGCGATGCGCTCCTTCGCGTAGAGCGGGGTGGCGTTGCGGACGTACCAGCGGGCGGTGTGCGCCTGCACCGGCACCGCGAGCAGCGCCGCCAGCAGGAACCGCCAGTCCAGCACCGCGAGTGCGGCCAGCGTCAGGACGATCGACAGCCCCGACCGCACCAGTTCCGGAAGCGCGGTCCGCACCGCCTCCGCCACCCGCGAGACGTCCCGCGTCACCCGGGAGTTGAGGTCGCCGGAACCGGCCCGCTCCAGCCGCTCCAGCGGCAGCGACAGCGCCCGCTCGACGAAGCGCTCGCGCAGTTCGGCCAGTACGGTCTCACCCAGCCGTGACACCAGCGACATGCCGAGGGCGGTTGCCACGCCCTGCGCCACCGCGACCAGCACCAGCAGCACCACGGGCAGCGTCAGTGCCCCCGCCGGGCGCCGGTCGGTCACCAGGTCGACGATGTGCCCCAGCAGCGGCTGCGTCAGCAGCCCCACCGTGGTGGCCGCCACCATCACCGCGGCGCCGCCCATCGCCAGCGTCCGGTGCGGACGCAGCAGTTCACGTACCGCGGTCCTGGTCCGCGCGGGCGTCGCCGTGGGCAGCAGCTCGCGCGCCGCGGATCCCGTTGCCGTCGTCATGCGAGTACCGCCGTCCGGTAGGCCGGGTCGCCGTGCACGAGGTCGAGGTGAGCGCCGTCGGCGGCCACCCGGCCGCCGTCGAGGAGGACGACGCGGTCGGCGACGGAGAGCAGGGCCGGGCTGTTGGTGACCAGGAGTGTGGTGCGGCCGCGGCGGTGCTCGCGCAGTCCGCCGGCGATGCGGGCCTCGGTGACCGCGTCGACCGCCGTGGTGGGGTCGTGGACGACGAGCACCGGGCGGTCGGCGACGAGGGCGCGGGCGAGCGCGACACGCTGGCGCTGCCCCCCGGAGAGGGAGCGGCCGCCCTCGGTGACCTCGGTGGCGGTGCCCTGCGGCAGGGTCCGGGCGACCTCGTCGGCGCACGCGGCGGCCAGCGCGCGGTCGGTGTCCCCGGTCCTCCCGGTGCCGCCCAGGTTGTCGGCGAGGGTGCCCTCGAAGAGGTCGGCGTCGTGCGCCGCGACGAGGACCGCGGTGCGCAGCCGCGCGGGGTCGAGCTCCGGCAGGGGCACGCCGTCCAGTTCGACGACGCCGGACTCCGGGTCCGCGGTGCGGCCGAGGCAGGCGAGCAGCGCCTGCGCGGCGGCCGGGTCGGTGCTGGCGACGCCGAGCAGTTCGCCGGGCGGTACGTCGAGGTCGACCCCGCGCAGGGCGCCGAGGGTGACGCCGCGCAGCCGCAGGCCGCCGAGCACCGGTTCCGGCAGGCCGCGTTCGCCGGGCAGTACGTCGGGCTCCGCGGCCAGCACGGCCGCGATGCGTCCCGCGGAGGCCCGGCCCTGGGCGAACTCGGCATTGACCCAGGCGAAGACCTCCAGGGGGCCCAGGAGGAACAGCGCCAGGCCGACCGCCGACACGAGCTGACCCAGTGTGATGTCGCCCGCCGTGGCGAGCCGTCCGCCGATCAGCGCGACCAGCGCGATGAAGACGCCGGTGAGGGTGAGCACCACCCCGCTCTGCCAGGCCTCGGCGCGCGCCGCCCGCACCGTCGCGCCGAGCGAGGAGCGGCTGGTGCGCCGGTACCGTTCGACCGCCGCGGCCTGCGCGCCGATGCCCTTGAGCACCCGCAGTCCGGCGACCAGGTCGGCGGCGATCCCGGAGGCGTGCGCGGCCCGCTCCTGCTCGGCCTCGCTGCGCCGCTCCAGGGGCTTGCTCAGCAGGTGGCCGAGCAAGAGCAGCACCGGGGTGCCGAGGAGGACGACCAGTCCGAGGAGCACGGAGATGCGGAGCAGGGCCACCGCGCTGACCAGGAGGCCGGTGAGGGCCGATATCCCGGTCATGACGGCCATGTTGACGGCGCCGACCCGCTTGGCGTCCTCGGTGGCGATGTTCGCCAGTTCTCCGGGCAGGTGGCCGCGTTCGGCGCCGCCGCGGGGGTCGAGGACCCGTCGTACGAGGGTGATCCGCCATTCGTGCGCGGCCTGTTCCGCGGCGCGTTCACCGGCGCGGGCGCCGAAGCGGAAGCTGAAGGAGAGGCCCACGTAGACCACGGCGAGCACCGCGAGCCAGCCGAAGAGGGCGCGGCCGTCGCCGTCGGAGACGGCCCGGTCGATGACGATGCCGATGAGCACGGGGACGAGCGCCTCCCCGAACTGGTGGCCGGCGCCGAGCACGGCGCCCACGGCGACGTCCCTCCGCCGGCTCCTGACCGTCCGCAGCAGCACATCCCGCCCCGACGGCGCCTTCGTTCCCACCCCGCGAACCCTTCCGGTACCCAGCCGACGGCGATCAGCACCCCATGTCTGGAGTTTAGGTAAGGCTACACTAACTCCCCCTCGGGGGTGAGGCCCCGTGAACACCTCGGGGACCCCGGCTGACGACGCGCCGGAAGCCGGGGCGAAGTGACCCCGGCCACGTCCGCACCCCCACGCTTGACCTCAAGCGCTTGAGGTTCCGAAGACTGAGGACGTGGCAATGACAGACGCCCCGCCGGTGTCGATCCAGGAGGTGTCGCGACGCAGCGGCCTCTCCGAGCCGACACTGCGCTACTACGAGAAGATCGGCCTCATCGGCCCGGTCCCCCGCGACGAGAGCAGCGGCCACCGCCGCTACGGCGCTTCCGTCGTGGAGCGGATCGAGGCCCTGAGCTGCCTCAAGGCGACCGGGATGAGCGTGCACGACATGCGCGCGTATCTCCGTCACCTCGACGGGGAGGCGGACGCCGACCGGGCCGCACGGTTGCGCGACCTGTTCCGGCGCAACGCCGACCGGGTGGCCGGGGAGCTCGAGCTGATGCGGGTCCGCCTGCGGTACCTGCAGCTCAAGACCGAACTGTGGGACGCGCGTGAGCGGGGCGACGACGACGCGGAGCAGCGTGCCGTGGACGAACTCACGCGCACGGTGCCCGATCTGAGATAGGGAAGAGAACACCATGTACGACCTGAACCCCGGCTCCGGACCCGTCCTCGTGACGGGCGGCAGCGGCTACCTCGGCTCGCACGTCCTCGACGCGCTGCTGCGTGCCGGCCACCGGGTGCGCACCACCGTCCGGTCGCCTGACCGCGCGGAGGGCGTCCGCGCGACGGCGGCCCGGGCGGGAGCCGACCCCGGACGGCTGGAGATCGTCGCGGCCGATCTGGCTGCGGACGAGGGCTGGGCGGAGGCGGTGAAGGGCTGCGAGCACGTCCTGCACGTGGCGTCGCCCTTCCCGGCCGTGCAGCCCCGCAACGAGGACGAGGTCGTCGTCCCGGCACGGGACGGCGCGCTGCGCGTACTGCGGGCGGCGCGTGACCACGGCGTCCGGCGCGTGGTGTTGACCTCGTCCTTCGCCGCCATCGGCTACAGCCGCAAGAGCGGCGACGCCTACGACGAGAGCGACTGGACCGACCCCGGGGACGACCTGAGCCCCTACATCAAGTCCAAGGCGATCGCCGAACGCGCCGCGTGGGACTTCACGGCCGCGGAGGGAGGGGACCTCGAACTGGCCGTTATCAATCCGCCCGGGATCTTCGGTCCCGTGCTGGACGGGCACCTGTCCGCCTCGGTGCGGCTCGTCAAGGCGATGCTGCAGGGGGCCCTGCCGGTGGTCCCGCCGCTGTACTTCGACATCGCCGACGTGCGGGACGTGGCGCGGGCCCACCTGCGGGCGATGACGGAACCGGCCGCCGCGGGCGAGCGCTTCCTCATCGGCAGCGGCACGGCGACGAGTTTCTACGGGATGGCCCGTGTCCTGGCCGAGGGGCTGGGCGAGCGCGCCGCGAAGGTGCCGGCCAGGGAACTGACCCCCGAGGAGGTGCGGGAGGGTGCGCGCACCGACCCCGCGCTGCGGGAGGCGGAGAGCCAGCTGGGCAAGGTGCCGGTGCTCCGCACCGACAAGGCGCGCGCGGTGCTGGGCTGGGAGCCCCGCCCCGTGGAGGCGACCGTCCTCGACACCGCCGAGAGCCTGTTCCGGCTGGGGCTGGTCGAGGTCTGACGCTGCGTGGGGGTCACGTCTCCCAGTGGTACCCGAGGGTGAAGTTGACCACCACGGCGAACGTCAGGTACAGCAGCCAGACGGCGGTCAGCAGGCGGAACAGCCCCATCACGCGTTCGGCGAGCGGCGCCCCGAGGGACATCGCGAACTTGCTGAGGTAGACGGCGAAGAGGCCGACGAAGACCAGGCCCACGGGCCAGTCGTCGACCGCGAAGAACACCGTCGCGCCGAGGGCCGAAAGGACCATGTAGGCGACGCCGACACCGGCGTTGACGCGTGCGTCGTTGCCGCGGTAGCGGTCCCAGCCGAGCGCGAACCAGTGGATGCCGTACGCGGTAAAGGCCAGGGCGGCCATGTACAGCGGCGGCTCCTTGAACACCTCGAACCAGGTCAGCCCCACGAAGAGGATGACGCCGGCCAGGAGCTGGCAGAGGCCGGGCAGCCAGATGCCCCAGACGCCCATCGCCCGGTCGACCTTCTCGTCCCTCTTGGGCCAGCCGAACAGTTCCTGGGAGCCCCAGATCAGGTAGCCGGTCGCGAGGCCGAAGAAGCCGAGTGCGAGCGGTGGGTACACCGAAGGTTCAAACATCACGTCCATTGGTCCATTATTCGCCCAAATGGGTTAAATTGCACATTCAACCTATAAGTGGGCGTGATAGCCGCACCTCGGAGGTGGGTGTGACGGACCGCAATCGATCCGTCACCCTTCGTCGCGCGGCGACGCCGTGCTGTCCCGGACGACCAGCTGCGTCGCTAGCTCCACCCTCGGCAGGTCGACCTCCTCGCCGTCGACCAGCCGCAGCAGGGTCCGTGCCGCCATGGCGGCCATGGCCTGCAGCGGCTGGCGGACGGTGGTGAGGGCGGGGGCCGTCCACCGGGAGACCGGCACGTCGTCGAAGCCGACGACGCTGACGTCGCCGGGGACGTGCAGCCCGCGCTCGCGCAGCGCGGTGTAGGCGCCGAACGCCTGCAGGTCGCTGGCGGCGAAGAGCGCGGTCGGCAGCCGGCGGCCGGACCGTTCGGCCTCCTCCAGCAGGGCCGTGGTCTCGGTGTACCCGGAGGAGTCGTTGAACTCCCCGTGCCGCACGGCCTCCTGCGGCACGTCGAGACCGGCCGCCTCCATGGCGGCGCGGAACCCGTCGGCGCGGGCGCGGCTGCACAGCAGCTGCCGCGGCCCGGCGAGGTGGGCGATGCGGCGGTGGCCGAGCCCGATGAGGTGCTCGGTGGCGGAGACGGCTCCGGCCCAGTTGGTCGCGCCGATCGTCGGTACACCGGCCTCGACGGTGCCGACCGGGTCGACGAGGACGAAGGGGACGCCCAGCGAGGTGAGTTTGGTGCGCTGCCGCAGATTGAGGTCGGAGACGACCAGGATCGCGCCGTCGGAGCGGCGGGCCGTCAGCTGCTCCAGCCAGGCGCTGGTGGCGGCGCCGCTCCCGTGGGCCGCGGAGAGCACCATGCTGACGCCCGCGGTGCGCAGCGTCTCCTCGGCGCCCCGGATGATCTCGATGGACCACAGGCTGTCGAGTTCGTTGAGGACGAGGTCGACGATGCCGCCGCGGCGGCGGGCCCCGCGCCGCTGGTAGTGACGGCGCGCCATGATCTGCTGGATGCGCTCGCGGGTGGCCGCGGAGACGTCGCTGCGGCCGTTGAGGACCTTGGAGACGGTGGCGGTGGAGACCCCGGCCTCGGCGGCGATGGCGCCGATCGTCACCTTGGATCCCGGCTGAGTGCTCATGCGCCGTGCGTCCCCCTCGTCCTGCCCGTCGGTGCGGTGCCGCAGGCGGTGGCCGCCCGGACCACCCGGCCCGCCCCGGTGTTCCCGGTCAGCCTACGGCCGGGCTCCGCCGGCCCGGCCGTCCCTACGGCGCCCCGCCGCGTGCGGCGCGCGGTCACGGCGCCCCGCCGTCCGCGTCCGGCTGGGGATCGCCCTCGTACTCCAGGCCCGTGAAGTCCGCGCCCAGGCGGCCGCCGGTCAGGTCCTGCGCGCACACGCCCACGAAGGCGCCGGTGAAGCCCCAGCTGCTGAAGTGCCCGTCGGCGTCACCGACCGTGGCGTACTCGTCGGAGAGCCGGCCGGCGTCGAGGCTTGGGCCGAGCGGCCGCCAGCCCTGGGCGGCCTCGTCCCACCAGGCGAAGGACGCCGCCCCGCCCCGGCCGGTGAGCCGCAGCCGCAACGGCCCCTCGCCGGGCACCGGAACCGGCCCGGCCGGCTCCGAGTAGCGGCCGCGGTCGCACACCGCCAGACGCAGCACACGGCCGTGGTCGGCGTCGGCGGTGAGATGGGCGTAGTGCCACAGCCGGGTGTTGTAGAAGTGGACGAGGCCGGCCATCTGCCGCGGCGAGTCCGGTGCGAAGGACACCGTGGCCTCGAAGCGGAACCGGGTGTGCTGCTGGCGCCGGGCCACGAGGCTCTGCCGGTGCCGGGAGGACAGCGACTCGCCGCCGCGCAGCCGCAGTCCGCCGGAGCCGTCCGCGGGGGACAGCCACGTGGGGTCGGGGTGGCGGCGCAGGGTCATCCACTCCGCTCCCGGGAAACCGTCGTACGGTGCGGGGCCCGGCCCGGCGGTGGTGTCCACCGGGCCCGGGGCCGGGGGCGCCGGTACGCGCCGCGCGGGGCGGCCGGGCCCGGCGTCGCCGGTGACGCGCGGCCAGCCGTCCGCCGTCCAGTGCACGCGCTGCAGGGCGCTCTCCCGGCCCAGGACGCAGGCGCCGCGCGGGGTCAGCGGACGGGCCGTCAGATGTGCCAGGTACCAGTCGCCTTCGGGGGTCTCGACGAGGCTGCCGTGGCCGGCCTTCTGGAGCGCGAGTCCGTCGTCGCCGAGCGAGGTGAGCAACGGCCCGGCGGGGTCGGGCGCGTAGGGCCCGGTGACCTCGCGGGAGCGGGCGACGGTGACGGCGTGCTCCCAGGACGTGCCCCCCTCGGCGGTGACCAGGTAGTACCAGCCGTCGCGCCGGTAGAGGTGCGGGCCCTCCGTCCGTCCGAGCGCGGTCCCGGTGAAGATGCGGTGCACCGGCCCGCGCAGCCGGCGCCCGGCACGGTCCCACTCCTGCAGGAGGATGCCGGCGAAGGGGTCCTTGCCCGGACGGTGGTCCCACTCCAGCCAGAGGAGCCAGCTGCGGCCGGTACCGTCGGGGCCGGTGTCGTGGAAGAGGGACGGGTCGAAGCCGTGCCCCGCCACCGGCACCGGGTCGGACCACGGGCCGGTCGGCGCGGGCGCGGTGACGACCTGGTTGTGGACGTCCTTGTACGCGCCCGTCAGGCTCTTCACGTCGGAGTAGACGAGGTGGAACAGACCGTCGGCGTGGGAGAGGCAGGGCGCCCACACACCTCCGGAGTCGGGCACGCCGGTCAGGTCCAGCAGCCGTTCCTCCGTCAGGGCCCCGCCCAGCGGCTCCCAGTGGACGAGGTCGCGGGAGTGGTGGAGGGTCACGCCCGGGAGCCACTCGAAGGTGGACGTGGCGAGGTAGTAGTCCGCGCCGACCCGCAGCAGGGAGGGGTCGGGGTGGAAGCCGGTGAGCACGGGGTTGCGGATCACCGCGCGGCGGTCGTCGGGGGCCGGGACGGGATTCCCGGTCGCGGGTACGGCGGCAGTCATGCGGTTCCTCGGGACTCGGTCGGGCGGTACGGGATCGGGGGCGGCGAAACGGGAGGCGGCACGGGCGGCGGGCTCAGCCCTTGACGGCGCCGTCCATGACGCCGGAGACGATGCGGCGGGCCAGTACGGCGAAGAGCGCCAGGACCGGCAGGACGGAGACCACGACCCCGGCGAGCATGAGGGTGTAGTCGGTGTAGTAGCCGGCGGCCAGCTGGTTGAGGGCGATCTGCACGGTGCCGTTCTCCGGCGGCAGGGCGATCAGCGGCCAGAAGTAGTCGTTCCAGGCGAACATGAAGGTGAACATGCCGAGCACGGCGGCCGTGGAGCGTACGCCGGGCCAGGCGACGTGCAGGAAGGTGCGCAGGTGGCCGGCGCCGTCGACGCGGGCACTCTCGATGAGCTCGTCGGGGATGTTCTCCTCCATCGCCTGCCGCATCCAGAACACGCCGACGGCAGAGACCAGCGCGGGCACGATCAGCGAGCTGAGCGTCCCGTACAGACCCATGTCGGTGACGAGCAGGTACAGCGGGATGATGCCGAGCTGGGTCGGCACCATCACGGTGGCGATCACCACCACGAGCAGGGCGTCGCGGCCCGGGAACCGGAGCTTGGCGAAGGCGTAGCCGGCGAGGGAGGACAGCAGCACGTTGCTGACGGCCGTGGTCCCGGCGACGGTGAAGGAGTTCCCGAGCGCCTTCCAGAAGTCGACGGTGTCGAAGACCCGTCGGATGTTGGCGATCAGGTGCCCGCCGGGCACGAGCGAGGGGGTGGAGCCGCCCAGCACGGAGTTGTCGCCGTGCGAGGCGACGACGACTGTCCAGTACAGCGGGAAGACGGAGGCGAGGACGACCGCGGCGAGCAGCATGTGGGCCAGTGGACCCGCGCTGTCGTGGCGCCGCGGGCCGGTGCCGCGCCGGCGGCGCGGGTGAGCGCGTGGGCCGCCGGCGCCGGGGAGGGCGGTACGGGCGTCCGGGCGGGACGCGGGGGCGGTGAGGGACGGGGCCATGGACGGATCTCCTCTCGGGGGCCGGCGGTCAGCGGTCGGAGCCGCCGAGGCGGCGGGTGACGAGGAAGTTGAGTGCGGCGACGGCGGCGATGACGAGGAACAGCACCCACGAGATGGCGGAGGCGTAGCCCGCGTCGTTGTTGATGAAGCCGTACTTGTAGAGCATCAGCGTGAGCGTCTGGAACTGGTGCTCGGTGCCGCCCTCGGCGTTGGCCTGCGGGTCGAACAGGAAGGGCTCGGCGAAGAGCTGGAGGCCGCCGATGGTGGAGATGACCACGGTGAACAGCACGGTCGGCCGGATGGCCGGAAGCGTGATGCGGCGGAAGGTGAGCATGCGGCCGGCGCCGTCGACCATGGCCGACTCGTACAGCTCACGTGGCACGGCCTGCATGGCGGCCAGGTAGATCAGGGCGTTGTAGCCGGTCCAGCGCCACATCACCATGAAGCTGATCGCCAGGTGCGAACTCCACGTGCCGGCCGTCCAGTCGACCGGCTCGGAGATCAGTCCGAGGTGCTGGAGCGCCCAGTTGACCACGCCGAAGTCGCGCCCGAAGAGCTGGGAGAAGACCAGCGCCACGGCGACCACCGACACGTACTGCGGGACCAGGACCAGCGCCCGCCAGGTGGTACGGGCCCGCAGCCGGCGGTCCAGCAGCCAGGCCACCGCGAGGGCGAGGAGCAACTGCGGGACCGTCGACAGCAGGAAGATGCTGAAGGTGTTGAAAGTGGCGGTGTAGAAGTCGGGATCGGCGAACAGGTCGCGGAAGTTGTCCGCTCCGGCGAAGCCGCCGTCGCCGGTCAGCCGGTCCCAGTGGTGCAGCGACACCCAGAACGTGTACAGCAGCGGGTACAGGCCGAAGATCCCGAAGACGAGGAAGAACGGGGCGACGAAGCTGTACGGGACGAGGCGGCCGCCGCGGCGCGGCCGGGCCCCGCGGCGAGGGGGCGTGCCCGGCGTGCGGGCGGGCACGCGCCCGGCACCGGCGGCGTCGACCGCCATGGTGACCTCCTGGGTGAGTGATGAGCGGATGGGTACGGGACGGGGATCGTGGGGTCGCGGGCTCGTGCCGCCGGTCAGTGCGCGAGGTTCTTCGCGGCGTCGGCGAGGGCCTTGCGCCACGCCTCGTCCGGTGACGCCTTGCGCTGCTCGACCAGCTGCAGGGCATTGGCGAACGGCACGCGCACCTGCTGGTCCTTGCTGCCTCGGAAGCTCGGCCGAAGGTCCTTGGCGGAGGCGGCGAAGATCTTCCCGGTGGGCGCGTCGTTGAAGTACGCCTTGCGGGTGTCCTGCACGGCGGGGTCGGACAGGGCGTCGGTCAGTGAGGGCAGCGAACCGGTGGGCCCCCGGAAGATCTTCTTCTCCGAGTCGGCGGAGGTGAGGAAGGCGGCCAGCTCGGCGGCCTCCTTCACGTGCTTGCCCTGCTTGGGCACGGTGAGGAAGGAGCCGCCCCAATTGCCGCCGCCCCCTGGCACGGAGGCGATGTCCCACTTGCCCTCGGCCTCCTTGCCGGCCGCGGTCTGGATCAGCCCGGTCATCCAGGCGGGGCAGGTGATGGTGGCCATCTTCCCCTGCTTGATGCCCGCGTTCCACTGCTGGCTGAACGGCACCAGGTTGGCCGACTGGCCGGCGGCGGCCGCCTTCGCGGTGTCGGAGAAGAACTTCCTGACGTCCGGGTTGGTGTCGGCCACGTAGGAGTCGGAGGTGTCGAAGAAGCCGACCTCGGTCTGGTTCATCATCGCGCTGAACACGTTGCCCGCGGAGTCGAACCACGCGTGGTCCTGCACCTTCGCCGTGAAGGTGTCGCCGGTCCTGAAGTAGTCGTCCCAGGTGGGCCACAGCCTGCCCACCTCGTCGCGGTCGGTGGGCAGCCCGGCCCGCGCGAACAGGTCGCGGCGGTAGCAGATGGCGAGGCCGCCGACGTCGGTGCCGTAGCCCATCACGAAGCGGCCGTCGTCTGCGGTGGCCTGCGCCCACTTGTACGGCAGGTACTCGTTCTCGCGCTTGAGCGCACCGTAGTCGGCGAGGTTGGCGAACTTGTCCTTCACCTGGCGGAACTTGGGCATGTACCCCTCCTCCACGGCGACCACGTCGGCCGCGCCGCTGCCCGAGGAGAGCTGCGTGGACAGGCTGTTGTGGTGCTGGTCGAGCTGGGAGACGCGCTCCTGGACCCTGATGCCGGGGTGGGTCTTCTCGAACTGCGCGATCAGCGGCTTGTAGCCGAAGTCGCTGAAGGTGGCGACGGTGAGGGTGATCTCGCCGGTGGTGCCGGTGGAGCCGGTGGAGCAGCCCGCGAGCGCGAGGAGCGCGGTCAGGCCGGCGGCTGCGGCGAGCGATCTGCGGATGTGCGAGGAGCCCATGCGGACCTCCAGGGGCGTGCGGAAAGGACGGGTGACGGCGTGGGGGAGAGGCCGACGTGGCATCCGGAGAATGACGACCGGTGGACGGTGCGGCTCGCACAACCTGCCGCCGCACGAAACTTGTTGTCAATAGTTACGTAGAAGTTTCGAGAATCCGCGATGGCGCCGTGACCTGCAACTGGTCGCTGTCGAAGGCGATTCCTGACCGCGCCCCGGATGTCCCCGGCGTGGCCGAAGTTTCGCTTCCGGTTTCCGGACCTGCGCAGTCCTTCGAAACTTACGCGAATGATTGACGGGGAAGTTGCGGCTCTCCACCATGCCGTGCGACACATCCACCCGGCACCGAGGAGAGTTGAATGCACGCGCTGCGAAGACGAGCCGGGGCACTGTTCGCCGGCCTCGCCGCGGTCGCCGTCCTGATCGCGCCCGGACTGGCCACGGGCACCGCGCAGGCCGCCGTCGCCGCCCGCAACCTGCCGCCCGACGGCAAGGTCCTGGCCCTGATGGGCCAGGACAGCGACACCCTCGCCGACTACAAGCGCGACGTGCTCGACCGGGCGTCGCTGGACGCCCCCGCCCCCGGCGGGGTCACCCTCTACACCAACCTGGTCCTCGGCGGCAGTCCGGCGCCGCTCGCCGGCATGAACGGGCCCGTCAACTGGGGCTCCGGCACCGTCGACTTCGCCGCGACCCTCGCCCAGTACCCCCGGTCCGCCCTCGCTGTCGGCCTCTACCTGTCGGACGCCACGACCGGCTGCGGCAACCAGCCCCTGCGCGCGATCATCGGCACCGGCGACAGCGACGTCACGTCCGGCACCCCCAACCTGACGAGCCAGTACCGGGCCAAGGTCGACGAGATGGTCACCCGGCTCAAGAGCTACGACCGGCAGGTCTTCCTGCGCATCGGCTACGAGTTCGACGGCCCCTGGAACTGCTACAACGCCGACTTCTACAAGCGGGCCTTCGTCTACATCAAGGGCCGCATCGACGCCCTGGGCGCCACCAAGGTGGCCACCGTCTGGCAGACCGCGGCCTGGCCCCTCAACACCAGCCCCGACCACCCCGAGTGGAACTACGTCGTCACCGACCCGGCCCACTACGACGCCTGGTACCCCGGTGACCAGTACGTCGACTGGGTCGGCGTCTCCGCCTTCTACGGCACCGGCTCGGTCGGCACGCAGTGGGGCTGCAGCAGCTACGACACCTCGCCCACCGGCCTGCAGAACCGCGTCCTGGACTTCGCCCGCGGACACGGCAAACCGGTGATGATCGCCGAGTCCTCACCGCAGGGCTACGACAACGGCGCGCACACCAAGAGCTGCATCATGCGGAAGAACCCCGTGGCCACCGGCGCGGACACCATCTGGAACGAGTGGTACCGGCCCTGGTTCGCCTGGATCACCGCCAACCGCGACGTCATCCGGGCCGCCGCCTACATCAACACCGACTGGGACGGCCAGACCCAGTGGCAGTGCGCCGACGGCGCGGCGGCCGGAGGCCCCGGCTGCTCCAACGGCTACTGGGGCGACGCCCGCATCCAGGCGGACGCGACGATCCGCGACCGCTTCCTCGCCGAACTGCGCGGCACGCAGTGGGTGGGCGGCACGGGTACGTCCGGACCGCCGCCCACGGACCCCACCGACCCGCCCCCGCAGTCCGGCTTCACCCAGGGCGTCACCCAGGGCGCAGCCCCCGTCGTCTGGTTCAAGCCCGGTGGTTTCACCGCGACCTTCGTCACCGTCCACTACCGCGTGAACGGCGGCACGCAGGCGAACTACTTCCTGACCTGGAACGCCTCGGCCGGCCGCTGGGAGCAGCCCGTCCCGCTGCGCTCCGGGGACAACCTCACCTACACCTTCGACTACCTGCCCGCAGGGCAGACCGCACAGACCACGACCGCCTCCTTCACCCACACCGCTCCCTGACCCCGTCCGGTCAGTCCTCGTGCATGCCGAACGAGTCGTGGACGGGCCGTACCTCGACCGCCACGACGTGGAAATCGACGACGCGTCCGGCGATCTCCAGCGCGCGCTCCCGGCTCACGCAGTCGACGACGTAGTACGCGGTCAGCTGCTCCCGCGCCTTCGTGAGCGGTCCGTCCGCCGTCGACGAGCCGTCCCCGCGCAGCCGGATCGTCGTGCTGTCCCGGGGGTATCCGAGACCCGCCCCGTTCAGCAGCTCGCCGGTGTCCGCCAGATCCCTGTGCAGTTCGTCGTGCCGGCGGAACACCTCGGCGCGCTGCTCGGCGGTCATCGCCTCGGTCGCCGCGGGGTCGGCGTACATCAGCACCATGTACTTCATGGCACCACCCTGGCAGAAGGCCGCCGCGCGCGGCCTTCTGCCGGGCGCACGTCAGCCCGCCGTGACGCGGAGCCTGATCGTGCGGGCCTGCGGGCGCAGCGCGAACCCGGGCCACACGTCGGGTCCGCACGCCCGGGAGCCGAGGCCGTGCTGGGCCGCGTCGACGAAGAGGTGGCTCGCCGCCGGCTCCGGGAGCTCGAACGGGTGCGCCGCCCGGGCGATCTGCTGAGGTGTGTGACGGCTGAGCGTGAAGCCGGGGAGGCGGCCCTGCACGTCCGGCACGGCCGTGAAGCGCAGCACACCAGCGCCGCCGCTGGTCAGCGCCAGCTCCCGGAACCGGGAGCGGTGCCCGGTCTCCTGCGGGCGCGCGTAGTCGACGGAGAGCCCGGCGAGGCCCGCGGAGAAGCGGCCGGTGCGCGCCGCGCGCAGGCTGTCGGGGTAGGACTCGTGCGGGCCGAGACCGAACCACTCGGCGCCGTCGACCGGAGCGCCGCCGTCGGGCAGGTCGAAGCGGATGCCGATCCGCGGCCACACCGTCGTCCATCCGCGCGACGGCTCGATCTCCACGCGCAGTTCGAGGTCGTCCCCCTGGAGGGACCAGACCGTCTCCACCGTCACCGACGAGGCGGAGTCGGCCGCGGAGACCCTGGCGACGGTCCGCAGGGCGTCCGCGGCGGTCTCCACCGACAACAGCCGTGAGGTCAGCCGGTCCAGGCCGTCGCGCCGCCAGAGCTCGGCGTTGGAGACCCCCGGAACGTAGGCGTCGCTCTCCTCGGCCACCCCCGAGGTGCCCTCGTCGTTGTCGGTCGGGGCGCGGAACAGCTCCAGTCGGGGGCCCGCCACGGCGCGGCCGGCGAGCCGTACCAGGGCCCCGTCGGTGAACTCGGCGATGCCGAGGGTCAGCGTCCCGTCGCTCCGCCGCCAGTCGGACGGAAGCCGTACGGCGGGCACGGCACGGTGCGGCGTACGGTCCAGCTGGGCGGTCGCCACCACATGGCCCTCGTCCGCCCACGCCGTGCCGGCCGCCAGGACCGCGTCCAGGGTGAGCCAGGTCTCCGACTCCCGCGACACGGCGACCGGCGGAAGCGGCACGCTCGCGGACCCGCCGGCCGCGACGACGGGCAGCTCCAGGTCCCCGGAGCCGACGGGCCTCCCGTCGTGCTCGACGCGCCAGCGGAAGCGCAGGTCGGAGGTGTCCGCCGAGTGCCGCAGGTTCGCGACCGTCACCGTTCCGCCGCTGCCGGCCCCGCCGTCCCCGCCGTCCGCGTCGTCCGCGTCGTCCGCGGCGTCGAAGGTGAAGCGGACCGGCTGCACGACCGCCTTGAACTCGTGGAGGCCGGGGGTCGGGATTCCGTCGCTGAGCACCATTCCGTCCATCACGAAGTTGCCGTCGTGCACGACCTCCCCGAAGTCGCCGCCGTACGCGTAGTAGGGCGTGCCGTCCGGGGCCGTCGCCCGGATGCCGTGGTCCCGCCATTCCCAGACGAAGCCGCCGTGCAGACGGGGGTACCGGTGCACCAGGTCCTCGTACTGGTCGAGGGCCCCGGGTCCGTTGCCCATCGCGTGGGCGTACTCGCACAGCAGGAACGGCTTGGTGCGCTGCCGTGCGCCCTGCGAGGGGGTGCAGTCCTGGAGGGGGGCGAGGGAGCCGTCGGTCCCGATCTGCTCGGTCTCGGGCACCGACGCGTACATCCGGGAGTAGACGTCCGTGTACTCGCCGGTGTGGTCGCCCTCGTAGTGCACGGGGCGTCCCGCGTCGCGGGCGTGCACCCAGGCCGACATCGCGGCGAGGTTGCCGCCGGTGCCCGCCTCGTTGCCGAGCGACCAGAGCACGACGCTGGGGTGGTTCTTGTCCCGTTCGACGGTGCGCCGGACGCGGTCCAGGTACGCCTCGCGCCATGCCGGGTCGTCGCTGGGGTTGCCGGCCCAGCTGCCGTTCTTGTCGAAGCCGTGCGTCTCCAGGTCGCACTCGAGCACGACCCAGAACCCGAGTTCGTCGGCGAGGTCGAGCAGCCGCGGGTGCGGCGGGTAGTGGCTGGTGCGGATGGCGTTGACGTTGAACCGCTTCATCAGGGCCAGGTCCTCGCGCGCGTGCTCCTCGTCGAAGACACGGCCGCGCTCAGGATGGGTCTCGTGGCGGTTCATCCCGTGGAAGACGACGCGTCGGCCGTTGACCAGGAACCGGTCGCCGCGGATCTCGACGGTGCGGAAGCCCGTCCGCACGGTGACGGTCTCCGCGTCCGAGGCCACGGTGACCTCGTACAGCCGCGGGACCTCGGCCGACCAGGGCCGCACGCCGTCGACCTCGAACGGGGCCACCTCGGCGGGGGAGTCCCAGACCCGCTCGACTCCGAGTTCGGGGATGCGGAGGGTGACCGGGAAGGCCGCCGGCTCCGCGGTGACCTCCGGGTCGATCCGTCCGCGACCCGCCTCGAACCCGGTGCGCAGCCAGACGTCCTCGATGCCCCCGGCCGGCCGTGCGATCAGGGTGACGTCACGGAAGATGCCCGGCAGCCACCACTGGTCCTGGTCCTCCAGGTAGCTCGCCGCCGACCACTGGTGCACCCGTACGGCGACGACGTTGCCGCCCGGACGCACGGACGAGGTCACGTCGAACTCGTGGGCGAGCCTGCTGCCGGAGGCGCTGCCGATCTCGTCGCCGTTCACCCAGACCTTGAAGAGCGACTCGACCCCGTCGAACCGCAGCACGACCCGCTCGGCCTCCGCCCATCCGGCGGGCAGCTCGAAGCGTCGCCGGTAGTCGCCGGTCGGGTTCTCGTCCGGCACATGGGGCGGGTCGACGGGGAAGGGGTACTGGATGTTGGTGTAGATCGGTCTGCCGTAGGCCCCGTCGCCCTGGAGCACCCAGTGGGAGGGCACCGGGATGCCGTCCCAGTCGCCGTCGTCGAATCCTTCGGCCGCGAAGTCCTCCGCCGCCGTCGCCGTGGGCGACAGGCGGAACCGCCAGTCCCCGTTGAGCGAGCGGGAGGGGGCGTCGGAGTGCAGCCACGAGCGCGCCGGGCGCAGCGCGCCACGCCCTGGGGTGGTGTCCGAAACATACGCGGAGAGCTGGGAGGGCAAGAGGTCACAACTCTTTCTTGGTAGTGCCTGGTCGTGCCGGGTGACGAGAGGGGAACCGCGGTTACCGGAGCACGATCGTCCGGATCTCCCACGGGCCGAGGGCGAGTTCGAGTCCGCCCTCCGCGGGAACGGTGGCCAGCGGCCGGCCGAGCAGGTCGACCGTGGTCACGCGGGTGAAGACACCGGTGACACGGGCCGTGGCGCCCGTGCCGCCCATCGCCACCAGCCGTACCTCGGTGCCGGCACCGAGGTCGTCGCCGGTGACACGGCGCACGCTCGACACGAACACGTCCGTGCCGTCGACCCGCACGCCGGCCGCGTCGGGGGGCAACTGCCCCCCGGCGGGCGCGGTACCGCGGGCCACCAGTACGTCGTTGCGGAACTCCTCCGCGAGGGCGACCGCGTCCGTGGACTGCCAGCCGGCCGCCGAGGGCACGACGGCGAACCGGTTCTCGATGCGCACCCCGAGGTCCTGCGCCCCCGGCGCGGGGATCTCGCTCGCCGCCGGCTCGTCGCGGAGCGGATGGATGTTGACGCTGATCGAGCCGATCGCCCGCAGCAGGGTCACGGCGAGTTCGGCGCCGTCGCCGGTGAGTTCGTACTCGGTGGCGTGGTCGAGCAGCACGGTGGCCGCGCCGGCCGACACGAAGGTGCTCGCGGGGAAGGTCGGGATCGGGTACTCGCCCCAGCCGCCCTCGGCGGTGAGCCCGCGCTCGGTGACGGCGAACTGACCGGCCGACGCCGAGACGGCCGCCGGCCGGGGCAGCGGGACGTGGAAGCGGAGCCGGTGGTCGGCCGCATGGTTCAGGAACGACGTCGTGACGCGCAGGAACGGCTCGCCCGCGCGCAGCTCCACCAGGGTCTCCACCGGCGTCGGCACGGTCCGGGCATCGCGCACGTCGCGGTCGGGGGAGAGCGCGGCGGGCCACGCGTACACACGGGTGATGCGCACCCGCGACCGCAGCGGGCCGTTCTCGACGAGCTCGACGCTGATCTCCGCCGGCTCCGAGACGAGCAGATCGTCGGCCGGGGGGCCGTAGTTGTAGCTGTCGCCGCGGTCACCGCCGTCGACGAGACGGCCGACCCCGCGCAGCACGGTGCCGTCCGCCCCGGTCACCTCCAGGGTGCCGTCGGCGGCGATGACGACCTCGACCAGGCCGTTCGACAGCGTTCCGGCCGTGGCCGTGGCGGGCGCGAACGCCGTGCCCGGTTCGGCCGCCCGCACGGCCGGCGCCACCTTGAAGCTCGCGAGCCCGGAGGCGGGGACGGTGACCGGCACCAGCGCGGTCGCCCGTGCCTCCTCCAGCGTCAGCACCCGCCACTCCCCGGGGTGCGCGGCGGCAGCGGCGGCGACCTCGCGGCGCAGGATCAGCAGGTCGAACGGTCCGCTCGTCGGCACCTCGGCGAGGTGGAACACCAGTGAGCCCGCGGTCAGCTCGTAGCGGTCGATCTGCCGGCCGAACAGCTCACGGCGGTGGATGCGGCGCAGTACGCGCTCGAGCTGCGAGGCGTCCATCCGCTCGTCGCTGAGCACGGTCGGCGCCTGCGCGACCAGTTGGACGGGGTGCTCCGAGCCGTCGGCCGCGGTCGCGACCAGGACGGAACCCTCGGGCGGGGCCATGACGTCGACCTCGACCAGAGTCGTGCGCGGGACGGCCAGCGGGTTGGCGACCAGGTGGCCGTCGCTCGGCACGCGGGCGGCGGGTCCGGCCAGCGCGGCGTCCCGGACGGCGCGCGCGGCGTGCGCGGCCTCGGCGAGCCGCGCCTCGACCTGGTCGGCGGTCTCGTCCGTACCGGAACCGACGACCGAGTCATGGGCGCTCGACTCGATGATCTTGTGCCAGGCGAGCGAGAGGAACGGCGAGTCGTCCCGCGTGGACCACAGCGCGTTCATCCGCTCGGCGTGGTCGACGATGCGCTCGGCCACGGCCATCCGGCGCTTCAGCCCGCGCCGCACCGAGAGCACACCCGGGAGGATGTTGCCGCGCACATGGCTGCGCAGTTCACCGGTGACGACCGCGTGGACCTCGTCGCGCACGTGCCCCCGGATGTACTCGTCGAGCGTGGCGATGGTGATGGCGCCTTCCTCGCCCGAGGCCTGCCGCAGCCACTCCGCCAGCCGCGGGTCCGGCGCGTTGTGGTCGGTGCCCGCCATCGCCAGCACCGGGTCGCCGCCCCACCGCCCGGCCGTCATCTCCGCGTACTCGCCCAGCGCGCGCCCGATCTGATCGGGCACCAGCAGTACGTCGAGGCCGTTGTCGTAGCCGTCGAAGAGGAACTCGGTGCGCACCTCGGAGCCGTCGGGGGCCCGCCAGCGGAAGGCGTGGCCGTCGACGGAGCCGGGCACCCCGCGCCACAGCGCCGCGTGCTCGATGCCCGCGCGCGCCAGGATCTGCGGCATCTGCGCGACGTGGCCGAACATGTCCGGCAGATAGCCGATGGGCATGGAGCCGCCCAGCTCCGCCGCGGCCGCCCATCCCATCTGCAGGTTGCGGACGATCGTCTCGCCCGAGCAGAGGAACTCGTCGAGGAGGATCAGCCACGGCCCGATCGCCAGCCGGCCCTCGGAGACCAGGGTCGTGACGCGCTCGCGGTTCTCCGGCCGCATCTCCAGGTAGTCCTCGACCGCGGCCATCTGCCCGTCGACGGTGAAGCGGAAGTCCGGGTTCGCCTCGGCCGTCTCCAGCACGGTGTCGAGGGCGGTGACGAGCCGGTGCCGGAACACCTGGAAGGGCTCGTACCATTCCCGGTCCCAGTGGAAGTGGGGCACGAAGACGGCGGAACGGCGCATGGGAACGGGACCTTCTGTGCTGTGGGGCGGCGGGGAAGGGGAGAACGGAGAAGGGGGAGGCGGGGCTAGCGCAGCGAGCCGGCGGCCAGTCCGGTGCGCCAGAACCGCTGGAGGAGGATGAACACGACGATCACGGGCACGATCGAGACCAGCGAGCCGGTGATCACCGACTCCTGCAGCAGCGGCGCGCGGGCGGTCTGGCCGTTCCACTGGTAGAGGCCCAGCGTGATCGGGAAGAGCGACTCCTTCTGCAGCATCACCATCGGCAGGAAGAAGTTGTTCCAGATGGCGACGAACTGGAACAGGAAGATGGTCACCAGCGAGGGCGTCATCAGCTTGAACGCCACCGAGAAGAACGTCCGGAACTCCCCGGCCCCGTCGAGGCGCGCCGACTCCAGGATCTCCTGGGGGACGGCGGACGCGGCGAAGATCCGCGCCAGGTAGACGCCGAACGGGCTGACGATGCTGGGCAGGAACACCGCGAACCAGGTGTTGACGAGCCCTGTCGCCGAGAACAGCAGGAACAGCGGCAGCGCGAGCGCCGTGGTCGGCACGAGGATCCCGCCGAGGATGACGGAGAAGAGGAACTCACGGCCCCGGAAGCTGAACTTGGCGAGCGCGTAGCCGCACAGCGCCGAGATCAGGGTGCCGACGGCCGCGCCCAGCACCGCGTACAGCACGCTGTTGAGCGCCCAGCGCCCGAAGATGCCGTCGCTGCGGGTGAAGAGGGTGTCGAGGTTGCCGAACAGGTCGAAGTGCGAGAACGCCAGGCCGTTGGTGGAGGCCAGGTCGCCCTGCGGCTTGGTCGCCGCGACGACCAGGAAGTAGACCGGCAGCAGGAAGTAGACCGTCAGCACGAGCATCAGGGCCATGGCGGCCGTGCGGCTGATCCGGCTCTCGCGGATGGGGGCTCGGTTGCTCACAGTCCCGCCTTCTTCGAGGTCAGTCGCATGAACCCGAAGCTCAAGACGAAGGTGATGACGGCGATGACCACGGATATCGCGGCCGCCTGCTGGTAGTTGTTTCCGGAGGCCACCGTGTACGCGAGCATGTTGGGGGTGTAGGTGCTCGAGATGTTCGAGGAGATCTGCCGCAGCACAGCCGGCTCCGCGTACAGCTGCAGCGTGCCGATGATGGAGAAGACCGTGGTCAGGACGACCGACGGGGCGATGATCGGTACCTTGATCCGCCACGCGACGGCCCAGTTGCTCGCGCCGTCGAGCTTGGCCGCCTCGTAGAGCTCCTGCGGGATCGACTGCAGCGCCGAGAACATGATCAGCATGTTGTAGCCGGTCCACAGCCAGGTCGACACGTTCGCCGTCGACCACAGCACGGCACCCGGACCGAGGAAGTCGGGCTGGAGGCCGACGCCCTTGAGCGCGTCGACGACCGGGCTGATCTGCGGCGAGTAGAGGTACGACCACATGATCGCGGCGATGACGCCGGGCACGGCGTACGGCATGAACGCCGAGATGCGGAAGAACGACTTGAGCTTGAGCAGGGGGGTGTCGAGCAGCAGCGCCATGGTCAGTGCCAGGAAGAGCATCACGGGCACCTGCACGACGCCGAACAGCCCGATGCGCCCGATGCTGCCCCAGAACTCGGTGTTCCGGAAGACCTGCGCGTACTGCTCGAAGCCGCCGAAGGTCGTGTACGACGTGCCGTACTGGCCGCCGGTGCGGCGCACGACGAGCAGGCTCTGCCAGAGCGCGTAGCCGATCGGCACCAGGTAGAAGAGGACGAACGGCAGGAAGAACGGGGTGACGAACGCGGCGATGGTGCCCGCCCGGGGGCCGCCGCCGTTGTGACGGCGACGGCGCCCCTCGGTGGTCGCCACCACGCGCGTGGCGCGGGTTGCGAGGTCGGTCATGCGGCGGTCACTTGCCCGCCGCGGCCGGGATCGCCTGGTCCTTCATGGACTTCAGCGCGGCGTCCTGGGCAGCCGTCAGGGCGTCACCGACGGTGCCGTCACCGGCGGCCGCCTTGGCCATCGCGTCCTGGAGCGCCAGGTTCACCGTCTTCTGGGTCGGGCCCCAGGTGAAGTCGGTGTCGATGTTCTTGGACGAGTCGGCGAAGACGTCGAAGATCTTCTCGTTGTTGTAGTACGGCACACCCTGGGAGAGCGCGGGAAGCGCCAGGCCGGCGGTGGCCGCCGGGTAGAGGCCGCCCAGCTTGTTCTCCAGGGCCAGGGCCTCCGGGTCGGTGTTCAGCCAGGTGTTGAACGCGACCGACTCGTAGAGGTGCTTGCCGCCCTTCATGAAGGCGACGGTGGAGCCGCCCCAGTCACCGGACGCGGCGCTCGTGCCCCAGGTCGGCATCGGCACGATCGACCACTTGCCGGCCTGCTTGGGCAGGTTGTCGCGGAACATGCTGTAGCCCCAGGCGGCGCCGACGTAGGTGGCGATCTGGTCCTTCTGGTACGCCGTGTACATCTGGGTCGAGCCGTGGGCCAGGTCGGTCCGCACCAGCTTGGCGTCGATCAGCTTCTGCCAGTAGTCGGCGACCTGCTTGCTCTGCTCGGACTCGACGGTGACGTGCCACTTGTCGCCGGAGTAGGAGTACATCTCGGCGCTGTTCTGCCACAGGAGCCCGTTGAACCACTCGGCGTTGTTCGGGTCGAAGAACGTCATGCTGAGGTTCGGGTCCGCCTTGTGCAGCTTCTGCGCCTCGGTCGCGTACTCGTCCCAGGTCTTGGGGATCTCCAGACCGTGCTTCTTGAAGATGTCGCTGCGGACGTACAGGGCCATCGGGCCGGTGTCCTGCGGGATGGCGAACACCCCGGTGCCGCCGAAGCTCGCCTGCGACCAGGTCCAAGGCACGAACGCCGACTTGGCGCCGGTGGCCGCCTTGCAGGCCGAGGCGTCCGTGAAGGCGTCCTGGCTGCGGAGGTTGGGCAGTTCGTCGTAGCCGACCTGGGCGAGGTCCGGCGCCTTGCCCGCCTTGAGGGCGTTGCCGATGGTGCCGTACTGGTCGTTGGAGATGTTCTTCGTCTCGACCTGGATGTTCGGGTTCTTCTTGTTCCACAGCGCGACGACTTCGTCCATGCCGGGAACGGTGTTCCAGTACTGGAGGGTGACTTTGCCCTTCGCGGGCGCGCAGGACTCCGCCGATGCGCTGTTACCCGAAGGAGCCGGCGATGAGCATCCGGCGAGTACGGCGATGCTGGCTGCCGCGGCGACGGCGGCGAGGCGGATGCGCGTGACTGTGCTGCTCATGGTTTCCGTTCCGGAGGACGACTAGCGAGGTCGCTAGACGGGTCGACGTTGACACCTCAGGCGGGACGTGCTGGTGAGAAGGGACAGGGCGCGACGGACTTCCGGCGCAGGCACCGAACGCCGTCACAAAGTGGTGCATAACCGCTTGTTCCGGTCCCGTGAGCGTTCACGTGAGCGTTCACGTGAACGCTCGCGGGGCCATTGGGAATTGTTCGGAAGTGTGCGCTCCGGTGCCTTCAAGTGTCAAGGCTTTGCGGCGCACACGAGTCCGGGAGGTTAAGCGGAGCCGCTGAGCCGCAGTTCGGCCCGGACGACGAGGTCCTCGGCGCCGAGCGGTTCCAGTCCGGTCAGCAGGCGGGCGACCTGGTCGATGGCGAGCGCGCCGAGGCGGCGCGTGTCGAGCGCGACGCTGGAGAGCGGGGGTTCGACGAGCGTGCCGAGCTGCAGGCCGTCGAAGCCGACCACGGCGAGCTCCCGGGGGACGCTCCTGCCCAGCCGGCGCGCCTCGCGCAGGGCGCCGATCGCGATGATGTCGTTGAAGGTGAAGACCGCGCTGACCTCGGGGTGCGCGCCGAGCAGCTTCCTGAGCGCCGCTCCGCCGCCGTCGGCCGACTGCGTCGCCCCGACCACCCGGTCCGCGGCGATCCCGTGCGCCGTCGCGGCCGCCGCGAACCACTCGCGCCGGACGCTCGGTTCGGCGCGGCCGTCGTGGTCGAGCATGCCGATGTGCCGGTGGCCGGCGGCGACCAGATGCGCGACCGCGGCGTGGACGCCCGCTTCGCCGTCGATGCGGATCGAGCTGAACCGCGCCGTGTGGTGCTCCCGGCCGATGAGCACCACGGGCAGTCCGCGGGTGAAGCGTTCGAGGTCGGCCTCGGAGCAGCTGAAGTAGCCGACGACCGCGTCCACCTGCGAGGCGATCACCTGCAGGGTGCCGAACTCCTCCTCGGCCCGGTCCGCGGTGTCGTAGACGACGACGTGCCAGCCGCGCGCCCTGGCCGCCTCCAGCGCGGCCGCGGCGACCTCGGTGAAGAAGGGGTTGAGCAGGTCCGGGATGACCAGCCCGATCGTGGTGGTGTCCTGCCGGACCAGGCCGCGGGCGAAGCGGCTCGGCCGGTAGCCGAGTTCGCGGGCGGCGTCGAGGACCCGCTGCTTGGTCGCGCCGTCGATCTCGTCCTTGTCGTTGAGCGCCCGCGACACGGTCTGCCGGGACACCCCGGCGGACCGGGCGACGTCATGGATCGTGACCCTCCGCGATTCCGTCCCCGACGACGACACCATCGCGCACCTCCCGATCGTCGCGGGTGCCGGCGCGCCCGCAGGGCCTGAGTATGCACGTCCTGGATGCGGCGGCGCGAGATCAGGTCCCCGTCGGGCAGCGGGCCGCGCGGACCGGTCGGCGCGGCCCTGACCTCGGGAAAGGCCGGAGGTCAGAGGGCGACGCCGTGCAGCGCCGCGCTGAGCGCCCGGAGGTCGAGGCCCGCGAGGTGGTCCAGGAAGTGGCGGCGCATGGAGGCCAGGTGGGTCGGCCAGGCCTCCTCGAGACGGGCCAGCCCCGCGTCGGTGAGGACGGCGTTCCAGCCCCGGCCGTCCCGTGTGCACTTGACCCGCCGGAGGAAGTCCTGACCCTCCAGCCGGCGCACCACGCCCGTCACGCCGCTGAGGGAGAGCTCGCAGGCGGTGGCGAGGTCGCTCATGCGCAGTTGCCGGCCCGGAGCCTCCGAGAGGTGCATCAGTGCCTGGTACTCGATGAGGGGCAGCTGCTGCTCGCGTGCCATGTCGGCGTGCAGCGCGCGGGGCAGCGCGTAGATGACGCGGCTGAGGGACCGCATCAGAACTTCTTCGTCCGGATTGAGGGGATTTGTGATTCCTGGGGTGGATTCCGGGCGGGCGATGGCATCCGACATGGCCCCCACTTTACTTGCTGCGCGAAGGATATATATTTGCTGCGCGAAGCAATTAAGCCGAGTCGTGTGACGCGGCACCCCTGCCCGCACCGCACGGCCGACCCCACACCTCATTCCGGAAAGAGACGCACATGCCTCAGTCGCCGACCAACGTCGAGTCCGCCGCAGGAATCCGGTACGCGGGGTCCGCTCCGGGCGGTGGCCGGCACCGCGGCCGGCGTGCCGACGGCGAGCCGTACCTGCGGGGCAGCGGTACGGCCCCCGGGGGCGGCCGCCACCGCAGGACCGTCCGCGCCCCGCAACCCCGGCCGGTCGAGGGCGGACCGGTACGGCCGGCCGGCGGCGGTGGCGAGGGCGGCCCCATCGGCTACGAGGGCCGCTTCGAGCGTGACGTGCTCACCCTCCTGGATTCCGTGTACCGGGCCGCGTCGGCCGTCACGGGCGACCCGGCCGAGGCCGAGGAACTCGTCCTGGAGGTCTTCACCCGGGCGTACGCGGCGTTCCCGCGGCTGCTCGACGGCGTCGACCGCAGGGCCTGGCTCTTCGACCTCCTGGCCGGCGCGTTCGTCGGCCCGTACCCCGAGGTGTGCGTGCTGCCTCCGGAGTCCGGGGTGCCGCACGAGGTCCGCGTGTCGGCGCTGGACGAGTTCGTGCTGCTGCCCGAGCCGGATGTCCGTGCCGCACTCCTCGCGCTGCCGAAGGAGCAGCGGTTCGCGGTGTACCTCGCGGCGGTCGAAGGCTACGCACATGAGGAGATAGCGGACATCATGGATGTTCCGTCCGCCATCGCCGCGTACTGGCTGCACGACGCGCGGCTGCGACTGTGGGCGGCCGAAGGGTCCCGCACGGCCGCGTCCGAGGAGGAGTACGCCACCGGCGGCCTCGTCGGCGCCGGGCGGGCCGGGGCTGCATGACACGCCGTCGTGCGGGGCGGCCGCGCCGAGGGACCGGTGGGCCCCCGCGTCACCCACGCAAGGTGTGATCTTCGTCGCCTCGTCACATTCCCGGGGCCCGCGCTGTCATGCCCGCGGGGAGGGACACCTCCGTCACCTGCGGAAACACGACCCCCGGCAGTCGGGAATCCTTTGGGGTCCGCCACGGTTGACGCGAGCGCAGAAGGAAGATGATCACAGTGAACGAAGAAGCAACCGCAACCGCGGAACCAGTGCAGCGCCTGGCCGCCGAGGGAGTCTCGGTCTGGCTCGACGACCTGTCGCGCAGACGCATCGCCTCCGGCGACCTCGGCCAACTGGTCGCGTCGGGGCGTGTGGTGGGCGTCACCACGAATCCGTCCATCTTCCGGGCCGCCATCGGCTCGGGTGAGGACTACCGGGAACAGCTCGCCGGCCTGGCCGCGCGCGGCGCAACCCCGGACGAAGCCGTCCGCACGATGACCGCCGACGACGTCCGTTCCGCGGCCGACATCCTGCGACCGGTGTACGAGGCGACCGGCGGCCGGGACGGCCGGGTGTCGATCGAGGTCGACCCGCGCCTCGCCCACCGCACGGAGGAGACCGTCGCCGAGGCCCGGCAGCTCGCCGGGCTCGTCGACCGCCCCAACGTGATGGTCAAGATCCCGGCGACCGCCGAGGGCCTGCCGGCCATCACGGAGGTCACCGGCCTCGGCATCAGCGTGAACGTCACGCTGATCTTCTCCCTGGACCGCTACCGCGAGGTCATGGAGGCCTACGTGGCCGGCCTGGAGAAGGCCCGTGCGGCGGGGATCGACCTGTCCACCGTGCACTCGGTCGCCTCGTTCTTCGTCTCCCGCGTGGACACGGAGGTCGACCGGCGGCTGACGGAACTGGGCACGGACGAGGCGTCGGCCATGAAGGGCAGGGCGGCGCTCGCCAACGCCCGGCTGGCGTACCGGGCGCAGCGGGAGTTCTTCACCGGTGACCGTTGGACCGCGCTCGCCACGGCCGGCGCCCACGAGCAGCGGCCCCTGTGGGCCTCCACCGGGGTGAAGGACCCGGCGTACCGGGACACCCGCTACATCGAGGAACTCGTCGCACCCGGAACGGTCACCACCGTGCCCGAGGCGACGCTGGACGCCGTCGCCGACCACGGCCGCATCGACGGCGACACCGTCACCGGCCGGCACGACCGGGCCGGTGCCGACCTGACCGCCCTGGAACGGCTGGGGATCCCCTACGACGAGGTGGTCCGGCAGCTGGAGGACGAGGGCGTGGCGAAGTTCGAGGCGGCCTGGGCCGAACTGCTGCAGGCCGTCGCAACCGCTCTGAACGGCAAGGGAGCCGAAGCGCGATGAGCAAGGACACGACCGGACCCGGTACCCCGTGGTCCAACCCCCTGCGCGACCCGTCCGACCGGCGGCTGCCGCGCATCGCGGGACCGTCCGGACTGGTGATCTTCGGCGTGACGGGCGACCTGTCCCGCAAGAAGCTGATGCCCGCCGTGTACGACCTGGCCAACCGTGGCCTGCTGCCACCGGGCTTCTCGCTCGTCGGCTTCGCCCGCCGCGACTGGGCCGACCAGGACTTCGCCCAGGTCGTGCACGACTCGGTGCGCGAGTACGCCCGGACGCCGTTCCGCGAGGAGGTGTGGCAGCAGCTCGCCGAGGGCATGCGCTTCATCCCCGGCGACTTCGACGACGACGTCGCGTTCAAGCAACTGGCCGTCACCGTGGACGAGCTCGACGCCGCCCGGGGCACCAGCGGCAACTACGCCTTCTACCTCTCCGTACCGCCGAAGTTCTTCCCCAAGGTCGTGCGGCAGCTGAAGAAGCACGGTCTCGCCGACGCCCCCGAGGGCTCCTGGCGACGGGCCGTCATCGAGAAGCCCTTCGGCCACGACCTGGCCAGCGCCCGTGAGCTGAACGCGCTCGTCCACGAGGTGTTCGCCCCGGAGCAGGTCTTCCGGATCGACCACTACCTGGGCAAGGAGACGGTCCAGAACATCCTGGCTCTGCGCTTCGCCAACACGATGTTCGAGCCGCTGTGGAACCGCTCCTACGTCGACCACGTGCAGATCACGATGGCCGAGGACATCGGCATCGGCGGTCGCGCCGGCTACTACGACGGCATCGGCGCCGCACGCGACGTCATCCAGAACCACCTCCTCCAACTCCTCGCGCTGACCGCGATGGAGGAGCCCGCCTCCTTCGACGCCGAATCCCTCCTCACCGAGAAGCTGAACGTGCTGCGCGCGGTCCGGCTCCCGGGTGACCTGGGCGCGCACACCGTACGCGGCCAGTACGCGCACGGCTGGCAGGGCGGTCAGGAGGTGAACGGCTACCTGGAGGAGGAGGGCATCGACCCCGGCTCCACCACCGACACCTACGCCGCGATCAAGCTGGGCATCGACAACCGCCGCTGGGCGGGCGTCCCGTTCTACCTCCGGGCCGGCAAGCGCCTGGGCCGCCGCGTCACCGAGATCGCGGTCGTCTTCCAGCGCGCCCCGCACTCCCCGTTCGACCCGGAGGCCACGCAGGAACTCGGCCAGAACGCGATCGTCATCCGCGTCCAGCCCGACGAGGGCATCACGGTGCGCTTCGGCTCGAAGGTGCCCGGGACGTCGATGGAGATACGCGACGTGACCATGGACTTCGCCTACGGCGAGTCCTTCACCGAGTCCAGCCCCGAGGCGTACGAGCGGCTCATCCTCGACGTGCTGCTCGGCGACGCCAACCTCTTCCCCCGCCACCAGGAGGTCGAGGAGTCCTGGAAGATCCTCGACCCGATCGAGCGGTACTGGGACACCCACGGACGGCCGGCGCAGTACACCGCGGGCAGCTGGGGCCCCGCGGAAGCCGACGAGATGCTCGCACGAGACGGACGGAGCTGGCGCAGGCCATGAGGATCGATCTGACCGACACCACGGCAAGCCACATCAACAAGGCCCTGGTGCAGGGCCGCCGCGCCATCGGCTCACCCGCCGTCGGCATGGTCCTGACCATGGTCATCGTGACCGACGAGGAGAACGCCCACGACGCCCTCAAGGCGGCGGAGCAGGCGGCGCAGGAGCACCCCTCGCGCACCCTCGTCGTGATCAGGCGGCCGTCGCGCACCACCCGCCGGCACATCCCCTCCCGCGTCGACGCCGAGGTCCGCGTCGGTTCGGACGCCGGATCCGGCGAGGCGGTGCTGCTGAGGCTGTTCGGCGAAGTGGCCGAGCACGCCGACTCCGTGGTCCTGCCGCTGCTGCTGCCCGACGCCCCCGTCGTCGTGTGGTGGCCCGCGGACGCGCCCGACGTACCGGCGAAGGACCCGCTCGGCGCGCTCGCCCAGCGCCGCATCACCGACGCGTACGCCGTGGACCGCCCGCTGGAGCGGCTGGCGGCCCGGGCCGGCTCGTACGCTCCCGGCGACACCGACCTCGCGTGGACCCGGCTGACGCCCTGGCGCTCCATGCTCGCCGCCGCGCTCGACCAGGCCCGCGCCCGGGTCACCTCCGCGGTCGTGGAGAGCGAGGCCGACAACCCCAGCGCCGAGCTGCTGGCCCGCTGGTTCGCCGACCGGCTGCGCGTTCCCGTCGAGCGGATCGTCACCGACGGTCCCGTCGTGACCGCGGTCCGGCTGCGCACCCCGGAGGGCGACATCCTCATCGACCGGCCCGAGGGCGCCGTGGCCCGGCTGTCCATCCCCGGACAGCCCACCCGCCTCCTCGCGCTGAAGGTGCGCAGCACCGCGGAGCTCATCGCGGAGGAGCTCCGCCGGCTCGACCCCGACGAGGCCTACGCCGCCGCTCTCCGGGCCCAGGTCAAGGCGCCCCGCGGCAAGGCCGCCCCGGCGAAGGCCGCCCCGGCCCGGGCGGTGAAGGCCCCCGCAGCGAAGGCCGGCGCAGCGAAGGCCGCCCCGGTGCCGCCGCAGCGCGCGCACCAGCACGAGAACCAGGAGAAGCACGATGCCTGACACACCCAAGCCGAGCCACCGCCCGCAGTGGGCCGCGCTGGCCGAGCACCGCGCCGCCACCCGGCCGGGACCGCACCTGCGCGAGCTGTTCGCCGCGGACCCCGCACGCGCGCGGCGCTACACGGTGGAGGTCGGCGACCTGCGCATCGACTACTCCAAGAACCTCGTGACGGACGAGACCCTCGCCCTGCTGCGCGACCTGGCCGCCGCCACCGGCGTGTTCGAGCTGCGCGACGCCATGTTCCGCGGTGAGAAGATCAACGTCACCGAGCGCAGGGCCGTCCTCCACACCGCCCTGCGCGCGCCCCGGGGCGCCGTGATCGAAGTGGACGGCGAGAACGTCGTGCCGGGGGTCCACGCCGTCCTCGACAAGATGTCCGTCTTCGCCGACCGGGTGCGCTCGGGGGAGTGGACCGGTCACACCGGCAGGCGGATCAGGAACGTCGTCAACATCGGCATCGGCGGCTCCGACCTCGGCCCCGCCATGGCGTACGAGGCGCTGCGCCCCTACACCGACCGCTCGCTGACGTTCCGTTTCGTCTCCAACGTCGACGGCGCGGACCTCCACGAGGCCCTGCAGGGCCTCGACCCGGCCGAGACGCTGTTCGTCGTCGCGTCCAAGACCTTCACCACCATCGAGACGATCAGCAACGCCACCTCGGCGCGCAGCTGGCTGCTGGCCGGGCTGGGCGGGGAGGAGAAGGCCGTCGCCCGGCACTTCGTCGCCCTGTCCACCAACACGGGCAAGGTCGCGGAGTTCGGCATCGACCCGGACAACATGTTCGAGTTCTGGGACTGGGTGGGCGGCCGCTACTCCTACGACTCGGCGATCGGCCTCTCCCTGATGATCGCCGTCGGCCCGCGGCGGTTCCGCGAGATGCTCGACGGCTTCCACACCGTCGACGAGCACTTCCGCACCGCCCCCGCCGAGGCCAACGCCCCGCTGATCCTCGGTCTGCTCGGCATCTGGTACGGCAACTTCCTCGGCGCCCAGTCGCACGCCGTCCTGCCGTACTCGCACTACCTGTCCAAGTTCACCGCCTACCTGCAGCAACTGGACATGGAGTCCAACGGCAAGTCCGTGGACCGCGACGGACGGCCCGTGGAGTGGGAGACCGGCCCCGTCGTGTGGGGCACGCCCGGCACCAACGGGCAGCACGCCTACTACCAGCTGATCCACCAGGGCACGAAGCTGATCCCGGCGGACCTCATCGGCTTCGCGCGCCCGGCCGGCGAGCTGAGCCCGGAACTCACCGCCCAGCACGACCTGCTGATGGCCAACCTGTTCGCACAGGGACAGGCGCTCGCCTTCGGCAAGACCGCCGACGAGGTCCGCGCCGAGGGCGTGCCGGAGGAGCAGGTCCCGCACCGGACCTTCCGCGGCGACCACCCGACGACCACCGTCCTGGCGACCGAACTGACCCCCTCGGTCCTCGGCCAGCTCATCGCGCTCTACGAGCACAAGGTCTTCGTCCAGGGCGCCCTGTGGAACATCGACTCCTTCGACCAGTGGGGCGTCGAACTCGGAAAGGTCCTCGCCAAGCGCGTCGAACCCGCCCTGACCGGCGAGGCCGACGTGCCCGGCCTCGACCCCTCCACCGCGGCCCTCGTGGCCGCGTACCGCACCCTGCGGGGCAACTGACCGGGGGACCCCCACGGCGGCGCCGCCCGGCCCCCGGGTGAGTGCCGCCCGCCGACCACACCCGTGACACACAGAAGGAGCACCTGACATGCAACTCGGACTCGTCGGCCTCGGCAAGATGGGCGGCAACATGCGCGAGCGGATCCGCCGCGCGGGCCACACCGTCGTCGGCTACGACCGGGACCCCGACCTGGCCGACGTCGGCAGCCTCACCGAACTGGTCGACAAGCTCGACGCGCCGCGCGTGGTGTGGGTGATGGTGCCGGCCGGCGCCGCCACCCAGTCCGTGGTCGACGAGCTCGGCGGCCTCCTCGAACCGGGCGACATCGTGGTCGACGGCGGCAACTCCCGCTGGACGGACGACGAGAAGCACGCCGAGGAGCTGGCCGCCAAGGGCATCGGCTTCGTCGACGCCGGGGTCTCCGGCGGCGTCTGGGGCCTGAAGAACGGTTACGCCCTCATGGTCGGCGGCCGGGCCGAGCACGTCGAGAAGGTGCAGCCGGTCTTCGACGCCCTCAAGCCCGCCGGTGACTTCGGCTTCGTCCACGCGGGCGCGGTCGGCGCCGGGCACTTCGCGAAGATGGTCCACAACGGCATCGAGTACGCCATGATGCAGGCCTACGCCGAGGGCTGGGAGCTGCTGGAGAAGGTCGACTCGGTCACCGACGTGCGCGAGGTGTTCCGCTCCTGGCAGGAGGGCACCGTCATCCGCTCGTGGCTGCTGGACCTGGCCGTGGGCGCCCTCGACGAGGACGAGCACCTCGACAGGCTCAAGGGCTACGCCGAGGACTCCGGCGAGGGCCGCTGGACCGTGGAGGCCGCCATCGACAACGCCGTGCCGCTGCCCGCGATCACCGCGTCGCTCTTCGCCCGCTTCGCGTCCCGCCAGGACGACTCCCCGCAGATGAAGATGATCGCCGCGCTCCGCAACCAGTTCGGCGGCCACGCCGTCACCTCCGCGGCCGACAAGGCCTGATCACCGCCTGATCACCGCCGGAGCCCGCGCCGCCCGGCGCGGGCTCCGCACCGCCTCACCCGCACCACCCCTCCTCCGTGCCGAAAGTGGATGAACGACCATGGGCGACCTGCTCCTGCTCCGCCACGGCGAAACCGCGTGGACCCTGTCCCGGCAGCACACCAGCCACACCGACTTGCCCCTCACCCCGCACGGCGAGGGCGAGGCCGCCCGCGTCGCGCCGCTGCTCCGCGGGCACGACATCGCCCTCGCCCTGAGCAGCCCCCTGCGCCGCGCCGTGCGCACCGCGGAACTGGCCGGAGTGACGGGTGCCGGGATCGACCCGGACCTCAGAGAATGGGACTACGGCGGCTACGAGGGCGTCACCACCGCGGAGATCCACCGCACCCGACCGAAGTGGAACCTGTGGACCGACGGAGTGGCATCCGGCCCCGCGGACCATCCCGGTGAGAGCCCCGACGAGGTCGGCCGCCGTGCCGACCGCGTGCTCGCCCGCGTCGAGCCGCTGCTGCGCGACCCCGGCGCGGGTGACGTGCTGCTCGTCGCCCACGGTCACATCCTGCGCGTCCTCACCGCCCGCCGCCTCGGCCTGCCGGCCGCTGCCGGTTCGCTGTTCGCCCTGGACACCGGCACCGTCAGCCGGCTCGGCACCGAGCACGGCCGCCCCGTCATCAAGGCCTGGAACACCACGGACGCCCGGGCGACCGGCGCCGTCCTCCCCTCCGGTGCCATCCCCCGGCAACGACGCCCCGCGCACGACACGCCCCCGGGCCGGTGAGGGGGCGCGGCCCCGTCAGGAACCCCTGAGGGCGCGGGCTCGCCCGGTCGCCCCCGGCACGGCGGCGCGGCGGTCGGCCGCCTCGCGGCATCCGGCAGCACGGCCCGGTCACCGGACGTCCGCCAGGACCTTCCGCGGCGCCGGGAGTTGATGCCCGGCGGGGCCACGGCCGCCCGGCCGGCCCCACCCGGCGCGCCGCTCCTGCCATCGCTCCGCCGGCCGTGCCGGTCCCGGCCCTCGACGAGGACGAACCCGCGGGACGAACGGGGGCGACCGCCGCTCGGCTGCCCTACGGTGGGGCACGTGAAGGTCCTCATCGTCGGCGGCAGCGGCTTCCTGGGCAGGGAGCTCGTACGGCAGGCCGTGGCCGCGGGTCTCGACACGGCCGGGACGTACCGTTCCCGACGCCCCGGTGGCGGGCCGGGCGTCCCGTGGCACCACCTCGACCTCCGCGCCCCGGGCGACCCTGCCGGGGTGCTGGCCGAGGTCGCCCCCGACACCGTCGTCAACGCCACCAGCGGGTACAGCGACTGGGAGGTCACCGCCGACGGCTCGGTACGGTTGGCACTCGCCGCGGCGGAACATGGCTGCCGCCTGGTCCACGTCTCCAGCGACGCAGTCTTCTCCGGGGCCCGCGTCCACTACGACGAGACCTGCCTGCCCGATCCCGTCACCCCGTACGGCGCCGCGAAGGCCGCCGCCGAGACCGCCGTGCGGCTCCTGGTGCCGTCCGCGGTGGTCGCGCGCACCTCGCTGATCATCGGCGACGGCGGATCCGTGCACGAGCGCCTGGTCCACGACCTGGCCGCCGGCGTGCGCGACGGCGCCCTGTTCACCGACGACGTCCGCTGCCCGGTGCACGTCGGGGACCTCGCCTCCGCCCTGTGGGAACTCGCGGTGTCCGACGCGTCCGGGGTGTTCCACCTCGCCGGGACGGACGCCCTCAGCCGCCACGAACTCGGCGCGCTCGTCGCCCGCCGGGACGGCCTCGACGCCACCGCGCTGCCCGCCGGGCGCCGCGCCGACGGCCTCGTGCCCGGGCCCTTCGACGTCCGCCTCGACAGCAGCGCCACCCAACGGCTCATAAGGACCCGCCTGCGCGGGGCCCGGGAGTTCCTCGCCCCGCGGTGAGGAGGCAGCCTGACGGCCCATCGGATGGAACCGGAGGGCGCGCGGGCCGTGTCGCCGGGAACGGCGCCCGCCGCCGGGCCAAGCTGGTGTGCCAGTGATCCCGGCACACGAAAGGGCACGCCATGGAGGGCATCGCCGACATGGGGGGCACCGAGGGATGGGGGCCCGTCCGGCCGCCGCGCCCCGGTGAACCGGTCTTCGCGGAACCCTGGCAGGCGCGGGCGTTCGCGCTGGCGATCCTCTCCATCCCGGTGGCCGGGTACAACGTGGACGCCTTCCGGCATGCCACGGAACGCCTGGACCGGGCCGCCTACCTGGACGAGGGCTACTTCGGCCGGTGGCTGAACGCCGCGGAGCTGGTGCTCACCGAGACCGCCGTCCTCGCGCCCACCGCGGTCGAGACCCGCGCCCGCAACCTGCGCGGCGAGCACGTCAGGGAGCCGCCGTTCCCCGAACCCGTCCGCCCGAACTACACGCCCACCGCCCCGGGCTCGCTCCGCACCGTGGACACCCCTCCGGGCTTCGCGGTCGGCGACCGGGTCCGGGCGAAGGACATGTCCCCGCCCGGGCACACACGGCTGCCGGGCTACCTGCGCGGACGCACCGGCGTCGTCGAGCTCGTGCAGCCCGCTGCCCTGCTGCCGGACACCCACGCGCACTTCCTGGGCGAGAACCCGCAGCACGTCTACTCCGTCCGGTTCGACTCCCGCGAACTGTGGGGCGCCGGCACCGAATCCTTCTCCGTCACCGCCGAGTTGTTCGAGAGCTACCTGGAGACCCCCTCATGACCCCCACCAGCGGTCCGGACGACCGCCCCGCCCCGGCCCTGCGCACCGAGGCGCTCGAGCAACTGCTCACCGAGCGCGGCCTGATCGACCCGGCGGCGATGGACACGATCATCGCCACCTACGAGACCCAGGTGGGCCCCCTCAACGGGGCCAAGGTCGTGGCCAGGGCGTGGACCGACCCGCAGTACAAGCGCCGGCTGCTCGAGGACGGCACCGCGGCCATCGCGGAACTGGGCTTCTCCGGACCGCAGGGCGAGCACATCGTCGTCGTGGAGAACACCCCCACCACGCACAACGTGGTGGTGTGCACCCTGTGCTCCTGCTACCCGTGGCCGGTGCTCGGCCTGCCGCCGAGCTGGTACAAGGACCCCGCCTACCGCTCGCGTGTGGTGCGGGAACCGCGCGCGGTGCTGTCCGAGATGGGACTCGACCTCGCCGACGACGTGCGGATCACCGTACGGGACTCCACCAGCGAGGTGCGCTGGCTGGTGCTGCCCGAACGCCCTGCCGGCACCGAGCACTTGACCGAGGAGGAGCTCGTGCCGCTGGTGACCCGGGACGCCATGGTCGGCGTGGCGAAGCTGACGGCGCCGTGAGCGCGCCCCTGGACGTCGACGGGCCTGCCGCTCCGCCCCGTTCCAACGGCGAGCTGGTCTTCGCCGAGCCCTGGGAGAGCCGCGCCTTCGGCATGGCCGTCGGCCTCCACGAGGCGGGCGCCTTCGCGTGGCCGCGGTTCCAGGCCGCGCTGATCGCCCGGATCCGCGCATGGGAGGACGGGCCCGCCGCGGACGAACCCTGGGACTACTACCGGCTCTGGCTGGCCGCCCTGGAGGACGTGCTCACCGAACAGGACGTGCTCCGCGCGGACGAGGTCACCGAACGCGCCCGTGCCCTCGCCGGCCGGCCCGCGGGCCACGACCACCGCGACCACGGGCCCCACCACCACGACCACCCCCATCCGCACTGACCGCGGTCCACCCGGACCCACGCGGTCCGGCCCGGACCCGGCCCGATCGGTCAGCCGTCCGGGACCGGCAGGTCGAGCGAGACGGTCTTGCCGCGGCCGTTGGGCGAGGTGTTCCACTGCCCGGCCAGGGCCTCGACGATGAGCAGGCCCCGGCCGTGCTCGGCCTCGGCGTTCTCCTCCTCGTCCAGGGTCAGGCGCGAGGGGACAGGCGGGTTGCCGTCGGAGTCCCGCACCTCCAGCCGGACGTGGTCCGCGAAGGCGCGCAACCGGACGTCGACGTCACTGCCCGCATGGATGAGGGCGTTGGTCACGATCTCCGACGCGATCAGCTGGAGGGCTTCCGACAGGTCCGCCAGTTCCCACGAGCGCAACCGCTCTTCGACGAACATCCGGGCCGCCTTGACCCCGTGCAGGTCGCGGCGCTGGACGTGCAGGCACGCCGTCCGCGGCGCGCCCTCGCCCACGGCGCCCTCGTACCGGGCCAGCAGCAGCACCGCGTCGTCGCGGCGCCACCGTGGGCCGGAGACCTCGGCGACCAGGCGGTCGGCCAGTCGCTCCAGGTCCGCCCCGGCCTCCTGGCCGCCCGCGTGGAGCAGGTCCCGGGCGCAGGCGCCGGGATCGCCGGTGGCGGAGTCGGTCAGGCCGTTGGAGTAGAGCATCAGCACGGACCCCGGCGACAGTGTGTGCTCACAACTCCGGTACGGGTGCCGCGCGGTGACGCCCAGGGGGAGGTTCGCCGGTGCGTCCAGGGTGTGCACGTCGCCGTCGGGCCGTCGTACGACCGGTGCCGGATGCCCGGCCAGGGCCACTTCGGCCGTGCCGTCGCCGGTGTCGAGGGCGACCACGCAGCACGTCACGAGCCGCTCCGTGCCGAGTTCGGCGAGCAGCCGGCCCGTCCGGTCGATCACCACGGCGGGCGGGTGGCCCTCGGTGGCGTACGAGGTGAGCGCGGTGCGCGCCTGGCCCATGACGGCGGCGCTGTCCAGGTCGTGGCCCTCCACGTCCCCGACGACGAGCACCATCCGCTCGTCCGACACCTTGATCACGTCGTACCAGTCACCGCCCACCTGGACGGTGGTCACGGCGGGCCGGTAACGCGCCGTGGTGGCCAGCCCCGGCAATTCGGAGAGGGCGGGCGGCAGCAGTCTGTGCTGCAGGTGTTCCGCGACCTCGCGCTGTCTGGCGCCCAGTTCGACACGTTCCACCGCCGCCCCCAGCATGCCGGCCATCATGCTGAGCACCGTCCGCTCCTCGGGCGGGAACGTGCGGGGTCCCGCGAACTGGAGGCAGCAGACGCCGACGACGTGCGGGTCCACCTCGGACGCCACGGCGACCGGCCTGCTCCCGACGACGAGCGGCAGGTAGGCCTCGGCCGGCGGCCCGGCATCCTGCCGGCCGGAGCCCGCGTCCGGCGGCGGACCCTCGGGCAGGAACAGCGCGTGCCCGCCGACGGCCTCCGCCGCCGGAGTGCGCGCGCCGAGCCGGGCGCCGTGGAGCGCGCGGACCATGGCGGAGGACGGTCCGCTGTGCCCGAGCACCCACAGCCGGCCGGCGCCCACCGAGGCCAGTACGAGGGCCCGGGCGCCGAACGGGGACATGATGGAGTCCGTGGCCCCCGCGATGAGGTGCTCCACCGTCGTGGCCTGGTTGAGCCGTTCGGCGAAGTGGCGCAGGGGGTACATCAGGCTGGCGCCGGCCGAGCCGGGGACATCGCGCACTCCCCAGCCCGGGGTGTGGATGCTCGAGTGGAACACCGGTACGAGTGCGGGTGAGGGGCCGGCCGCGATGGCGGTGCCGGCGCGTGCGAGCCCGGCCAGGGCCGCGGCCAGCGCGTCCGCGATCTCCTGCAGCACCCCGCGGTCCGCGGGACCGTAGCCGCCGTGGCTCTCCACGCGCAGCACGGTGAGCGCGCCGAAACGTTGCCGGCCCGCGGTGACCGGGGCCGCGAGGGCGGCGTACGGATACGGCAGGGCGTACCTCTGGTCCGGGTCGGCCGGGTCGGGATCGGGCAGGACCGCCACCTTGCCGGTGGCGACCGCGCGGGTCGAAGCGCGGGGCATGTCCATGCCCATCCGGCAGGGCATCGTGAAGCAGGACGGCGGGCTTCCGGCGATCATCGCCGCACGCACCTCGGAGCCGTCCGCGCCCAGCAGGTAGACCGCCGCGGACACGGCGTCCACGCGGAACAGGGCCTCACGGACGGCGCCGTGCAGGACCTCCTCGAGACCCGTGCCCCCGGTCCGTGCGGGCCCGCCTTCGCGGCGGTGTTCTCCGAGCGCGCTGTTGCTCGTCATCGAACGGCTCCCTCCTCACGAGTGTAGGTGCGGCGGGGGCCGGTCGCCCCAGGGCGGGACCCCGCCCCCGCGGTGCGGGGCGGGGTCCCGCCGGAGGCGGTCCCCTTGCCGCTCGACAGATAGGAGCATATGCTCCTAATTACGGGGTGACGGCACCCCCCGGCGCACCTCGTGCGCCGGGGACATCCGGAGCCGCACCCGTCACCGTGAACCCAGCAACCCAGAAGGAGACCGGCCGATGGCTGCCGACGATCTTGTCCTCCTCACCGGGGTCGGCGGCGTTGGCCGTGCCGTCCTCGAACTCCTGCGTGATCAGGACGTACCGGTACGCGCGATGGTCCGCCGCGACGACGAGCGGGCGGACGCGCTCCGCGCCCTCGGTGCGGAGGTGGTCACCGGCGATCTGACCCGGCCCGAGACCGTGGCCGCGGCGCTGGAGGGCGCGCGCCGGCTGTACTTCGCCATGCCCGTCTCGCCCGACCACCTGCTCGCGGCGACCGTGGTCGCGAGCGTCGCCCGCGAGTACGGGCGGCTGGACGCGCTGGTGGGCATGTCGCAGATGACGGTGTCCCAGATGACCGCGACCAGTGAGGGGGAGTCCCACCAGCAGCGGCTGCACTGGCTGGCGGAGCAGGTGCTGAACTGGTCGGGCCTGCCGGTGGTGCACGTCCGCCCGACGTCCTTCCTGGACAATCCGCTGTTCACCGCGCTGGCCGCACGGTCGATCCGGGAGAGCGGGACGATCGCGCTGCCGTTCGGCGCCGGGCGCACCTCGCCGGTGGCCGTGGAGGACGTCGCCCGGGTGGTCGCGACGGTCCTGGGCGACCCCGCCCCGCATGTCGGCCGGGTCTACGAGCTGACCGGGCCGCGCACGGTCGACATGACGGAGATGGCCGAGGAGTTCTCGCGGGCGCTGGGGCGCGAGGTGGCGTACGTCGACGTGCCCCCGGACCGGTGGCGGGCCGAGGTGCTCGGCCAGGTCGGCCTGCCGCCGCACATCGAGGCCCACATCGCCACCATGGGCCGGCTGCACCGGGAGAACCGCTACGACCGGGCGTCGGAGGACGTCGAGCGCGTGACGGGCGTGCCCGCCCGGACCGTCGAGCAGTTCGTCGCCGCGCGCCGGGGCTTCTACCTCGGCTGAGCCCGCGGGTGCCGTTCCGGTGTCCGTCGGGGGATGCCGGGCGGCGGGCGCGGCGTGCCCGCCGCGCGGCACCGACACGTTCGGTTTGATGGCGAATCAAGCTACTTGCACGTACAAGTGGTCGAATGTTCTACTTGCTTGACCGAGCAAATAGTGCGCGGGGGTTCAGCGCAGGCTGGGGGGATTGCCCGGGTACGAGTGCCGCACCGAGGTGGCGAACCCACCGTGGGAGTGCGGACCCCGGGAGCGCCGGACCGGCAGGAATCCTGCCGGGGCCGGCCGGCAGGCCGACGTGCCTGCCCTGACGCGGGATGCCGGGTGGCCGACAGGCCCGACCGCATCCGTCCGTGCCGGAAGTTTCCTCAGGCCGCCGGTCGTCCGCTCGGCATCGCCGCCCTGAGGCGCACGGAACGCCGCTCCCCGGACCCGGGGGAGCACGTGCGCGTCCCCTCGAAGCCGCGCCTCCCGCGCTCGTACCACCCAGAACAGGATGAACACTTACATGTCAACGACCAGCAGGCGGACCGTTCTCGGCATGGCCGGGGCCACCGCCGCCGCCGTCGCCGTCGCAGGTACCGGTGTCCTCGCCTCCACCGGCGTCTTCCAGGGCACTGCGGAGGCGGCCGATGCGCTGCAGGGCGTGAACGAGCCCACGTTCACGACGCTGAAGCCGTTCCGGGACCCGCTGCGCGTCCCGCCGACGCTGCGCCCCAAGAGCCATGGGATCACGGAGATCGACATGGTCGAGTCCCGGATCCGGCTGCACTCCCAGATGCCGCCCGCCCGGCTGTGGACCTACGCCGGACACTTCCCCGGCCCGACCATCGAGGTCCGCAGCGGGGAGCGGGTGCGCGTCGCCTGGAACAACAAGCTCAAGGGCCGGACCCCGGTCAAGGCGGTGTGGGTGAACGCCGAGGGCCCCGGCCCCGGCCTGCTGCCCTACAACCGTCCCGGCGCCGAGGGCGCGTCGCCGCGCCCCGAGGTCGAGCGGCTCACCGCATGGACCACGGTCCATGTGCACGGCGGTCACCAGAACGCCCTCAGCGACGGCGCCGCCGAGTTCGGGGTGACCTCCGGAAACGGGCAGTTGGGCGAGTACGCCAACGACCAGGCGGCGACGCACCTCTTCTACCACGACCACGCCATGTCGGTGACCTCGCTCAACGTCCAGTCCGGACTGATCGGCAACTACGTCGTCCGCGACGCGGAGGAGGACCGGCTCGGTCTGCCCCGCGGCGAGCACGAGATCCCGCTGACCATCCAGGACGTCAACTTCGACACCGACGCCCAGGGCCGGCTCACCGGCCAGGTCCTCGCCAAGCGGATCCTGGGCCCCGGCTCGATGCCGATGCCGGGCACCCTCCCGCCCGCCCTGGCGAGCCTGGCCCCGTTCACCATGGTCAACGGTGTGGTGTGGCCGTACCTGGACGTCCAGGCCCGCGCCTACCGCTTCCGGCTGCTGAACGTGTCCGGCGCCCGTATCTACCGCCTCGTCGTCGTGGACGAGGAGACCGGCAAGGTCGTGCGCGGCGCGATGAAGCTGATCGGCACCGACATGGGCCTGCTCGGCAAGCCGGAGACGATCGACGAGGCGATCTCCCTGTCGCCCGCGGAACGCGCCGACGTCGTCATCGACTTCGCGGCCTTCCCCGGCAGGAAGCTCAAGCTCGTCAACACCATCCCCGGCCAGACCCCCGGCGCCGACCTGCCCGACTTCCTGATCCCCCACGCCGAGGTCATGCAGTTCCGCGTCGAGAAGAAGCGCCGCGCGCTCCACCCGCTTCCGACAACGTTGTCGAAGTCCTTCCGCAGGCTCACCCTCGCCGATGTGCCCAAGGACGCCACCGAACGCTTCGTCCTGCTGAGCTTCGATACGACCGGCGCCATGCCCCAGATCTGGGAGATGGAGCAGGTCCCGGCCGGCACGGCACCCGGCACCGGCATCGTCACCGTCGACATGCCCGGCGGCACCCGGACGCTGCGCCGCACGGGCACCATGTTCGAGGACACCACCACCTTCTTCGCCGCCGCCGGCACCTGGGAGAAGTGGCACTTCATCAGCGCCGCCCCCGAGGGCGTGCCCATCTACCACCCGATGCACATCCACCTGATGAACTTCCAGGTCGTCGACCGGCGGGCCGTCGACACCTCCGGCATGGACTTCGCCACGGCGCAGACGAAGAAGCCCATCACCCTCGGCGCGCCGGTCCCGGTCGCCCCGGAGGAGGCCGGCTGGAAGGACACCATCACCGTCAACGCCAACACCCTGGTCACCGTGGCGGGACGGCTCGCCGACCAGACCGGCAAGGTGATGTACCACTGCCACCTCCTCGACCACGAGGACGAGGGCATGATGCGGCCCTTCGTCGTCATGCCCTCACCGGTCCACGACATCCACCGGATGCTGATGGACATGGGCAGGGGAATGGACGCGCACGACATGAAGCAGATGAAGAGCGGCATGAAGATGTAGCCCGCCGCGCCGCCTCTTGATGACCCGGAGCGGTCCCGTCTCGGGCGGGACCGCTCCGGGTGGACCTCGGGCTACAGATCGAGCAGTGCCTGTTCGACGGCCTCGGTGAGCGCGGGGTGGATGTACAGCACGTCGCGGCCGACCTGGTCGGCCGTCTGCCCCAGCGCCATGGCCTGGATCAGCGGCTGGATCAGCGTCGCGGCCTGGGGACCGATGATGTGCGCGCCCAGGATGCTCCGGTCGCGGGGATCCGCCAGGACCTTCACGAAGCTGGTGGTGTCCTCCAGGGCCCATCCGTAGGCGGTGTCCGCGTAGGGGCGCACGCTCACCAGGTACTCGGTGCCGCTGCGGCGTGCCTCCTGCTCGGTCAGGCCGACGCTCGCGATCTGCGGGCTGGTGAAGACCGCGTGCGGGGCGATCCTGTTCGACAGGGTGCGCAGGTCGTCCGGGTGGAGCAGGTTGTGCCGTACGACACGGGACTCCGCGTTCGCCATGTGCTTGAGCTGGAAGTGGTTCACGACGTCGCCGAGGGCCCAGACCCCCGGCACGGACGTGCGGTAGCTGCTGTCGGTCACGATGTGACCGTGCTCGTCGAGTTCCAGCCCGCCGGCGGCGGCGTCCAGCCGGTCGCTGTTGGGCCGGCGGCCGGTGCACACCAGCAGCATCTCGGCCTGGACGACGTGGTCGCCGTCGGGGCAGGTCACGCTCACCTCGACCCCGCCGGGACGCCGCTCGACGGAGGCGACGGTGGCGCCGAGGAGGAGGTGGTGCCGCCGGGACGCGAGCTCGGTGAAGCGCTCGGACACCTGCTCGTCCTCCGCCATCAGCAGGCGGGGCCCCCGCTGGACGATCGTCACGTCCGTCCCGAAGGCGCTGAAGACATGGCCGAACTCGGCCGCGATGAAACCGCCGCCGATGACGGCCAGGGAAGCGGGGGCGTCCTCGATCCGCATGATGGTGTCGGAGGTGTGGAACGGCACCGAGTCCAGCCCGGGGACGTCCGGCACGTCGGGCCGTGAGCCGATCGAGACGACGAAGGTGTCGGCGGTGATCCGCTCCCCGCCCACCTCCAGCACCTTCGGCTCGACGAAACGCGCCTCGTCGCTGTAGACGTCGATGCCGTTGTCCCGGCGGTAGTCCAGCGCGCTGTCGTGGAGCGGGTCGATCCGGTGGAACACCCGGTCGCGGACGGTCTTCCAGTCCACCGGCTCCACGGTGGCGCGGACCCCGAGCCGCGCGGCCGCCCGCGCGTTCTCCGCCGCGTCGGCCGCGACGACGAACATCTTGCTGGGGATGCAGCCCCGGTTCAGGCACGTACCGCCGAAGCGGCCCGGTTCGACGATGGCGCGGCGCAGGTGCGCGAACTCCTCCCCGAAGAGCATGTTGCCGCTTCCCGCCCCGAGGACCACAAGATCGTAGTGCGGCATGTCCGCCCACCTTCCGCCGGTCAGCCGTCCGGGCCGCGGCTCATGGCCCTCCCGTGGGACGGCCCGCCCGATTTGTGCCTTTCAGTGCTGCGAGGTTCATATCACGGGCACTGGGCGTCATGGACGTACCACCGGCGCGACACAGCGTGCGGGGGTCAGTCCGCCGTTCCGGCGGCCTGTTCCTTCCTGCGCTGCCGGTAGGCGCGCATGGACGCGCGGGAGGCGCACTTCGGGCCGCAGTAGCCGGCCGAGCTGTTGCGGGTCCGGTCGAAGAAGCAGAAGTGGCAGGGGTCGTGACGGCACGCCCGCAGCCTGTCCCACAGACCCGCGTGGGCGAGTGCGGTGACGCTCGCCAGTACCGTCCCGAACAGTCCGGGGATGCCGGTCTGCGTGCTCGTCAAGGTGGCGCCCGTGGCGGTGACGACCGTGGCGAGGGGGTATCGGGCCGCGACGCCGCGCAGGTGCTCCTCCGCCCGGGCGAGCGCCTCGGGTGTGGTGTTCCTGTCGCCCGCGTGCGCCAGCAGCACCGTGATCAAGGCGTCGCGCAGTTCGCGCGCACCGGCCGCGTCGGCCTCGGTGACATGGGTCGTCCCGGTGTCCGGATCGTGCTCCTGCAGCCAGGCGTGCAGGCCGTCGGCGTCCGCGAAGCGCTCGGGGAGCTGCCGTGGTCCCGAGGCGTGCGTGTTGAGGAATCGCAGGAGTGCGTCGGCGGCCGCGGGCTGGGTCAGCGGACTGCGCTCGGTCGTGGGTGCGGGCATGGGGCGGACCTCCCTTCGAGGTCAGTCTAGATCGCTCTGCGTTATGTCTGAAACGGATACGGGCCTCGCTGTCTTCCCGTGCGGTGAGGTGTGTCACGAAAGCCGGAATTCGGCCATCAGGGCTTTGCGCGTTAATGGCTAATCGCCTACGGTCATCACCACGAGGACGGATCGAGCAGCTCCTGGAGCAGGGCTCGAAGCCTTCGGTGACCCGGCCGGTACCCGGCGTGCGGCACCGGCTGTGGCGCCTCCGTCCCCGTCTCCCGGAACGGTGGCCCGCCCGCCTGCGGCGCACCGTCGTCAATCAAGAAGGAAATCGCCATGTACATGAAGTTCGAACTGGTCATTCTGCCCGTTTCCGATGTCGATCGGGCCAAGGCGTTCTACGAGGCGGCGGGCTTCCGCCTGGATCTGGACAAGGCCCCCACCGCGGACTGGCGCGCGGTGCACCTCACCCCGCCGGGCTCCGAGTGCTCGATCATGTTCGGCGAGGGGCTCACCTCCGCCGAGCCGGGCTCCATGCAGGGTCTGTACCTGGCCGTCCTCGACATCGAGGAGGCCCGCGCGGAGCTGCTCGGCCGCGGCATCGAGGTGAGCGAGGTCTTCCACGACGCCGGCGGGCTGCTCTTCCACGGCCACGCGGGCGGCGACGCCACTCACGGGCTGGAGGGGCAGGGCCGGCTGGCCGGCCTGCAGCCCGAGCGCGCCTCCTACGGCTCGTTCGCCACCTTCAGCGACCCGGACGGCAACGGCTGGGTGCTCCAGGAGATCAAGCAGCGCTTCCCCGGCCGCTGACCGCCGACTTCCTCGCGCAGGGGCCTGCGGGGCCGCAACCACGCGGCCTCCTTCTCCACCCCGATACGCGCAGATGCTCGTTTGTAGTGAAAGGAATCCCCCGTGAACATGCCCCCCGTCGAGCCGTCCGGGCAGGACGGCCCCGCCCGGGAGCCGGCGTCGCACCGCGCCCCGCGCGGACTGTCACGACGCACCTTCGTCGGCGGCGCGGCCGCCTCAGCCGTCACCGTCGCCGGCCTTTCACTGGCCGGTGGGCTGCCGTCGGCCTCGGCCGCCCCGTCCACGCGGACGCGGATGCCGGACGGGCTCGGCACCGTCTCCTCGGCGCCCCGGCTGCCGGCCGGGTTCACCAAGACCTTCAGCAGCCGCTTCGTACGGGCCGGCGGGCTGCGCCAGCACGTCGTCATCGGAGGTGACGGGCCGCCGCTGCTCCTGGTGCACGGCTGGCCGCAGAACTGGTACGCCTGGCGGATGCTGATGCCGGAACTGGCCCGGCACCACACGGTCATCGCCGTCGACCAGCGCGGCATGGGACTGAGCGACAAGCCCCGCGGCGGGTACGACACCCGCACCCTGGCGGGCGACCTGATCGCCCTGATGGACGCCCTGGGCCACGAGCGCTTCGCCGTCGTCGGCCATGACACCGGCATGATCATCAGCTACGCGCTGGCGGCCGACCATCCGGAGCGGGTCACCCGGGTGGCCCTGGCCGAGGTCCCAGGACCCCCGCGCCCGTCCGCCTCGCCGATCCTGTTCCTGGACGAGCGGGACAACAACAGGCTCTGGCACATCCCGTTCAACCGGGTCGACCACGAGCTGATCGAAAGGCTGGTCAGAGGTCGCGAAGCGGACTTCTACGGCTACGAGTTCGACATCCAGGGCGGGGAGAGGCTGCCCCGCTACGCACGCGACTACTACGTGCGCCTCTTCTCCGACCCCGCGGCGCTGCGCGGGAGCTTCGGGTTCTACCGCGCATGGGACACCACCGGCCGGCAGAACGAGGACCGCGCGAAGAAGAAGCTGAGGATGCCGGTCCTGGCGATCGGCGGATCCGAGAGCTGGGGCGGCGCCGTCGGGGGCGCGCTGCAGGACCTGGCGGAGGACGTCAGGGGCGTGGTCGTCCGCGGTGCCGGCCACTGGGTCGCCGAGCAGGCGCCGGAGGAGATGCTGGCGGAACTCGGCACCTTCCTCGCCCCGTACCGCCGCGCCGCCGGTGCGCGGGCCCGCTAGGGCATAACCCTTCGGCCGGGGCCGACCCGGGCGGACCCACCCACAGACGGGAGGCACGGTGTTCTCCGACATCGGCCCGCTGGAAGTCCTGACGCTGCTCGTGGTGGCGGTCGTCCTCGTCGGTCCCGACAAGCTCCCCGGGCTGGTCTCCGACACCGTGCGTGCCCTGCGCGGGCTCCGTGAGCTCGCGCAGGGCGCCCGGGCGGGCCTGCGCGACCAACTCCCGCCCGAACTGGGGGACCTGGACCTCGCGGACCTTGACCCGCGCGATCCGCCCGGTGACGGCGGGCAGCGGTGACGGGGCCGTCCCCCGGCCCCGACACCGCGTTCGGCAACTCAGCACCCCAGAAAGGAAACACCTATGTTCGGCAGGCTCGGAGCACCCGAGATCCTCCTCATCCTCGTCGTCGTCCTCCTCCTCTTCGGCGCCAAACGGCTCCCCGACATGGCCCGTTCCTTCGGGCAGTCGCTCCGGATCCTCCGGAGCGAGACCAAGGCCATGCGGGACGACGGCGTCGACGATGCCACGGGCACCGTGCGGACCGCGGCCCTCGAAGCCGGGGACGGAATCCCGCACCCGGCGCCCGAGGCCACCGCGGCGGACGTGCCCCACCGGCGCTGAAGCGCCCGGGACGGACCGCCCATGACCACCGGCACCCCGCGTGACCCCGAGGGAATGCCCCTCCGGGAGCATCTGCGCGAACTGCGCAACCGCCTGCTCAAGGCCGTCGGGGCGATTCTGCTCGTCACCGTCGGCGCGGCCCTCTTCCACCGGCAACTGATCGGGTTCCTCATCGATCCGCTGCCCGGCTGCGCGCCCGGCCGGCTGACCGGGGCCTCCGCGGCGGACGGTTCGGGTCACTGCGGCGTGATCTCCCTCAACGGCCTCCTCTCACCGTTCACCCTCGCGCTGAAGGTGTCGATCACCGCGGGAGTGGTCGGTGCGAGCCCGGTGTGGCTCTACCAGGTGTGGGCCTTCGTCGCGCCGGGACTGCACCGCGGCGAGCGGAAGTACACCCTGGCCTTCCTCGGGGCCGGGATCCCCCTCTTCCTGACCGGTGCCGTCGTGGCCTACCGGACCCTGCCGACGACCGCCCGGGTGCTGATCTCCTTCACCCCGGACAACGCCACCAACATCCTGCCCGTGGACGACTTCCTCGACCTGGCCACCCGCATGGTCCTCGTCTTCGGTCTCTCCTTCGAACTCCCCGTGCTCCTCGTGCTGCTGAACCTCGGCGGGGTGATCAGCGCCCGGCGGATGGCCGGCTGGTGGCGCGGCATGCTCATGGGTGTCGCCGCATTCGCGGCGATCGCCACCCCGAGCACCGACCCGGTCAGCATGCTGCTGCTCGCCGCGCCGATCAGCCTGCTGTACGGGGCGGCGTGCGCGGTCGCGTGGTGCAACGACCGCCGGCGTCGGCGCGCCGCCCGCGGTCCGGCCCGGGCGGTCGGCGAGACCGCGGACGACCTCGCCGTCACCAGGTCATGACCCGCCCCGGCGTCGGCCGCTCACTCCGCCCAGGGCTCGAAACCGGTGTCCAGGACGGCCTCGAGGAACCCGCGCAGCCGGGCCGCGTCCTCGGCTCCGAACCGCTCCTCGAACCGGCCCTGGACCTCGTTCCAGAGGGGGATCGCCGCCTTCATCCGGGTGAGTCCGTCCGGGGTGATCGTGACGATCCGCGCACGGCGGTCGGCCGCCGAGGTCTCGACGGTGACCAGACCCTCGCGGGCGAGCGGCTTGAGGTTGGAGGCCATCGTCGTGCGGTCCATGGCGATCAGGTCGGCGAGGGCGGTGATCGTCGTCTCACCCCGGGCGCCGAGGTGCTGCAGGATGCTGAACTGCGTCGCGCGGAGGCCGACCGGGGCGAGGGCCTTGTCGTAGGTCGCGCCGAGGTACCGGGCCGCCTTGCGCAGCGCCAGGTTGTTGCACGAGTCGGCTTTCGACGCCGCAGCGCTCATGGTTTCCTCCCGAGCATCCTCCCCATGATACGAGCATCTGCTCCCACGCGGGAACGGCGGCCCCGCGACGCGGGCACCGGCACGCCGCGACCGGCTTCCGGCACCTCGTGGCCGGACCAGCACAGTACGCACACAGAGCGACAGGAGAAGTGATGAACGCAGTGGACACACACCCGGTACGCGACACCTACGACGTGGTCGTCATCGGCGGCGGACCGGTCGGCGAGAACGTCGCCGACCGCGCCGCGGCCGCGGGGCTCAGTGCCGTGATCGTGGAACGCGACCTGCTGGGCGGCGAGTGCTCGTACTGGGCCTGCGAGCCGAGCAAGGCCCTGCTGCGACCAGTGGTGGCGCGGGCCGACGCGCTGCGCGTGCCCGGGCTCGACCGGGCGGTGGCCGGTCCGCTGGACGCCGCCGCGGTCCTCGCGCACCGTGACGCGATGGCCGCGTACTGGAAGGACGGGGACCAGGTCGCCTGGCTGGAGTCGGCCGGCGTCGACCTGATCCGCGGCCACGCCCGGCTCGCCGGTCCCCGGACGGTGGCCGTGCGCACGCCCGAGGGGGACGGCCTCACGCTGACCGCCCGGCACGCGGTGGCCGTCTGCACCGGTACGGCGGCGGCGCTGCCCGACCTCCCCGGTCTCGACGCGGTACGCCCGTGGACGAGCCGCGAGGCGACGAGCGCCGACGCGGTGCCCGGGCGCCTGGCCGTGGTCGGCGGGGGAGTGGTGGCCGTCGAGATGGCGACAGCATGGCAGGGCCTCGGCTCCCGGGTGACGATGCTGGTCCGTGACGAGGCCGGACTGCTGCCGAGGATGGAGCCGTTCGCCGGCGAACTGGTCGCCGAGCACCTTCGCGAAGCCGGCGCCGACCTCCGGTTCGGGGCTTCCGTGGCCGCAATGGTCCGCGAGGACGGCGAGGTGCGCATCACCCTCGCGGACGGCGGGGAACTGAGGGCGGACGAGATCCTCTTCGCCACCGGCCGCACCCCGCGGACCCGGGACGTGGGCCTGGAGACCGTCGGTCTCACACCGGGGGACTGGCTGCTCGTGGACGACAGTTGCCGGGTGGCCGGTGTGGCGGGCGACTGGCTGTACGCCGTGGGCGACGTCAACAACCGGGCCCTGATGACCCACCAGGGCAAGTACCAGGCCCGGATCGCCGGAGCCGCCATCGCCGCGCGCGCCAAGGGCGAACCGGTCGACGGCGCCCCCTGGGGCACCCACTCCGCCACGGCCGACACCGTTGCCGTCCCGCAGGTCGTCTTCACCCACCCCGAGGTCGCCACCGTCGGCCTGACCGTCCGCGAGGCCGAGCGCACCGGGCGCCGGGTCACGGTCGTCGACCACGACCTCTCCCGCATCGCGGGTGCCCACCAGTACGCCGTCGGCTACCGCGGCCGGGCCCGCATGCTCGTCGACGAGGACCGGGGCACCGTCGCGGGGGTCACCTTCGCCGGTCCCGGCGTCGCCGAACTGCTCCACTCCGCCACCGTGGCCGTGACCGGAGAGATACCGATCGACAGGCTCTGGCACGCCGTGCCGGCCTTTCCCACGATCAGCGAGGTCTGGTTGCGACTGCTGGAGACCTATCGCAACCGGCAAAAAGGGACGAAACGCTTGATGATCTCAACTTCATGAAGATTCCGGGTTCCCCCTGTTAGGGGGCGTTCACTTCCTTCGCCGCGCAAGTAAACTAGGGGCATGTCAGACGTCATGCCGCGGCAGGAAGCGGCCCCTGAAGCCATCGTGCCGCTCAGTCCGGACGAGGAGGCGGTCGTCCGGTCGCTGAGCCGTGTCATCTACGCCCTGCCCCGTGCCATGGACGCCGACCTGGTCCGCGAACAGCGGCTGCCGCTGATCGAGTACCTGGCCCTGATGAACCTCTCCGAGGCGCCCGACCGGAAGCTGCGCATGAGCGACCTCGCGGGGGCCTGCGAGCTGTCGGTGAGCGGGATGACGCGTGTCGTGCACCGGCTGGAGAACGACGGGCTCGTCCAGCGCGTCAAGAGCACGCGGGACGCCCGCGGCTGGAACGCGGTCCTCACCGAGTCGGGCCTCGCCCGGCTGCGGGAGGCATGGCCGACCAACCTGTCGTCCGTACGCCGCCACTTCCTCGACCACCTCGCGGGTCTGGACCTCAAGGCGCTCGGCGCGGCGCTGAAGAACGTCGCCACCTGACCGCTCGGCACGGCCGCGGCCACTCCGCCGTGGCAGAGGCGTACCCCTGCCACGGCGCCCGGTCAGGCCGTCGCCGTGACCGGCTCCCCGGCCTCGGAAGCCGCCGCGCCCGCTGCGCCGGCACCGGTGCCGGCCGAGGGCGTGACAGGGGTGTAGAAGACGCTGCCCTGGCGGCGGGACCGCTCGGCGAGCCCCTTCGCGACCAGCGCCTCCAGCGCGTTGCGTACGACCGGGGCGCTCGGTGCCGAACGGTCGGGGTGACGCTTGGCCAGCGCTTCGACGAACTCACTGACCATGCGCGGTTCCTCGTCGGCGGCGAGGACGTCCGCGACGAGACCGCGCAGGGTGGGCTTCTCCTTGTCGCCGGCCGGTGCCGGCTTCTTGCCGGTCTTCCGGGACTTCGCCGCCGCGGCCGGCTTCCGGGCGCGGGGCCGGGGGACCCCGCGGGTCCTGCCCGCCGGTGGCGATCCGGTGCCGACGGGAGCCGGCACCTCCTCGGCCGGGACCTCCTCCGCCCGGACCTCCTCCGCCCGGACCTCTTCGGCAGGCTCGGCGTCGGCAGGTTCCTCGCGTGCCGTGACGGCCGGTCCGCCGGTCGTCACGGTGCCCTGCAACCGGGTCAGCCAGGCCCGCTCGTCCTCGAGCCGGGTCAGGCGGGCCTGGAGCTCCGCGACCTGCTCCCGGACCGCTTCCTGTTCGTTGGCGTTGTTCTCCAGGTCCTCTGCGAGACGCGTCGCATACCGGTCCTGAATGGTTGTGTTGTGGGACACGACAGCCGCTTCCTCGTGTATCGGATGTTGCTGCCGGATGGTACCCATCCTTCGCCCTCATCGTCCGGAACCGCCCCGTTCTCAGCGAGTTGGGACTTCGTCAACCCTGGAGTCGCGGATCGAACGCCCCCGCCTCCGCAAGTCCCAGTCCAAGCAGGCTCGCGGACAGTCCGGGCCAGGTGTGCACGTCCCAACCGGTCAGCTCGCGCCAGCGGTTGAGGCGGTACTTCACGGTGTTGGGGTGCAGGTGCAGCGCCCTGCCGGTCGAGGTGAGGGAGAAGCCGTTGTCGGCGAACCCGCGCACGGTCAGGGCAAGTTCGGGGTGCGCCGCGGCGGGCCCGGCAGCGGGTTCCAGCAGCGGTGCCAGTCTGCCGGCCTGCGGGAACAGCGTCGCCGCCAGCCACGCGTCGTCGAAGGGCACGGCCGGCCCGTCGGCGCCGGCCAGCGCGAGTGCCGCCTGGGCGTCGACGATGCCGGCGGCGGCGCCGGCCAGGCCCCGGCGCGCCAGCCCGGTGCCGATCGGCAGCCCCGGGACCAGGTCGCGCATGGCCCCGGTCACGGCGTCGGCGGGCATGCCCTGCACCACGGCCACCATGGTGGCACCCTGGTTGGCGCACCGTGCGGTGCCCGCAAGGCGGTTGAGGCGGCCGCGCAGCTCCGTGAGCTGCTCGTCGGTCCACGCCGGGGCCGGGGCGCACACGGCCTGGAACGTCCCGGCCGGGGCGTAGCCCAGGGCGCGCGCGAGTTGTGCCATCTCCGGCTCCGCCCCCGGCGAGTGGGCGTACAGACCCTGGAAGAAGCGGTAGGTCAGGCTGAGTTGGACGGCGTCCCGGGCCCGCAGCGCGTCGTTGTACGCCTCGGCCGCGGCGCCGGTGATCTGCTCGACCCAGGTCCACACGGTGCCGACGAGACGCACCAGTTGCCGGCTCCGGCCGTCCCCGCCGTCCGACCCGGCCCGGGAGAGCAGGACGTTCCAGATCTCCCGGTACCCGACGTGGAAGGCGGCGATCAGGGACTGCAGCGGCAATCCCGCACGGGCCCTCGCGCGCCCCAGCGCCATGACGTGCTCGCGCTCCTCCGGCGACGGGCCCCGGCGGGTGACCAGACCGGTGAGCAGTCCCTCGCACTGCTGCAGCACGCCCGCCTCGTGCTCGGCGCGCGGCACGAGGTGGTAGTCCGGGATCTCCTCGCGGATGCGGTCGGTGATGTCCGAGGCCAGCAGGGGCAGCTCCGCCCTGACCGCCGTGCACAGCGCGGCCAGGTCCCGCCAGTCCTCAATGGGGGACCGGGAGGGCGGGGAGGCAGCTGTCATGGCCGTTCACCGCCTTCTCACGTACCCGGTTGACCGCGGTCACCGCGTGTGTCCGCGCGATCGGCCGCCCTCCCACCATAAGTCCGGTACGCGGCCGACGCGCGGTCTGTGACCTGCGAATTTGCGGATTCCACAGGGCTACGGCGGCGTAATTCTCGCTTTCGGCCGGTCCAGTGGGCGTCCCGCGGAGAAAGGCTGGGAAGGGGGGATGCCGGCACTCCGGAGGCGATTCGCATGGCACACGACCCCCCGGCCACCGTGGCCGACCACCTGCTGGACCGGCTCGCCGACCTCGGCGTCTCGCACGTCTTCGGAGTCCCCGGCGACTACAACCTCGCGTTCCTGGACCGAGTCCTGGCCCATCCCCGCATGAACTGGGTCGGCACCGCCAACGAGCTGGGCGCCGCCTACGCGGCCGACGGTTACGCCCGGATCGCCGGCTTCGGGGCGCTGCTGACGACGTACGGGGTGGGCGAGCTCAGCGCGATCAACGCGGTGGCCGGCAGCTACGCCGAGTACGTCCCGCTGCTGCACATCGCGGTCGGCCCCGCGCGGGCCGCGGAACGCACCGGCGCCCTGCTGCACCACACCTTCGGCGACGCCGACTTCGAGCGGTTCGCCCGCGCCCACGCGGAGGTCGTCTGCGCGCACGCCACCCTGCGCCCCGGCACCGCGGCGGCCACCATCGACCGGGTCCTCGGCACCGCCGTCCGCGGCAGCCGCCCCGCCTACCTGCGGCTGGCCTCGGACGTCGCGGTGGCCCCGGTCGCCGTCCCGGCCGTTCCGGTGCGCCCGTGGCGATCCGGGACGGCACCCGGCGGCGCCGGCCCGGCCGCGTTCGGCCGGGCCGCGCGGGCACGGCTGGAGCGGGCCGGAACGGTCACCGTCCTCGCGGACTTCCTCGTCGACCGCTTCGGGGCGCGCGCTGAGCTCACCCGCCTGCTGGCCGCCGGGCCCCTGCCGCACGCCACCCTCGTGTCCGGCAAGGACCTCGTCGACGAGGGGAACCCCTTCCACCTCGGCGTGTACTCCGGAGCCTTCAGCGACCGCGTGGTCCGCCACCTCGTGGACGACGCGGACCTGCTGATCAGGGCCGGAGTCGTCCTCGCCGACACCACCAGCGGCGGCTTCACGCACGGCTTCGACACCGCGACCGGCATCTCACTCGGTCCCGGCAGCGCCAGTGTCGACGGCGAGGTCTTCCACGACGTGCCCCTGCGCGCGGGGCTGGCCGTACTCGCCGAACTCGTCGCGGACCGGGAGGCGCCGCCCGCGCCCCGTCCGACCGCCACCGCCGCCGCCGAGGAGCCACCGGGGGACGCCCCGCTGACGCAGGACCGCCTGTGGAACGCCGTGGCCGCCGCGGTGCGGCCCGGGGACGTCATCGCGGCGGAACAGGGCACCGCGTACTACGGCATGGCCACCCGGCGGCTGCCGGCCGGGACGCGTTTCATCGGACAGCCCTTGTGGGGCTCGATCGGCTACACCCTGCCCGCGCTGCTGGGCGCCCAGCTGGCCGACCGGTCGCGCCGCGGCATCCTGCTCATCGGGGACGGCTCGGCCCAGATGACGGTCCAGGAACTGGGCACCTTCGGGCGGCACGGCCTCGCGCCGGTGATCGTCCTGGTCAACAACCGGGGCTACACCGTCGAGCGGGTCATCCACGGCCCCCGCGCCGTGTACAACGACATCGCCGCCTGGGACTGGCCCGCCGTCCCGGCCGCCCTCGGCGTGCGGGACCCGTTCGTCGCGACCGTCCGCACCGGGGACGGGCTCGACGCGGCGCTCGACCGGGCCGCGCGGACCCCGGGCCGGCCGGCCTTCATCGAGGCGGTCACCGGTCGCGACGACGTGCCGCGGCTGCTCGGCGGCATCGCGCACTCCCTGAACGACCGGAACGCCGCCCCCTCCGGAACGCCGGGGTGACGCAGGCGCCGTGCGGGTGCTGCGTCTGGCCGGGGTCGAACGGCACCAGGCCGGCTCGCCGAGCGGGACGTCCACCGCGCGACGATCGCCGGCACCGTCCGCCGCGGCCGGCTCGCTCAGGCCCGCCAGATGTTGTCGAACGCCGCCTTCTCGATGTCCTTGCGCTGCCGCACCGACTGCAGTTCCTCGACGGCGTCGTGGACCGCGGCCAGCACGGTGGCCACGGCGTCGTCGGTGACATCTCCGGCCTCGGTCGCGGCACGGTCCCCGGAGATCCCGGCGGCGGCGGCCAGGGCGCTCAGGACCGGCTCCCCGGACTGCCAGCGGCCCAGCGCCTCCCCGCGGGCGGCGGAGTCCAGCAGCACCGGCTCGCCGGTGGCCCAGGGCCGCCAGCGGGGGCTGCTCACGGCGGTCAGCCCGGCCGCCTGCAGGCCGGCGCGGTAGACCGAGGAAAGGTTGCGGCCCCTGCGCCACAGCCAGTCCTCGACCGTCTCGTACGGTTCGCGGTCGACGAGCGCGGACGCCGCCTGGTCCAGCAGATGGTCACCGGTGACCGGCCCGGCCCCCGGGACCAGGCGGTCACCGTCCAGGGTGACGGCCCGCGCACCGAGGAGATCGACCACCTCGGCCCCGGCGAGCGCGAGTGACAGGTCGCCCGCCTCGACGGGCGGGCTCGTGGGCACGTCCATGCTGACGATCATCAGGTCCTGCGGCGTGGTCATGGCGGCTCCCGTCGAAGAGATCAACAACGATACGGCGCCGGGCGCCGCGGCCCGTCGTTGCCGGCCCACGGCGAGCCGTTCCGCGGGGCGCGTCCCGCACGGTGTGCACGGCCACCGCCCTCGCGAGGTCAGCGGTCATCGGTCAGCCATGTTCACAGGGCGTCCGCCGCGGTCCTGCGGATGGCGACGCAGGCGATGTCGTCGTTGAGGCAGCCGTTGCCGTGCCGGAGAAGGGCCCGGTGGAGCAGCTTCAGGAACCCGGCCGGTGAGGTGGTGGCGGTCTGCCGGGTCCAGGCGGGGAGGGGGAAGAAGGCGCCGCCCGGGTCACGGGTCTCGCTGACCCCGTCGGTGTAGAGCAGCAGCAGGTCGCCGACGGCGAGGGGGACGCGGTCCACGTGGTAGCCGGAGCCCAGAAGTGCCGCCAGGTTGACCGGAGGTGACGGGACGGCGGGCTCGATGGCCCGGGTGCGGCCCTCGTGCACCAGCAGGGCCGGGGGATGCCCGCAACTGAGCACGGAGGCGTGGCCGGCGGCCGGCGGGATCTCCACGATGACGGCGGTGGCGAAGCGTTCGCAGTCGTCCTCGGCGGGCACGGCCGCGGTGTACCGCGCGAAGGTGGTCTCCAGGCGGTGTGCGAGGTGGGCCAGATCAGGGGAGTCGTAGGCCGCTTCGTGGAAGGACCCGAGGAGCGCGGCCGAGACCCCGACGGCGGGCAGGCCCTTGCCGCGGACGTCCCCGAGGATGAGGCGCAGGCCGTGGGGGGTGTCGGCGGCGGCGTAGAAGTCGCCACCGATGCGGGCCTGGGGCGCCGCGGCGAGGTAGAAGGTGGCGATCTCCAGGTTCCTGATGCGCTCGGGCACCGGCCTGAGCAGGACCTCCTGCGTCGCGTCGGCCACGGCGCGGACCTGGGCGAGGGTGCGTTCGCGCTGCAGGCGCAAGTGGCTGGCGTAGGCCGCGGCCAGGGTGACGGCCCCGATCGCGCCCGCGGTGTAGAGGGCGGACATGTCGGAGAAGGCCAGGGCGTAGCCGATGACCGGGAGCAGGCAGATCATCCCGAGGGTGAGGGTCGCCCGCACGGACCAGAGCGACGCGGCGAGCGCGGGCGCCGCCGGCAGCAGACGGGTGAAGGGGACGTCCTGGGGGGTGAGGACCGCCAGGACTCCGATGACCGCGGTCAGGACGGCGGGGGAGAGCAGAACGGGGTCCCGCCGCCGCAGGTTCGACCACATCACCCGATATCCCGCCAGAGCGCTCATGGCTGGATCGTAGGCGATCCTTGATCGTCTCCCGCGGGTACGACATCTGACGCCGCGTCCGCTCCCGCGTGCGCGAAGGCACCCGGCGGCCGGGAGGGGTCACTCCACGAAGTGGCCCGGGCCGACGACCGTCCACTGGCGGGTGTCCGGGTCGTCGATCGAGGCGTACGGGGCCCTGAACACCAGCACCTGCTCGGTGGAGCGCTTGATGGTCCACAGCTCGGGGGTCCTGGTGGAGCGGTCCCAGGCGATGGCCTGGCCCTCGACGCCGGGCAGCTTGACGGTCGCCACCCAGCGCAGGTCCGAGCCCTCGGACGGGATGTCCATCACGTAGGCCTCGTCGTAGTCGTGGCCGGTGATCCACAGCCGGCCGTCGGGGCCCCACGAGCCGCCGGAGTTGCTCATCGGCCGGATCTTGTCCAGGAGTTCCTGCGGCAGCGTCCATGCCTCGACGACCCGGAACCGGTCGTCGAGTTTGACGATCTGGGTGTTGTCGGTGCCGCCGTAGGGCTCGGTCGAACCCGCCGGGGGCTTGTCGTAGTTGGCGAAGGCCGCCCACCACGCGCCGTCGTGCCGGTCCAGCCAGGTCAGCGAGCCGCGGTCGATGCCGAAGCTGAAGGTGTCGACGTGCTTCATCGTCCGGGTGTCGAAGACCTCGACGGAGCTCTTCTCGGGCGTGATGTTGTAGTTCGAGGTCGCCGCGTACAGCTTGTCACCGACCACGGTGGCGCTGTCCATGTGGATGATCGGGCCGTCGGCGTCGCCCACGAACTGCAGGAGCGGTCTGCCGGTCGCCTTGTCGTGCTTGGTGATGGTCTGGTTGTTGACCGCGTAGAAGTAGTTCCGGTCGACCGCGACGCCCTGCCGCGCGTCGAAGGCGGCGAAGGTGTGCCGGAGTTCGGCCGTGTACTGCGCGGGGGCCACGGCGGCGGCCTTCGCGGCCGCCGGGGTCGAGGCCTCGGCGGCTCCGGGGCCGGTGGCCGCCATGAGGGCCGCCGCGGCCAGGCAGGCCGTCACTGCTGAAGCGATCTTGATCCGTGCGCGCATGGTTTCCCTCGGTAGATCCGTCGGCAGAAGCAGTTCGACCCTGTCGCGGCGGAAGATCGTCCGCGCGAACACCGGGGGAGCGACGGGTGAAGGAACGGGTGAGAGGCGGACCGACCGTGCCCGGCCGGGCGTTCACCGGCCGCCGGACCAGTCCGTCAGCCGGTCGACGGGCCAGGCCGTCACGGTACGGTCCGCGGTGATGCCGCAGGCCGCGGCCCGGGCGCAGCCGTACGGCTGGAGCGCGAGGTGCGACGGCCGGTGCGCGTCGGTGTCCACGGCGAAGAGCAGCCCCGGCGTCGCGGCGGCGAGACGGAGCAGCCGCAGCGGCGGATCGCGACGCTCGAAGCGGCAGTTGATCTCCACCGCGGTGCCGTGCGCGGCGCACGCCGCGAAGACCTCCTCCGCGTCGAACCGCGACTCCGGCCGCTCCCGGCCCGTGACGACCCGGCCCGTGCAGTGCCCCAGCACGTCGACGAGGGGGTTGCCGACCGCGGTGAGGAGCCGCAGGGTCATCGTGGCGGCGTCCATCCGCAGCCGGGAGTGGACCGAGGCGACCACCACGTCGAGCGCGGCCAGCAGTTCGTCCTCCTGGTCCAGAGAGCCGTCCTCGAGGACGTCGCACTCGATCCCGGTGAGCAGCCGGAACGGCCACAACTCCTCGTCGAGTCCCCGGACCACCTCGATCTGCCGCCACAGCCGGTCGGCGGTCAGTCCCCCGGCGACGGCGAGCCGCGGGGAGTGGTCGCTCAGCACCACCCAGCGGTGCCCGAGGTCGCGTGCGGCACGCGCCATGGCCTCGACGGACGCGCCGCCGTCCGACCAGTCCGAATGCACGTGGCAGTCTCCGCACTGCGCCCCGGCCAGCTCCTCCGCGCCCGCGACCGCCGGTTCCTCCCAGGTCGCCATGCCGGACGCCTCCCCGGTTTCCCCCGGCCCAACCGGACGGCGGGCGACGCGGCGCCCCGCTCCCGTCGCGGAGGCGCTGTCGGTGGCGGGTGGGAGACTCCCGGCATGACCGAACCGAATCCCAAGGCAGACCTCCTCCGGTATCTGCAGGACGCGCGTGACAGCCTGCTGTGGAAGATGGAGGGGCTCTCGGAGTACGACGTGCGCCGCCCCCTGACGCCCACGGGGACCAACCTCCTGGGACTGGTCAAGCATGCCGCCGGCATTGAGCTGGGTTACCTCGGCGACACCTTCGGCCGGCCGTACTTCGGGGACGAGCGGCCCTCCTGGTACCGGGAGGACGCGGAGGCCAACGCGGACATGTGGGCCACCGCCGAAGAGTCGCCCGACGAGATCACCGGCCTGTACCGGCGCGCCTGGGAGCACGCGAACGGCACGATCGAGGCCCTGCCGCTCGACGCGGTCGGCCACGTCCCGTGGTGGCCGCAGGAGCGGCGGGCGGTGACCCTGAACCACGTCCTGGTGCGCGTGATCGCGGACACCCAGCGGCACGCCGGCCACGCCGACATCCTCCGTGAGCTGATCGACGGCAGCGTCGGCTTCCTCCAGGGCAACGACGCCGTCCCGCCGGGCGACCGGGGGTGGTGGGAGGAGCACCGCAACCGGCTCGAGCGCGTGGCACGCGAGGCCGGCGGCTGACGCGGGCGCGCGGGCGGGCCCGCTCACTACGCTGACGGCATGACGATGCGCAGGACCGGCACAGTGAGCACCGACGCGATGATCGAGGACCTCAGGACGCTCGTCGAGGTCGAGTCCCCGTCGCGCGACGTCGACGCCCTGACACAGTCCGCCAAGGCCGTCGCCGGGGTCGTCGAGAGGCGCCTCGGCGGCGAGGCCGTCCTCGTGGAGAGCCCGGGCGGGCCGCACGTCCGCTGGTCGGGCGGTGGCGAGCCGAAGGTGCTCATCCTCGGGCACCACGACACGGTGTTCCCGCTCCGCACCCTGGAGCGGCGCCCGTTCACCGTCACCGGCGGCCGCGCCACCGGCCCCGGCGTCTTCGACATGCTGGGCGGTCTCGTGCAGGCCGTCCACGGCGTGGCCCTGCTGGCGGACCGGTCGGGCGTCGAGATCCTGGTGACCTCCGACGAGGAGGTCGGCTCGCCGCACTCGCGGGCCCTCATCGAGGAGCGGGCCCTCGCCTGCGGCGCCGTGCTCGTCCTGGAGGGCGCCGCCGAGGGCGGGGCGCTGAAGACGGGCCGCAAGGGCTGCGGCACGTTCGAGGTCACCGTCACGGGCCGGGCCTCGCACGCCGGACTGGAGCCCGAGGCCGGGGTCAACGCCCTCGTCGAGGCCGCGCACCAGGTGCTGGCCGTCGCGGCGCTCGGCCGGCCCGAGGCCGGGACGACCGTCACCCCCACAGTGGCTTCGGCGGGCACCGCCGGCAACGTCGTGCCCGCCCGGGCGACCGTCGTCGCCGACGTACGGGTCGCGACCGCCGAGGAGAGGGATCGCGTCGAGGCGGGCTTCGCGGCCCTGACACCACACCTCGAAGGAGCGGCCCTCTCGGTCCGCGGCGGCGTCCGGCGTCCCCCGATGCCGGAGTCGGCGTCCGCCGGACTCTTCGCCCTGGCACGGCGGTTGCTCCCCGGCGTCGAGGGCGCGGCGGTGGGCGGCGGGAGCGACGGCAACTTCACCGCCGCGCTGGGAGTGCCGACCCTCGACGGCCTCGGGGCGGTCGGGGGCGGGGCGCACGCCGACCACGAGTACGTCGTCGTCGGCACCATGGCCGAACGGGCGGCCCTCGTCGCGGGTCTGGTGGACGCCATCCGGAGCGCGTGACCACCCGTTCCGCCGGGTGGCGGGGCAGGGTGTCACGGACGCGGAGGCTGCCCGGTCGTGGTTGTGGCTGACGTCGGCTGTCCCGGCGCGAGCGCGCGGCGCTCGCCGCCGCCGTCCCGGCCCGGGAGGTGAGCGGCGCGCGGTACACCGCGCGGGCGCCGGAGTCCACCAACCGCTGACCGGTCGCGCGCCGCGGCGGCCGCCCCCCCCGTAGCGGGGGACGGCCACCTCGGCGGCCTGGAGCCCGGATCAGAGCCCGGCGAGCACCGCGAACGGGTCGGCCGCGCCGCCGTTGCCGACGGCCGCGATCCGGCGCCGCAGCGTGAACGCGGCACCCGGGTCGATCGTCACCTGACGCTGGGTCATCACCCAGATCCCGCAGGCGTACGCGGTGAAGCCCGGCTCGTCGTAGAGCAGTCCGTACGTCTGGCCGTCGGAACCGGTCATGCCGACCCACGGCGCCGCCGGTTCGAAGTCGGCCGGGGCGGAGGCCGTCACGGTGCCGTGCCCGGCGACGCCGCTGCGCTGGCCGGCGCCGTCGTGGTCGAGGACGTCGCCCAGCCAGAAGGTGCGGGCCTGCGCCCCGCGGTTGGTGAAGACGCTCTCGGCGGTGACCCAGGGCTCGCCCTCGCCGATCGTGAAGGTCGTCACCACCTCGACGTCGGGGACCTGGGTGGAGGCGCCGGTGGCCCGGGCGGAGGCGACCGGGCCGCCCGCGGACAGCACCTCCAGGCCGGTGGACCGCACGGTCAGCTGCTGCCAGGCGTTGCTCCCGCGCGGCCGCGCCGTCGACGCGTACGGCAGGTTCATCCAGTCCAGCTGGTCCAGGTGGCCCACGGCCGCCAGGTCCAGCGGCTTGCCCAGGGTGACCGCGGGCAGCTGGGGGTCCTGGGAGCCCGCCGAAACGGCCAGCGACAGCATGCCGTTGGACAGCGTGACGTCCGTGGCCGCCGCCTGCGACTGCGGCCCGGGCACCGGACGGCCGGTGCCGGCCCGCACGGCCGCACGCGTCATCGCCACGTCGCCCCGGGTCTGCACCCCCGCGCGCACGGTGGCCGTGGCGGCGGCCGGTTCGTAGCCGACGCCGCCCACGGCGACCGCGTACTGTCCGGGCGGCGCGAACGCCAGGTACTCACCCGTGGTGTCGGTGGTGACGGACGCGAACCGGGTGCCGTCCGCCGCCGTGACCGTCACCTGGACGTTGGCGAGCGGCTTGCCGGTCACCTTGTCGGTGATGCGGCCCACCAGGCCGTCGCCTGCGTCGATCCGCCGGGCCCCGGGGAGCCCGTCGCGCACCTCGAAGGCGGCGATGGTGAAGGCGGGGGAGGCCGCGTCGTCGCCCTTGAGGACGATGCGCAGGTCGGCGCGCCAGCGGTCGGGCGTCACGTCGCACATCACATAGCCGCGGTAGGTGCCGTTGTAGAACTTCACGTGCGGATTGGCGACGAGACCCGCACGGACGTCGGCGTCCCAGCCGGCGCCGGAGGAGATGGACGTGCCGACGAACTCGGTGGCGACGACGGGGGAGCGGGGGTCGTCGAAGTCGGTCTTGAGGTCGTTGACCCAGTGCGTGTGCCAGTCGCCGCTCAGGACCACCGGGTTGGCGACGTCGTGACCGGCGAGGAAGTCGAGGATGCGGGCGCGGGCACCCGCGTAACCGTCCCACTGGTCGAGGTTGACGATCTTCCCCGGGCCGAGGTCGTAGTCGAAGGCGGCCATGATGGTCTGCTGGGCGATGACGTTCCACCGCGCCTTGGAATGGTCCAGGTTGCCGAGCAGCCACTTCTCCTGCTCCGGACCGGTCATCGTGCGCTCCGGGTTCCAGACCTCGGGCCCCGGCTCCTTGCGCCCGTCCCCGTACGCCTGGTCGGTGCGGTACTGGCGGGTGTCGAGCACGCTGAACTCGGCGAGCTTCCCGAACCGTACCTGACGGTACATCAGGGCATCGGGGCCGGTGGGCCGCTGCTCGGGGCGCAGCGGCAGGTGCTCGTAGTACGCCTGGTAGCCGTTGCCGCGGCGCTCCAGGAAGGGCCGGCCGTCGCCGGCGCCGCCCGGCACGTCGGACGCGTAGTTGTTCTGGACCTCGTGGTCGTCCCAGGTGACGAAGAACGGGAACCGGGCATGGGCCGCCCGCAGTTCGGGCGAGGTCTTGTAGAGGGCGTGCAGCCGGCGGAACTCGGTGAGGCTGCCGCCCGTCGTCTCGTAGATGTAGTCGCCGAGGTGCAGGACGAAGTCGAGGTCCTGCTCCGCCAGGTCGCGGTAGGCGGGGTAGGCGCCGCCGGTCCACGACTGGCAGGAGACGAACGCGAACCGCATCCGGTCGGCCTTCGCCCCGGGCGGCGGCATGGTCCGGGTGCGGCCGGTGCGGCTGCGGACCTCGCCGTACTGGAAGCGGTACCAGTACCAGCGGTCGGGGGCCAGGTCGTCCACGACGACGTGCACGGTGTGCGCGGACTCCGGCAGTGCGGTCACCGCGCCGCTGGCGACGACCTTCCGGAACGACTCGTCCTTCGCCACCTCCCACCGCACCTCGACGGGCGTCGCGGGCATGCCGCCGGTCTCCGCGTCGAGCGGGTCGGGCACCAGGCGGGTCCACAGGACGACGCTGTGGTGGTCCGGGTCACCGGAGGCGACGCCGAGCGAGAAGGGCGCGGGGTCCAGTTCCGTGGCGCGCGCGGAGAGCGCCTCGGTCAACTGGCCCGCGGCCAGGACGCCGAAGGTGCCGCCCGCGAGGGCGAGGAACCGGCGGCGGTCGAGGGTGCGAAGGGCAGGGCTGGTAGTCACGTCCGAAGATCGTGCAGCAGGCATGCGTCCGGACGGGTGTCGCCGCCGGGAAGGGAAGGTGTCCACCACATGTCGGGCGGGTCGGCGATGTGCCTTGACGTGGCGTCCTGGAGCGGCGGTTCACCCATGACTCCTGATCGCGAGGCACACCGGGCCCCGCGGGGTTCGGATGGGGCGTCCGTGCAGACGCCGGCCGCGGCGGCTCGATGCGCCACCGTCGCCGACGGATGGGGGACCGGGGTCCTGCCGGAGGCGGGAGGGGAGGCGGCGGCGACGCTCGAACACAAGGCCGGTGGCCGCGCCCACAGTTCGCCCTACCGTTCCGGCCGTGCGGCGGCAACCCGATCGAGGGCCCCGATCCGTCTGCGGGTCGCCGCCCGTCCGGCGTGCGGTCGGGGAGCTGGGCCGCCGAGGCCACCGACTGCGTTGCTACCGTGGCCGGGTGCCACTTCTGGGACCGGCTGACCCACTGCCCCACCGTCCGCAACGGGTGCTCGTCGCCGGCACCTCCGGCGCCGGCAAGACGACGCTCGCCGCTCGTGTCGCGGCCGCACTGCGGGTGCCGCACGTGGAGATCGACGCGCTCTTCCACGGCCCCGGCTGGACCAGGCGCCCTTCCTTCGAGGACGACGTCCACCGCTTCAGCGCCGGGCCCGGCTGGGTGACCGAGTGGCAGTACGGCTCGGTGCGCGCCCACCTCGCCGCCCGCGCGGACCTGCTGCTCTGGCTGGACCTGCCCCGGCGCCGCGTCATGCGCCAGGTGGTCCGGCGCACCCTGGTGCGCCGTCTGCGCCGGCAGGCCCTGTGGAACGGCAACGTCGAGCCGCCGCTGTGGACGGTTCTCACCGACCGCGAGCACATCGTCCGCTGGGCGTGGAACACCCACGCCGAGACGGGGGCGCGGGTGCGGCGACTGCTGCACGACCGGCCGGAGCTGACGGTCGTGCGCATCCGTAGCCGGGACGAGGCGGCGCGCTGGGTGAACGGGCCGCTGCGGGAGTCCTTCGCCGGGCTTGCGTAGGGCTCGTAACACGATCACGTGGGGCGGCGCAGGTCAGCCGTAACAAATCCGATGATTGAGCCGCTGGTGAGCACGTGAGCTTCAAGCCGTGATTCGTGGATGACGAGTTGTGGTCACCGCTGGAGGCGCCTGGAACGTTGGCACATCGAGGGGACTTCGACCAGCTGCATCGGATGCTGCTCGCCAAGCTGAACTCGGCTGTCACGGGTGCGACGTGGGTCAAGCCGTGGCCGGGCGCGGAGCAGGAGGCCGTGGACCTCGGGGGATGCGGCTCAACAGATTGGGCCTGTACGAGGTATGGCGCACCGTCCGGCGGTCGGTGCAGACTGCGCAACGCGCGTAGAAGTGACACGCGGAGGAAACCTTCCGGTCCCCTCCGTGCAACCCGGCCCGCCTACAACTGCTCTGCCGCCACGGCGTGTCCCTCACACACCCCAGGTGCGGTGCTCCGCGAACCGTCCGCAACCGCTCGCGAAAGGCACCCTCATGCCACCTCGTCACATACCTGCCAGACGCCCCCGCCGCACCGCCGCGCTCGGCGCCGCCTGCCTGGCCGCCGCTGTGACGCTGGCAACGCTCACCACGGCCCCAACGGCTATTGCCGCCGCCTCAGTTCCGTCGCAGGGATCGCCGACACAGCTCGACGTCGGCAACTGGAACGTCGAGTGGTTCGGAGCGCCGGACTTCGGCCCGACCGACGAGGCGCTGCAGCAGCAGAACGTCCACGACGTCATGGCGGGCACCGACATGGACGTGTGGGGCCTGTCCGAGGTCGTCAGCACCTCCGCGTTCGACACACTCGTGGCCGGCATGCCTGGGTACACCGGGGTCGTGGCCAACGACCCGATCGTGACGAACGGTGCTCAGTACTACTCGGACTTCGGCAACACCGAGCAGAAGGTCGCCCTCGTCTGGCGCTCCAGCATGGCCACCCTGGTGAGCGCGAAGGTCATCCTGACCAACCAGAACAGCAACTTCGCAGGCCGCCCGCCGGTGGAGTTCACGCTGCGCGGCACGTTCGACGGCGTCACCCGGGACCTCGTCTTCATCGTCCTGCACGCGAAGTCCGGTTCCACCCAGGACGCATGGAACCTGCGCAACCCCGCCTCGCAGGCCCTCAAGTCCTACCTCGACACGACCTACCCCACACAGAACGTCTTCGTCATCGGCGACTGGAACGACGACGTCGACACCTCCATCACACCCGAGAAGACTTCGCCCTACGCCAACTTCGTGAACGACACGTCGCGCTACACGTTCCCGACGCGGGCCCTGTCGCTGGCGGGCGTGGCGTCGACGGCGAGCTACCCGGACTTCATCGACCACCAGCTCACCACCAACGAGGTGCAGGCGAAGTACGTCGCCGGCTCGGCGAGGGCCTTCCAGCCCCAGGCTTATGTCCCGAACTACGCGACGACGACCAGCGACCACTACCCGGTGCTGGCCCGCTACAACTTCGTCATCGGCGGTGGCGGCGGCACGAACCAGCCGCCCACGGCGTCGTACACGCACTCCTGCACCGCTCTCACCTGCACCTTCACCGACGGCAGCACCGACTCCGACGGCACCATCGTCAGCCGCCGCTGGGACTTCGGCAACGGCCAGACGTCGACGGCGACGAACCCGACCGTGACCTACACAGCGGCCGGAACCTACACGGTCTCGCTGACGGTGACAGACAACGGCGGGGCCACCCACACCACGACCCAGGACATCACCGCCACCGCCGGCGGTAGCGGCGGACCCGCCAACGTCGTCATCAACGAGGTGCTGGCCAACGAACCGGGCAGCAGCACCGCCGGCGAGGCCATCGAGATCGTGAACACCGGTGGCACGGCAGCCGACATCGCCGGCTGGACCGTCCGGGACGGGTCGGCAGTGCGGCACACGTTCGCGGCCGGTACGACGCTGCAGCCGGGCAAGGCGATCGCCGTGTTCGGCGCGGGCTCCGCGATCCCCGGAGGCATCGCGGCGGTGGCAGCCAGCACCGGCGGTCTCAACCTGTCCAATAGCGGTGACCAGGTGATCCTGCGGGATTCGGCCGGAGCGACCATCCAGTCGATGAGCTACACCTCAAGCCAGGCGAACTCCGACGGGGTGTCCATCAACCGAAGCCCTGACGGCTCGGCGACTGGCAGCTGGGCCAAGCACAACACCATCAGCTCACTGTCCCGCTCACCCGGCCAGCGCGCCGACGGAACCGCGTACTGAGCCCCGATCCACCGGCTCAGCGAGCCAGGCCCCGGCCCGGGGAAGGCGCGGTGCGACTCTCCCCGGCCGACCGCGGTCCCTCGTTGCCGCCGGCCTGCCTGTCGCGCAAGGGGGCGCATTCCGCCGGGAAGGTCGGGGAGCTGGAAGGAGTACCGGCCCGCGAAGGGGTGGCGGACGAACGGGGAGAGCTGGGCTACGTCCACGTCGCGGACCTCGAAGCCGTCGGCGGGGAGCTGGGTGAGGGCGGAGTCCATGTAGTGGGTGAGGCCAGATCTGTCAGGCATACCGCGAAGGCCAGGAGGACCAGCTCGCCGCCCTCGGTCTGGTCCTCAACTCCTCGCGGGGTGCTGAGGTCGGCAGCACTCGCAGCCGGGGCGGCAGCACGCGTCCGCTTCGGCGCCGGCGGACGGCACGCTTGCGGCCGCGGGCGCGCAGCACCCCTTGCCCTGCCAGGCGTTGCGGCCCTCCTTCACCGCGATGGCTGCGATGACGAGCGCGGCGATCGGGTCGGCCCAGGACCGGCCGGGCGTGGCGTTGAGCACCAGGCCCACCTTGTAGGTGATGGGCCCGGCGACCAGCAGCCGTATCCGCTTGGCGAGCGCATCGCGCCGAGCCGGGGAGGGGCCGAGGGTCTTCAGACGTGTCACCGAGCCGTGGTCGGGGACAGGGACTTTGCTGAGGGCCTCGGTGTTCATGTCGGGACGACAGCGTGTCCAGACCAGCACTCCGCCGACCTGGGGACCACCCCGCGACCGCCGCGCTCGGTACGCACACGCGGGTAGGATCCGATACGGGGCGGAACCCTGCCGCCCCTCGAGCGTCATACCGGACAGGGAGACTTCCCGCGATGACAGACGAACACGGACCTGACGGCGATCTCTACGTGCTGTGGCACGCGCGCCATCTCGCGGTGGAACAGGACGAACGGGTCATCCATCTCGACGCGGACGGAACCATCCACCTGGACGAGGAGGAGTGGAGGATCATCGGCATCTACCCGGACCAGGCAGTCGCGGAGAGGCAGCTGGAGATCTCCAGGAGGCTTCCAGGGTTCCAGGACGAACCCGATTGTTTCGAGATCGCACCCGTGACGGTGGACGAGGATTTGTGGGACCAGGGGTTCGTCACGGTGTGCCCCGAAGGGCTTGGGCGAGACTGATGGACCGGACGCTCTACCTCCTGGTGCACAGGCATCACTTCGCGGACGAGGCGGGTGCTCCCACCACCGTCGAATTCATGGAAGACGGCGAACCGCTCTTCTGGGACGACAGCGAGGACAGCTTCACGTTCCTCGGCCTGTACTCGAGCCGGCAACGGGCGGAGAAACGCATCGACCAGGCGCGCACCCTACCCGGGTTCAGGGACCATCCCAACGGCTTCCACGTGCACCAGTACGTCGTGGGTCAAACCCACTGGACCGAAGGATTCCTCGTCGGTGAACAAACCGACGGCTGAGCAGGCACCACCGCCTCCAGCCGCGATTCTTCTGTGGAAGACCTCGTGGTGTCAGCCTTGGGCCGTACACGACTTGCCGAGCCCGTGCACGACGCGGGATGGTCCGCGTTCGTCAACATGCCGGAGTACAAGGCGGCTCTGCACGGACGCACCTTTGCCGAGGTGAACCGGGTCTTCCCGTCCTCACAGGTCTGCTCGGCCTGCGGACACCGGGACGGCCCGAAAGCCCTGCACATCCAGCAGTGGACGTGCGGCGCGTGCGGCACCGTGCACGACCGCGACCACAATGCGGCTCGCAACGTCCTGTTCGAAGGACGCCGCATCGCCACCGCCGGACGGGTGGGGACGCCAAACGCTTGTGGAGCGCCTGTAGGACGGACAGACGTGCCCGCACAGCGCGACGAAGCAAGAAGCCTCGGAAGGGTCAGACGACCCGGGCCGGAATCCCTGGACTTGAAGCCAGGGAGTACGTCAAGGTTCATCTCAACTCATGTTCTGGACACGTCAGTTGGCGCACCATGGCATGTGCGCGCGGCAAGCGGCGGACGGTGTTCGACGAGACGGTGCGACGAGGGCGATGGGGTGGGTGGGAGTGAGCGGACGCAGACCGGTCCTGCTCGCGGCGGCAGGTGCGCTGCTGCTCGCGGGGTGCACCAGCGAGGCGACGCCCGGCGGGGGCACAACGACGCCGCCGGGGACGAGCGCGAGCGGGCGTGGCGGCGCGAGCCCCGCCCCGTCGGCGTCGGCGGTGAACGACCCGTTCACGCTCGCCGAGGGCGCGGCACCGAAGACCAGGGCCCAGGCGGAGGCCTTCGTCCGGGGACTCACCGTGCGGCCCGACTACTTCGGCTCCGGGTACCGCCGACGGGAGCCGTACGAGACCGGGCCGGCCACCTGGACGGTGCTGGGCGAGGACTGCGTGTGGCGGCGTGAACCGCTCGCGGGCGGGGTCCTGGCCAGCCTCACCCGTTCCTTCGTCCGGCCGGACACCGACGGCAAGGGCCCGGTGTACGTGTCCCTGACGGTCACCGTCCATGCCTCGGTGGTGGGTGCGCGCCGGGACATGGCCGTGTCGCTGGAGGAACCCCTGCGCTGTCCCGGGCAGCAGTTGAACGCCACCGAGCGGGTACAGGGCATGACCTCGCGGGGCGACCCGTACGACGAGCAGCGGACCGCCACGTCCGACGACGACCTCGCCGAGTTCGGCGAGTACGTGGTGGACGGCGACGGGAAACCCCGCCGTTTCGACTGGTTCAAGCACCGGCTCGGCCCGGTGACCGTGGCCGCGACCGTGCGCCACGCGGTCGGCGCCGACGAGGCGGAGAAGACGAAGATCACCCAGGACGCGCTGGCCGGAGTCACGTACGTCACCGCCGACATCGACCGGATCGGTGACGTGGAGGCGAAGAAGGCCGGGGTGTCCGGCGACGGAGCGGAGGGTGAGGGCGATGAGTGAACCGATGCGTCCGGCCGACCCGGCGTCCGTCGGGGGCTTCCGGCTGCTGCGGCGGCTCGGCGCCGGCGGCATGGGCGTGGTGTACCTGGGGCGTTCCGAGGCGGGAGCGCTGGCCGCCGTCAAGGTGATCCGGGCGGAGAGCGCCACGGACGACGAGTTCCGCGCCCGGTTCGCGCGGGAGGCGCAGCTCGCGGCACGCGTGGCGAGCCCCTGGGTGGTCCCCGTGCTCGGCGCGGACGCCGCCGCGCACGAGCCGTGGCTGGCGACCGCGTTCGTGCCCGGTCCCTCGCTCGGCGAGGCGGTGGCCGAGCACGGCGCGCTGCCACTGTCCGCCGTGCGGGTCCTCGGAGCCCTGCTGGGCGAGGCCCTGGGCGCCGTGCACGAGGCCGGGCTGGTGCACCGCGACGTCAAGCCCGGCAACGTCCTGCTCGCGGTGAACGGCCCACGGTTGATCGACTTCGGCATCGCACGCGCGGCGGACGACACCGCGCTCACCGCCTCGGGCCTGGTGATCGGCACTCCCGGCTTCCTCTCGCCCGAACAGGCCCGCGGAGAGCAGCCCGGCCCCGCCGGTGACGTGTTCGCCCTGGGCTGCGTCCTCGCGTACGCCGCGACCGGCCGCCCGCCGTTCGGCACCGGCACGCCCGACGCCCTGCTGTACCGGACGGTCCACGACGAGCCCGGCCTCGACGGCGTCACCGGCGAGCTGCGCGAGGTCCTCGACGCCTGCCTCGCCAAGGACCCGCGGGACCGGCCCGCTCCGGGGGAACTGCGGCAGCGGCTCGCCGAGGAGGCCCCCGGGGGCTCCGTTCCCGGGGGCGCCACCGCGTCGCCCCCGGCCTGGCTGCCGGACCCCGTGGCCCGTACGGTCGCCGCACGTGCCGCGGAGAGCCTCGCCCTGCCGGCCGTCGAACCCACCGTGGTGGACGAGCCCGGTGACGCCTCGCCGGTACGGCGGCGGCGGTTGACGTCCCGGCGCCGGCTGCTGGCCGTCGGAGGGGCGCTGCTGCTGGCGGGCGGCGGTTCGGGGGCCGCGCTGTGGGCCGCGGGACGCGACGACCCCGAGGAGAAGCCGGGCGCGGCCGCCGGGCCCTCGTACGTGCTCGGGGTGCAGGTCACCCGTGGCGGCCCGGACGCGGGCCTGGCCGGTGCCTGCGAGCGGGCCGCGCGGCTGGCGGTGGCCGAGCACAACGCGAACCCGAAGCGCGCGTTCTCCGTGCGGGTACGGGTCCTCGACGACGGCGGTACCGTCGACCGGGCCAGCTCGGTCGCCCACGAATTCGCCGCCGACCGCGATGTGTTCGCGGTGCTCGGCCCGACCGGTGAGGTGACGATGCGGGCCGCCTCACGCGTCTACGCCGCCGCGAAGCTGACGCACGTCTCCAGCACCACCGGGCAGAACGACTACTACGTGTGGTCCCCGGACGTCACCTTCCAGACCGGGGCGCCCCACCAGGCCGAGGGCACCGCGATCGCGCTGAGCGCGCTCGTGACCGGGAAGCCGGGCCGGGCCGGGATCGTCATCGACCGCTCCGGCGGGTCCGCCATGCACGACCAGGGCGGGGTACTGGTGACCCAGTGGCGCGACACCCTCGGGGGCGATGTCGTCCCCCGTGTCGTCGCGGAGGGCACCGACGACGGCGTGTCCGCGGTCCGCGAGCTGCTCTCCCGCGACCTCGACGACTTCGTGTACCTGGGCCCGCTGGAGGCGACCGTCGGCGCGGCCCGGCAGCTGGCCCGTGCGGGCTTCGCCGGCCGGCGCTGGATGTCGCACCTGCTCTACGGCTCGGACTTCCCGCGCCTGGCGGGTGCGGCGGGCGAGGGCTGGTACGCCGTGACGCCCGCCGTCGACCCGGCCCAGCTCGGGACCGGGGAGGCCGAGCGCCTCACCGCCGCCTGGCGGGACCGGTACGGGAGCACTCCGGAGCCGTACGCCACCGAGGCGTACGACAGCACACGCATGCTGCTGCAAGAGTTCGCCCGCACCCTGCCCTCCGGCGGCGGGCGCCCGGCCCGCACCGCTCTCGCCCGGCGCCTCGCCAAGGCCACGTACCGCGGCGTCGCGCGCACCTACACCTTCAACGACTACCACCAGTACGCCATCACGAACGAGACCCTGGGCGGCGAGACGTACGTGCACCAGGTGCGCGACGGGCGCTTCCGGCAGATCGGGCCGATCGTGCCGAAGCAGGGGAACCAGTAGGGCATGGAGAGGCTGCTGCCCGCCGACCCGTCGTGGATCGGCGGGCACCGACTCGTGGCGCGGCTCGGGGCCGGCGGGATGGGCGTCGTCTACCTGGCGCGCTCCCCGCACGGCGCCTGGGTCGCGCTGAAGGTGATCCGCGCCGAATACGCCGAGGACGCCGGTTTCCTGGCCCGCTTCCGCCGCGAGACGGAGCTGGCGACCCGTCTGTCCAGCCGGTGGACGGTACCGGTGCTGACCGCCGACGCGGACGCGCGTTCGCCCTGGCTGGCCACCGCCTACGTCCCCGGCCTGCCCCTCAACGAGGCCCTCGCCCTGCACGGGCCGTGGCCGCCGGCGCAGGTCCGCACCCTGGCCGCGGCGCTGACCGCGGCCTTGGACGACGTGCACGGCGCCGGCCTCGTCCACCGCGACGTGAAGCCGGCCAACGTGCTGCTCGCCGCCGACGGGCCGCGCCTCATCGACTTCGGCATCGCCCGGGCCGTCGGCGCGACCGCGCTCACCACGGACGGCACCGTCGTCGGCTCACCCGGCTACCTGTCCCCGGAGCAGGCCCGCGGCAAGGCCGTCGGGGCCGCGAGCGACGTCTTCTCACTCGGCTGCGTGCTCGCCCACACGGCCACCGGCAGAGCCCCGTTCGGCACCGGGGGAGCGGCCGCGGTGCTCTTCAGGACGGTGCACGAGGAACCCGACCTGACCGGTCTGCCGGCAGAACTCGGCGCGCCCCTGCGGGCCTGCCTCGCCAAGGAAGCCGGCGAACGTCCCACGGTGAGCGAACTGCGCGGCCTGTTCGGCGGGTTCGAGCCGCGGTCGTGGCTGCCCGGTGGGCTGCCGGCGGTGGTCGCCGACCGTGCCGGCCGTGTCCTCGACCTGCCGGTCCCGGAACCGACGGAGCTGTCCGCCGCCGCCCCCGGACCGCGCCCGCCGTCCGCCGCTTCCCGACGGAGGCTGCTCACGGCGTCCGCCGCGCTCGGCGTGGGGGCGATCGGCGGCGCCACCGCCTGGTGGCAGTGGGGACGCTCCCGCGGGGCGGGCGGGACAGGGAGGCGGACGCTGCCGACGCGCGTCATCGGCCTCCTGGGCGACCGCTCGGCCGCGGCCGTGCTGGCCCAGGAACGCGGCGCGGCCCTCGCGGTCGCCGAGCACAACGCCCGTCCGGACCGGCCCTTCGACCTCGTCCTGCGCACCGCCGACGACCGGGGCACCGCGACCGGTTCCGCCGCCGCTGCCGCCCGGCTCGCCGCCGACCGCGACGTGCACGCCGTCATCGCGGCGGGCGGCAACCAGGCCGTGCCCGCAGCCGTACCGGTCTGCACCGAGGCCGGCGTCTGCCTGCTGGTGACGCGCGCCGACACCGAGCGGCTCAGCGTCGTGCACACGACGACGGCGCTGGTGCTGCGCCCGACCCGTACCGCGGGACCCGGCGCCGTGGACCGCTACCTCAACCGCGTCGCCAGACCCTCGCGCACGGTCGTCGTCCACGACCTCGCCGACGAGGAGGAGGGCCTGCCCACCGTCCAGATAGCCACCGTCCACGGCAAGCTCGACGGCATCGTCGACGTCCTGGAGGTCGCCGCCGACCAGGACTTCACCGCCGCCGCGCACACCATCGCCGCCCGCCCCGACGACGCCGTCCTCTTCGCCGGGGTCACCCCGGCCCGCGCCGCCGCCTGCGCCGAGGCCCTGCGCGGCGCCGGTCACCGTGGCGCCCGGGCCGCCGACGAGAACGTGCTGGCCGCGTCCTTCCTCCGCGAGGCCGAGGGCTGGTGGATCAGCACCGCCTACACCGACGCCGCCGCCGACCCCGGGACCCGGGCGTTCGCCACCGCGTACCGCGCCCGCCACGGCGCCGCCCCGGGCCCCTGGGCCGCCGAGGCCTACGACGCCGTCCGCTTCGCCGCACACGGCCTCGCCGCGCAGATCGGCGAGGGACGCGAGTCCCTGCGCGCGGAACTCCTGCGGGCTCCTTGGCAGGGCATCACCCGCCGCTTCAGCTACGAGAGCCAGTCGCAGTTCCTGGAGACCGCGCAGGACGGCGGCTGGTTCCTGTTCCACGTGGAGGAGGGCCGGGCACGGTTCGTCTGCCGCCACGACGACATCGGCAGGACCACGTGAGGGGCTTGCCCGCCCCGGCGCTCCCGCGCGCGGAGCCGACCCCGCCGCGGGCGGTCAGCGCGCGCTGTCGTCGCTCCGGATGCCGGGGCGGTAGCCGAGGGAGCGGGAGGCATCCTGCGCCGCCTCGATGACGAAGGGGGCGAGCCGGCCCACCTCGGCCGGGGTGAGCCGCTGGGTCGGTGCGCCGATGCCGAGGGCGGCCGCGAGTTCCCCGGTGCTGCCGAAGACGGGGGCGCTGATGGAGGCCGCGCCGATGTCGCGTTCCTCGAAGGAGGCGGAGAAGCCGTTCCGGCGGATCTCCTCCAACTGGTCGTCCAGCAGGTCGATGTCGACCACGGTCCGCGGGGTGTGCCGGGTGAGGCCGTGGCCGACAGCGTCCCGGCGGGCGGTGGGGTCGAAGGCCATGAAGACCTTCCCGGCCGAGCCTGCGTGCAGGGACATCACCATGCCGACCGCGAACATCCGCATCACCACGTGATGGGCCTCCGCCAGCGACACCACCGTGCGGTGGGCGCCGTCGCGGACGTAGAGGCAGGCCGTCTCCCCGGTCCGGTCCCGCAGCCGCTGCAGTGCGGGCCGGGTGAGGCGGACGATGTCCAGCCCGAAAGTGCCCGGCGCCGCCCACCGCACGAAGTGCAGGCCGATGCGGTAGGTGTCCCCGTCACGGTCGAGGAAGCCCTCGCGCAGCAGGTTGTGGACCAGGCGCTGGCAGGTGCTCGCCGGCAGACCGGTGACCCGGGTGATCTCCTGGAGATTGAGCTCCGGGCGCTCGATGGTGAAGCACTCCAGGATCTGGCGGATCTTCTGCAGCACCAGCAGCGGCGCGGTCCCCGCCTTCCCGTCCATGCGCACCACCGCGTCCTTCCCGGTCCTGGTCAGGCCCGTCCCGGCCCGTCCCGTACGGGGACTCACCGTACGTCAGCCGGCCCGGCGCCGGTGCGCAGCGGCACCGGCGCGGTCGGCACCGCGGACAGGGCGGAGTCGAGCCGGTGCCCGAGCAGCACCCGCAACTCCTCGCGCAGCGCGGTGAGGCGGCGGACGTCGACACCGGTCGCGATGCCCGCGTGGTGGCAGAGGTTGACCAGGTCGTCCGTCCCCAGGTTCCCCGCGGCACCGGGCGCGAACGGGCAGCCGCCGATGCCGCCCAGGGCCGCGTCGAAGCGCCGCACGCCCAGCCGCAGCGCCTCCCAGACGTTTGCGGACGCCATCCCGTAGGTGTTGTGCAGGTGCAGGCCGAGGGGGAGTTCCGGCAGCGCGTCGCGGACGGCGGTGACGGTACGCCGGACGTGCCAGGGGCTGGCCGCGCCGATCGTGTCGGCGAGGTGCAGCACGCGGATGCCGAACGCGGCGAGCTGCCGGGCGAGTTCCACCACGGTGCGCGGGTCCGTCTCGCCGTCGAAGGGGCAGACGAAGGCGGTCGCGACGGTGGCCTCCAGCCGCACCCGATGGGCCTTCAGCAGGTCCACCGCGGGGCGCAGCCGTTCCAGTGCCTCGTCGCGCGGCACCCCGGCGTTGGCACGGCTGTGGCCGTCGCCGGCCGAGACGGTGAGCCGTACGTCGCGCGCCCCGGCCCCGATCGCCCGGCGCGCGCCGCGTTCGTTGAACACCAGCGTGTGCAGCAGCGCGGACTCCCCGGGCCGCAGCCGGGCCACCAGCCGGTCGGTGTCGGCCAGTTGCGGGACCTTCCGCGGGTTGACGAAGGAACCGATCTCCAGCGAGGGCAGCCCCGCCTCCAGCAGCCCGTAGGCCAGCCGCAGCTTGTCCACGAGGGGGAGCACGGCGGGCTCGTTCTGCAGCCCGTCGCGGAGCAGCACGTCGGTGATCACGACCTGGTCGGGCGCGGCGGTCATCTCACACCACCCCCTGCGCGCGCAGTTCGGCGCGGCGTTCCGCCCCGATGCCCAGTTCGGCGAGGACGGTGTCGGTGTGCTCGCCCAGGTCCGGGCCCAGCCACCGGGTGCCGCCGGGCGCCTCGGCCAGCTTGGGGACGATGCCGGGGAAGGCCACGTCCTGCTGCCGGCCGGGGGCGATGGCCACGAGGTGCCGTTCGAGCATGCCGCGTGCCGCGAAGTGCGGGTCCTCGGCGATCTCGGCCGCGGTGTAGATGGGGCCGGACGGGATCTCGCCCTCCTCCAGCCGCTTCAGGACCTCCTCGTACGGCAGCCGGCCGGTCCAGGCCGATATCGCGGCGTCCAGCTCGGCGGCGTGCCGCACGCGGCCCGCGTTGTCGGCCAGCCGCGGGTCGTCGGCCAGTTCGGGCCGGCCGATGACGACCGCCAGGCGCTTGAAGACCGCGTCGCCGTTGCCGCTGATGACCACGGACACCCCGTCCCGGCAGGCGTAGGTGTTGGACGGCGCGGCGCCGGGCAGGGCGCCGCCCGCGCGTTCCCGTTCGACGCCGAAGGCGTCGTGGTCGGGGGTCAGGGACTCCATCAGGGAGTACACCGCCTCGTACAGGGCGACGTCCACGACCTCCCCGTGCCCGGTCGCGGCCCGGCGGTGGAGCGCGGCCAGGGCGCCGACGACGGCGTACAGACCGGCCACGGAGTCGGCGAGGCTGATGCCCACCCGGGTCGGGGGACGGTCGGGGTCGCCGGTGAGGTGACGCAGTCCGCCGACCGCCTCCGCCACGCCGCCGAAGCCGGGGCGGTCGCGGTAGGGCCCGGTCTGCCCGTAGCCGGAGATGCGGACGAGGATCACCGACGGGTTGACCTCGCGCATGCGTTCCGGGCCGAGGCCCCAGCGCTCCAGCGTGCCCGGCCGGAAGTTCTCCAGCACCACGTCGGCGCGCCGGATCAGGGCCAGGGCCACCTCGCGGCCCTCCGGGCGCCGCAGGTCCAGCGTGACGGAGCGCTTGTTGCGGTTCATCGCGCGGAAGAGCAGTGAGGTGTCGCCCTCGTGCAGCCGCCAGCGGCGCAGTTCGTCCCCGACGCGCGGCCGTTCGACCTTGACGACGTCGGCGCCGAAGTCCGCCATGAGACGGCCGGCGGACGGAGCGGCGATGAAATTGCCCAGCTCCAGGACCCGCAGCCCGGTGAGAGGACCGGACGGTGCATTCGTGTCCGGTGCGAAGGGTTCGGGCATCTGCCATCACCTCGCAGACCCGTATCGTGATGTCAATTTCCATGATGTGGGTTGTGGGAGCAGGCGTCAATAAGCCCCTTATGTCCATCCCGGTGGGTGAGACGTGCATGTTTCCCTGCGCGATGGGGCGGGCGGCGCATGCGTGTGCATGTGCCGGACCGGAGGAGTACCCTCATGATGAGTCGCCGTCTCACTCAGAGCCGGTCCTGGACGAGCCCGCTTCCGCACCACCATGGGGCGCCTGCCCGTACTCGCCTTCCCGGCGCCGTGTGTGCAAGGGAGCGCGGATGTCCGAAGTCCCGGTACTGGCCAACACCGCCGTCGCGATCGTCGGCATCGTCGTACTGATCGTCCGCTTCCGTGTGAACCCGGTGATCTCCCTGGTGGTGGGGTCGCTCTACCTGGGCCTCGCGACCGGTCTCGGGGTGACCCGGACGATCAGGACGGTCACCACCGGCTTCGGCGACATCATGGCCCAGGTCGGCCTGCTGATCGCCTTCGGCGTCCTGATGGGCGCGGTCCTCCAGGAGACGGGCGCCGTCGAGCAGCTCGTCGACCGCCTGCTCCACGCCTTCGGCCCCCGGCGGCTCCCGCACTCCATGGCGCTCACCATCGGCACCCTGCTGCAGGCCATCTACCTCGACGTGCTCCTGGTCATCTGCGCCCCGCTCGCCCGCACCGCCTCCCGCAGGATCGGCCCGCTCGGCTCCGCCCGCATGGGCGCCGCCCTCGCGATCGGCCTCGAGAGCGGCATCGTCCTGATGGTGCCCGGCGTAGGGGCGCTGGCCCTGGCAGCCCTGCTGCACGTGCCCCTGGGCACGATGCTGCTGTGGGGCCTGGTACTGATCGTCCCCACCGTCCTCCTGTCGGTGACGATCATGTCCTTCCTGTTCCGGCGGGGGCTGTGGAACAGCGCCACCGACGAGGACGCGGCCGTCGCCTCCGGGACCGCAGCGCCCGCGGCGCCGCAGACCGGGAAGGCGGACGCGGCCGACGCGGCGCCGGTCCGCCGCCCCGTCCCAGCCGTCGCCACGGTCGGTGGCGCCCCGGTGCCGGCTGCCGGTCCGGGCAGGCGCCGTCCCCTGACGCGCCGGCCCGCTGCGGGACCGGGGCCAGCACCCTCGGGGGGCCGGGCGCCGTGCGGCGCCGGGAAACAGCCGCGCCTGCTGCTGCGGTTCGCCCCGCTGGTGACCGCCCTGCTGATGATCGGCGCCGGCGCGGTCGCCCAGGCCACCCACATCCGCAACCCGGTGCTGACCTTCGTCTCCAGCCCCGTGGTGGCGCTGCTCACCGGGCTCGTCGGCACGCTGCTCGTCGCGCGCCTGACCGTCGGGCGCGAACGGGTGGAACGCGCCCTGGTCCGCGGCTTCAAGGACAGCGGGCAGATCCTCGTCCTGACCGCGGTGGGCGGCTCGCTCGCCGCCGTGGTGGCGGCCGGCGGCCTCGGTCGCGTCCTGCGGGGCTACTTCACCACCGGCGGCCACGTCGCACCGCTGCTGCTGGTCTGGGCCGTCGCGGCCGTACTGCACCTCGCCGTCGGCTCCGTCACCATCTCCGCCATCACCACGGCCGGCATCCTCGCCCCCGTCGCACCCGGCCTCGGCCTCGACCCCGTGCTGGTGGCACTGGCCATCGGCGCCGGCTCGCTGTTCGCTGTGCACGTCACGAGCAACACCTTCTGGCTGCTCCAGTCGCTGATGGGCCAGACCACCCGCGGCACCCTCAAGAGCTGCACGCTCGGAGTCTCCGTCGCGTCGGTCGTCGCCCTCCTGCTCCTCCTGCCGATGTCGCTGTTGCTGTGAGCCCGGGTGTCAGGTCGTCAGAACCGCCAGAAGGGTGCGGGCGGCGGCGCGGAACTCCTCGTCGTTGCGGACGATGTCGTCTTGAGGGCCGGAGCGCACGATGCGGTGCTCCCCGTCGGCGAGGAGGCGTACGCGGTCCACCTGGGCCGGGGTGAACGCGGCGGGGCCGAGGGCGGCGAGGGCGTCCAGCGCGGTGAGCGCGGAGTGGAGGTGCGCACCGGGCGCGACCGACGACAGCACGCGGTCGACGAGTTCCGTCGGCGCGAGGCCGGCCGGGCGGTCGCTGCCGGGATGCAGGGCCACCAGCGCACGCGTGGCCGCCGCGGCCGTGCCCGGACGGTCCGCCATCGCCAGCAACCGCGGTGCGGCCGGCCGGGCCGCGGGCCCGACGAGGGCGGCGACCTCGGCCGCCCGCCTCGCGGCCCGGTCACCCCAGGGCTGCTCGGCCCAGCTCAGGCCCTCGAGGATCACGGGCAGCACGGACTCCTGATCACCCGTCAGTTCCCAGACGGTGGCGGCGACGGCCAGCGCCGCCTCGACCGCCGGGATGGTCGTCCGCGTCTCCACCGGTTCGGCCAGCAGCGCGCGTAGCCGGGGAAGCAGCGGGCGCGCCTGCTCGCCGAGCGATGCGACGGCAGGGACGGAGTGGTCGCGCCGGCCGTCCGGCTCGTCGAGGGCCGCCTCCAGCACGGCGAGCAGGGCGGTGGCGTCGCCCGTGAGGAGGTGAAGCGCGGCCGCTGCCTCCTGAGGGGCCGCAGGCGATCCGTTCCCGGCACAGGCACGGAGTGCGGCGACCACGTCCGGGTCGCGCCCGGTGCCGGCGACGGCGGCGAGCGCCCGGCCGACCACCAACGGGTGACGGGGGAGGGCATCGACCAGTTCGGGCAGCGCGGCGCGAGCGGACGGCCCCCAACCGGCCAGGACACCCGAGAGGTGGACCGGCTCGTTGACGCCGGCGAGCCCGCCAGCCACCATCGGCCGGCGCTCGCGGGGCTTCGCGGCGCCGGAGGTCCGGGCCGCGAGCCGGGCGCGTACGGCGTCGAGCAGCGCCGGGGTGCAGGGCAGCGGGGCCGGAGGCTTCAGCGTGGTGCGGCGGAAGGCCGCTTCCAGAGCCCGCGGCCGAACCTCGAAATGCCGGGCGAGGAGGTCCGCCGCCTCCGGTGCACCCAGCCACACCAGGGCCGCCAGAGCGCTGTCGGCGTGCTCTCCCGCGCCCTCGGCCAGGCGGACCAGCGGAGGTACCGCCTGCGGCGCGGGCACGGCCCATTCGCGTATCGCGTCGATGACGTCGCCCGCGGCGTCCGGGTGGTCGAGCAGCGGCAGCATCGCGGGCAGCAGCAGCGCCGGGGCGGTCCTGGAACGCAGCGCGAGGGACCCGGCCGCCCATGTCGCCTCCCCGGCGGCCGCCTTGGGGTCCGCACCCGCGCGTACGGCCTCGACCGCACCCTCCAGCGCCGAGACGGCGACGTCGATCGCGGCGCGGAAGTCGCCCCGCTCGTGCAGTCCGGTGACCAGGGCCCGCAACGGCTGCCGATCCCACGGGTCGTCCACCACGTGGGGCCCCAGCGGCGACAGTTCGGCCACGACGGCGCCCAGCGCGTCGTCCCACGGGCGGCCGGTGTCCACGACGGCGAGCAGCGCCGCCACACGGACCTGCGGGGGCTCGCTCGCCCGTGCCGCGGCCGCGCACAGGTCGTCGGCCGTGCCGGGGCCGACCGCCGCGCACGCGGTCAGCACCTCGGCCCGCTCCACCGGTCCGGTCCCGCTCTCCCAGCGCGCTCGCAGCGCCGCCAGGGCCTCCGCTCCGGCCGCCGGCCCGCACTGGGCGACCGCCCAGGCCGCCCACTTTCGTACTTCGGCGTCGGCGTCCGCCAGCAGGGGCAGCAGTAGCGGCAGTTGTGCGACGACCGCCGCACGCGCGCCGCCCGGCCGTTCCGGATCGCCCTCGTCCGCGCCCGCGGCCACGGCGCCCACCATGCACAGCAGCTCCGCGCGCCGTACACCCGCGGTCGTGAGGCGCGCCAGGAACGGCACGGCCGGCAGCGTCGCCCGGTACACCGAGCCCTGGTGCACGATGCTGCTCCACAGTTCCTGCGCGGCCTCGTCCGCGGCCTCCTGGTCCGGGGAAGCCAACGCCCGCAGCAGGTCGGGAACATCGCCGGCGGGGCCGTAGGCATGGTCCAGATCCGCCCAGGCGACGCTGTCCAGGCCGGCGAACACGGTGTCGAGATCCATGCCGCGGATCGTGTCACGGGGGTGCGACAACGCCGGGCGCGGGCGGGAGGCCATCGCCTCCCGCCCGGGCCCTTCCGGTACGCGGGCGTCTACGCCCGCGCCTCGGCGACCGTCCGTCCGCGGTCGGTCTCCGGGAACCGGTCGAGCATGGCGCGCAGTTCCGCGCCGTCGACGTTGGCACCGAACGGCTCGGTGCCCGGCTCCATGCGGGCCCCCTCGGCGAGCGGGCCGGCGACGACGGGCTCAAAGCCGAGCGCGTCCACGAGGCGGGCCACCTCGGCGAGGTCGCCGGGGTCGTCGCCGGCGATGGCGATCGCCTTGCGGCCGGGCGTCCCGGCGGGCCGGGCCCCGTCCTCCAGGTCGTGGTAGCCCATGTGGTTGAAGGCCTTCACCACGCGGGACCCCGGCAGGAAGGCCTGCACGGTCTCGCTCGACGACGTCCGCGGGTCGGTGAGGTCGTCGCGGATGCCGTCGATCTCCCACCAGTAGTTCATCGCGTCGATCACGAGCTTGCCGCGCAGTGCCTCGGCCGGGACGGTGCGGTACTTGCCCAGCGGGAGGGCGAGGACCGCGAGGTCGGCCCCGGCGGCGGCCTCGGCGGCGGTGACCGCGACCGCGCCCGGGGTGAGGACCTCCACCGTGAGCGCGATGGCGGCCGGGTCGCCCGAGCCCGCGATCAGCACGCGGTGGCCCGCGGTCAGGGCCAGCCGGGCCAGTACGGTCCCGACCTTGCCCGCGCCCAGGATGCCGATCGTGCGCACGCCCTCGGTGTCCATGTCGTCTCCGTTCCGTTCCTGCGTCAGCGTCGGCTCAGCCCGCGAGGATGTCGCGGACCATGGGGATCACCTTCGTGCCGTACAGCTCGACGGCACGCATGCGGGCGCCGACCGGCTGGGGGCCCACGGTGTAGATCAGGTCGAACCGGCGGACCCCGAGGTCGCCCACCGCCGCGGCGATCTTGCGGGCGACGGTCTCGGGGGACCCGACGTAGAGCGAGCCGTGCTCGATCTCGGCGTCGAACTCCTCGCGGCGGACCGGCGGCCAGCCGCGCAGCTTGCCGATGCGGTCGCGCATCACCTTGTAGCCGGGCCAGAACCCCTCCCTGGCCTCCTCGTCGGTGTCCGCGATGAAGCCGGGCGAGTGCATCCCCACCGGGTGGGCGGTCGTGCCGAACTGCTCCGCCGCGCGCCGGTAGAGGTCGATGTAGGGCGCGAAGCGCGTGGGGGCGCCGCCGATGATGGCGAGCATCAGCGGCAATCCGTAGCGCGCGGTGCGGACGACCGACTGGGGCGAGCCGCCCACGCCGACCCAGGTCCGCAGCCGCCCGGACTCGGTCTTCGGGAAGACGTCGGCGTCCTGCAGCGGCGCACGTGTGGTGCCGCTCCAGGTCACCGGCTTCTCGTCGAGGAGCTTGGCGAAGAGTTCGATCTTCTCCTCGAAGAGCACGTCGTAGTCGCTGAGGTCGTACCCGAACAGCGGGAAGGACTCGGTGAAGGACCCACGGCCCAGGATCACCTCGGCCCGGCCCTGCGAGAGGGCGTCGACGGTCGCGAAGCGCTGGAAGACGCGGACCGGGTCGTCGGAGCTGAGGACGGTCACGCCGGAGCCGAGCTTGATCCGCTCGGTACGGGTGGCGATTCCGGCGAGCACGGTCTCCGGGGTCGACACCGAGTACTCGGGGCGGTGGTGCTCACCGAGCGCGATGGCGTCGACGCCGATCTGGTCCGCCACGACGGCCTCGTCGAGGACCTGCCGGATGGACGCCGCGTGGGAGACGGGGGCACCGGTGTCGTCCACCGGCACGTCGCCGAACGTGTCGAGGCCGAAGACGAGGTCAGACATCAGCAGGTTCCTTCGTGAGCAGTTCGCGCACCATCGGCGCCACTTCCCGGCCCAGCAGTTCGATCGTGCGGGCGCGGGCCTGGCGGGGCAGGTGCATGATGTCGTACTTCAGGTCGAAGCGGTTCAGGTGGAGGTCGCGGGCGACCCGGGCGATCTTGTGCGCCACGGTCGCGGGGGAGCCGACGAAGAGCGCGCCGTCGGCGACCTCGGCCAGGTAGCGCTCGTACGTGGGCCGGTAGAAGCCGCGCTCCTCGGAGAGCGCGGTCATGACCGGTTCCCAGTACCGCCACCAGGTCCCGACCGCCTCTTCGTCGGTGTCCGCGACGAGGCCCAGGGAGTGCTGGCCGATGGGCTGCGCGGGGTGCCCGGCCTGCTGGAGGCCGCGCCGGAAGAGGTCCACGTGGCCGGCGAAGCGCTGCGGGCGGCCGCCGATGATCGCCAGCATCAGCGGCAGGCCGTAGCGGGCCGCGCGCAGGGTGGAGTTGGGGCTGCCGCCGACGCCGATCCAGGTGGGGATGCCGCCCTCGCGCATGCGCGGCCGCAGCAGCTGGCCGGCCAGCGGGGTCCGGACGGTGCCGGACCAGGTGACCTCCTCCTCCCGCTGCAGGCGCATGAAGAGGTCGAGCTTCTCGTCGAAGAGCCGGTCGTAGTCGGAGACGTCATGGCCGAACAGGGCGAACGACTCGGTGACCGAGGCCCGTCCGAGGACGAGCTGGGCGCGGCCGTCCGACACCGCGTCCAGGGTGGAGAACGCGTGGTAGAGCCGCACGGGGTCGTTGGTGCTGAGCACGGTCACCGAGGTGCCGAGCTTGATGCGCTCGGTGGCGGTGGCCATCGCGGAGAGCAGGACAGGGGTGGCGGTGTCCATGTGTCCGGGCCGGTAGTGCTCGCCGACGCTGAATACGTCGAGCCCCGCGGCGTCGGCGAGCGCGGCCTCCTCGACGAGCAGCCGGACGGTCTCGGCGTCGCTCAGTACGCGGCCGCCGTCCGTCGCGATCTCTCCGAACGAGTTCAGACCCAGTTCGAAGGCAGTGGGCTTCATGGTCCCCTCCTCCCGCCTCCGGAACGGCTCCGCGTCCGGCGGCCAGTGATTGACGCGTCAAGCATGCATCGATATGATTGACGTGTCAAACAGAGGGGCGCACATGGGACGCAGACTCGGGCCGCTGCCCACCACCGAAGAACTCCGGATCTGGCGTGACTTCATCGAGACGACGGAGCGGCTCCGCTCCCACCTCGCGTCACGCCTGCAGAGCGACTCCGCGCTGTCCCCCGGGGACTACGCGGTCCTGCTCGCGCTGCACGAGGCCGAGGGCCACCGCCTGCGCTCCTCCGAGCTGGCGGCGGCGATCGGCTGGGAACGCAGCCGTCTGTCGCACCACCTCGGCCGCATGGAACGGCGCGGGCTGATCCGGCGCGTGGAGTGCACCACGGACAACCGGGGTGCCGAGGCCGTCCTCACCGACGACGGCGCCCTGGCCTTCCGGGGGGCCACGCTGCCGCACCTCGGCGCCGTCCGGGAGATGTTCGTCGACACCCTCACGCCGGAGCAGCTGGCCGCCGCCGGAGAGATAGCCCAGGCCCTGCGTGCCCGGCTGGACGCGGCCTCGGGCCCCTCCTGAGGCCGCCGGGGCCGGTCGGGGCCGGGCAGGCCGGTTGGGCCGGTCAGGGCCGGGTGTAGCGGTCGCTGATGACGCCGCGCAGGCCCGCCGCGTTCCGCAGGCCCTGCCCCCGTGCTGCCTCGTCCTCCCAGGCCGCCATGTCGGGCAGGGTGGGGATGCAGACGAGTTCGCCCATGTCCAGGCCGACGAGGGTGGCGCGGACCAGGTCGTCGGCGTCGACGAACGACTCCTGCGGGAACAGGGCGGAGTCCACGCCGGAGGCCTCGAAGAACTCGGTGCGCACGGGACCGGGCAGCACGACCTGCACGCGGATGCCGCTGCCCTCGACCTCGCGTTGCAGGGCCCGCGAGAAGTGCAGGTCGTAGGCCTTGCTCGCGGCATAGGCGGTGCCACCGGGCGGGGCGTGGAACGCGCCGATCGACGACACGTTGATCAAGGTGCCCGAGCCGTGCCGGTCGAAGGAGAGCAGGGCCGCCCGGGACAGCCGGGTCAGCGCGAGCACGTTCACCGCCACGAGACGGTCCAGGTCGGCGGGCGCCGCCTCGCGCAGCGGCCCGAGGGCTCCGAGGCCGGCCGCGTTGACGACCACGGCGAGGCTGTCGTGGTCGAGGACGGCCCGCTCCACCAGGGCCAGGCCGTCCGGGTCGGCGAGGTCGGCGGCGAGGACGGTCGCCTCCAGACCGGTCTCTCGGCGGACGGACTCGGCGAGCGCGCCCAGCCGGTCCGCGCGGCGGGCGACGAGGATCGGCGCGTAGCCGCGCCGGGCCAGCTGCTCGGCGTAGCAGCGCCCGATCCCCGAGGACGCGCCGGTGATCAGCGCGGCTCCGGCGCGGTCTGCCTGTTCCTGGGCCATGGGCACCTTCCGGGTGAGGGGCCGGGACCCGTCCCGTCGTGCGGACCCGGTCCTCCCATGGTCGGGCCCCGGAGGGCCGCCGCGCCCCGCGGACGGCCGGCGCGTCGCGACCGCCTGCGCCGCATCACGCCTCGGGCGAGGACCGCCAGACCCAGTTGCGGCGCTCGTACGCCACCTGGAATCCCAGCCGGCGCATGTTGTGCAGCGAGGAGTTGCGGGTGCCGGGCGCCTCGGCGCCGGTCTCGGCGACCAGTACGCGGCAGCCGAGGTCCCGCGCCCGGGCGGCCCGGGCGGCCAGCAGGGCGGTCTGGCCGCCGCGCCTGCGGGCGTGCGGCAGCACCGCGCCGGCGAACATCTGGGCCGCCTCGCCGCGAACGTGCATCGTGCCCGTGCCGACGATCTCCCCGTCCAGCCAGGCCGCGAACGGGTGCCACCCGGGCTCCGCCGCCGAAGCCGCGGTCATCGGCGCGTAGTGCTCCTCGGGCATGCCGAACGCACGGGTCACCACCGCGCCCCACTCCTGGGCGTGGTCCGCCTTCAGCGGGGCGACCCGGATCCCGGCGGGCGGCTCCAGCGCCTGCGCGCGGGTCACGGCCTCCTCGACCGGACAGACGAGCTTCACCCAGGACGAGCCCGCCGTGATGCCCTCGCGTCCGCAGATGTCGTCCCAGTCCTCGGGCAGGAAGGCGGGCGCGATCTGCAGCACGGCCTGCGCGGTGCCCTCCGCGCGGTAGAACTCGCACACCTCACGGATCACCTCCGCCGTGACCGGGGCGGTGACGCCGAAGCCGAGCGCCTTGCTCCAGTAGTGGGTTGGGTCGTGGCGCATCGACAGCACGACACCGCCGCCGATCCGCGCGGCGTTCATCCCGAGCGCCACCCGGACGGACTCGGGCGCCTCCATCTCGAACCGGTACATCGCCTCGGCCTCGGACTGCTCCGCGACCGCCGGGGGGACCACTGTGTTCATGGGAGGCCTGGCTCTCTTCTCCGACCCGTGCGCTCCGCCCGCGAGCCGGAACGCGACCCCTGAGGGGGAGGGGCCGCGCGGATCATATATCGACAAAATGACGCCCGGGCCTCCTGTCGCGGCTCCGCTGTCAGTGCCTTCCGGCAGAGTGCCGCCCATGATCGACGAACGAGAACTCGACGCCATCGACTGGGCGTCCATGCACCATGCGTACGGCACGGCGGCAGAGGTCCCGGCGTGGCTGAGGGAGCTGGCGTCCCCGGACGCCGAGACCCGCGGAAAAGCCCTGAGCCACTTCTACAGCGCCGTCCACCACCAAGGGGACGTGTACGCCAGTACGACGGCGAGCCTGCCCTTCCTCTTCGCCCTGGCCGACGACCCCGCCACACCCGACCGGGCCGCGATCGTGCGGCTGCTGGTCAGCATCGGGGCTCACGCGGTCGAACGCTGCGGATACGACTACGCCGACGGGCCGGACCACAAGGGAAGCGCGGTCGTGGTGCGCGAGCGCGCGGAGTCCTTCGTCTCGTACGCCTGCGACGACGACCGCCAGGTGCGCCGGGCGGCGATCGGGGCACTGGGGCTGTTCGTCGACGACGCCGACCGGGCGGCCGCGCTCCTGCGCGACCGGCTGCCCGCTGAGGACGGCATCGACGAGCGCCTGGCCGTCGTCGAGACCGCGGCCACGCTCGCGCTGCGCCTGCCGGAAGCCAGGGACGCCGTGAGCGTCTGGCTCGGTGCGCTGGCCGCCGACACGGAGGCGGACCCGCCTACCCGGCTCGCCGCGCTCGTGCACGGTGCCCGCTGCGACCCGGGACGCATCGGTGCCGGCACGGTGCCCGAGGCCGTCGGCCTGCTGCGGCAGAGCACGCCCGCCCCGGCACCCGGGACCGGGGACGAGGCGGCCGGATGCGCCACCGGGAAGTGCCGGTGCGCCGCGCCCGGGGCGCCCGCGGCGGCGCAGAACGTGCCGCCGCAGGTCGCCGCCGCGTTCGAGGACCTCGACCGGTACAACCGCGTGCACTCCCCGGTCACGACCTTGCTGCGGAACTTCCACGAGGTACTGGACTCGCGCGTCGCCGAGCGCACCGCGCTCCTGACCGAGCAGATCGGCAGCCCCGATCCGGCCACCCGTCACGACGCGATACGCATGGCGAAGGAGCTCATGGGCTCCTGGCGCGGCGACCACACCGCCCTCATCTCGCGGCTCGGCGGCTGCCTGCTCCCCGGCCGTCCGTACACCGCCGCCGAAGCCGCCGAGGTCCTGGGCGCCCTGAGCGCGATCGCCGAACCCGCCCGCGATGCCCTCGCCGCATACGTCACGGCCCAGCGCGACACCTACGGGCCGGAGGCCTGGGCCACCCCGCACCCGCTGCCGCGCCGCGCGCACCAGCAGGCCGTCATGGCCCTCGCCCGCCTCGGTGACCCGCGTGCCCTGCCCTGTCTGCTGACGGCACTGGACGGCGGCGTCGACGCCTGGCGTGCCGTGCAGGTGGCCGGCCACCTCGACTTCGCAGCCGACCGGTTGGTGCCGCGGCTGTGCGGGCAGCTCGCGGGTGTCGACGTGTCCGCGGAGTGGCAGGACATGAGCACGAACGCCCTGCTCTCCGCGCTCGCCAGGCTGGGCGATCCGGCGGCCGTGCCGGTGATCGCCGAAACCGTCACGGCCGCGGCGCGCCACGAGCAGTGGCGCATCACCGCCTCCGCCCTCGACGCACTCGCCGCTCTCGGGACCGCGGCCGCACCCGCCCTCGACACGGTCCGGGGACTCGCCCGGGCCGACGACCCCGCCGTGCAGGTGGCCGCCGCGGCCACCCTGTGGGCGGCGGACGGCGATCCGTCCGCCGTCGTGCCCCTGCTGGACGGCCTCCTCGACAGCCACCGGGACCACGCGGCGGCCGACGTGCTCGCCCGGATCGGACCGCCGGCCGCCCCCGCGCTGCCCCGCCTGCGGAGCATGCTGACCGCCGACTACGAGTGGACCCGCGTCCACGCCGCGAGCGCCCTGTGGGACATCGGCGGTCCGGCCGAGGCGCCCGTCGTCGTGCGGACCCTCCTTGCCGCCTGGCAGCAGAACGGCGCGACGTCGAACCACGTGCTGGCCTGCCTCGGCCGGATGGGTACCGCCGCGGAGGAGGCCCTGCCCCAGGTGCGCGAGGAGCTGACCCGTACCCGCCGCAGTGGCCGGTTCGGAAGCGTCGAGCACGACGAGGAACTGCAGCGGACCTGCCGCGCCTTCCTCGCGCACTTCTCCTGACTCCAGGAGGAGGGCTCACCGCCGCGGGACGCACGTCACCCCATGTCGTGGTGCGCGTGCTCCCCGCCGGAGGGCGTCTTCGCGCCACTCTTCGCGGACTTCGCCGCCCCCTCGGGGTGGTCCGGGTGGTGCGGCTCGTAGCCGGGGATCGTGCCGTCGGGCTTCGCGACCAGGAACATGCCGGCCATCCCCATGTCGGAGTGGCTCTGGACATGGCAGTGGTACATCCACGCGCCGGCGCCGACGTGTTCGCCCGCGATGACCTGGAAGCCGAAGGAGTCCGCCGGTCCGGTGATCTTGTTGTCGATCACCCGGCTGGGGTCGTCGGGGCCGGTCAGCAGGCCCGTCCTGTTGTCGGCCCAGCGGTGACCGTGCATGTGGAACGTGTGGTAGTACTCGCCGTGCGTGATCATGATGATCTCGACGCGATCGCCCACCGTCGCCTCGAAGTCCGGGGTGTCGGCGCCGGTCCTGTTGTTGATGGTCATGTCGTTGAAGACGATCGTGAACTGCTTGTCCGGCAGGATGTCGCCCTTCCTGCGCACGACCACCGGCCCGTAGAGGCCCTTGCGGATCCCGCCCGTTCCGTGGTCCGTGCCCACGACGTGGTCGTGGTAGTGCCAGTAGCCCGCGCTGCCCGGTCGCCACGTGCCGTCCTTGCGCCGGCCCGGCGCGTGGGTGCGCCAGGTGTACGTACGCGTGCCGCCCGGCTCGACGTGACTGCGGGTCATCCGGGTGCCGTCGCTGGCGATGTCGTAGTCCATGCCGTGGACGTGGAGGCTGGCGTCCACGTCCGAGGCGTTCTCGAACTCGATGTGCAGGGTGTCGCCCTCGACCAGTTCGATCAGCGGGCCCGGGACGGTGGCCTTGCCCTTCTCCAGGCCGTAGCCCATCTGCCCGTTCGGCAACTGCTCGGCGTAGAGCTTGAGGTGGCGCACCTGGCCGCCGGCCGGTGCGGTGGGCGGTGAGGGCTCCGCGGAGGAAGCCGTGGGTGCGGAGGCCACCGCCAGCGAGGCCGACCCGGTGGCGGCGACCACGCCACCGGCCAGCAGCCGCCGGTTGAAACTCCTTCTGTCCAAAGCCATACCGGTCTCTCCAGTGCCGTGAGGAGACGGTCGGGGCGCGAGGGTCCCCGGGGACGGCCACACGGTAGACCAGCGACCCCTGTTTATCCACAGTCGGGACAAAGTTGGTGAGATTCCGTCTATAGCTATTGGCGGACCGTCAAAAGCCGTCTAGCTTCAGGCGCTGTTGCTGTGACCACGGAGGGTGGGTGAACGATGCACAACGCACCACATCACCGGTCGAGATCCCGGCGCCGCAGGACCGCGGTCCTGGTGGCGGGGACCCTGGCGGCATCCCTGCTGGGCGGCACCGCCGCCACGGCCAGACCGTATCCGGAGCCGGTGCCGACAACGTTATCCCTGCCGTCGCCACCGGGCGGCAAGAACGTCAAGGTCCTGGTGTTCCACGCCTCGGCCACCGAGGAGTCCCCGACCGTCGACGCGGGCATCGAGGCGATCGAGGCGATCGGCCTGTCCGGGCCGGCCGCCCAGCGCTTCAAGACCGTTGCGACGGACGACGCCTCGGTCTTCACCAGCGCCAAGCGCCTGGGCACCTTCAACGCGGTCGTCTTCCTGACCGGGGGCGGGGATGTGCTCGACCCCGAGCAGGAAGCCGGCCTGGAGGCCTACATGGAGGCCGGCGGCGGCTTCCTCGGCATCCACGACGCGGCGCGCACCGAACCGTACTCCGACTGGTTCGCCGGTCTCGTCGGCGCGCGGCCCGCGGCCACCAGCCCGGCCGCCGTCCAGCGGGCCGTCGTCGAGATCCCCGACCGGGTCAATCCGGCCACGAAGGACCTGCCGCTGGAGTGGAAGCGGCCCGACAAGTGGCTCAACTGGGCGAGCAACCCGACCGGCAAGGTGCACACCGTCGCCAAGGTCAGGGAGAGCAGCTACCAGCCGGGAACCGGCGCCAACGGCGTCGACCACCCCGTCTCCTGGTGCCGTGACTACGACGGCGGCCGCTCCTTCTACACCGCGATGGGCGGTACGGCGGAGTCGTTCGCCGAGACCGACTTCCGCGACCACCTGCGCGGCGCCCTGCAGTGGACCACCCGGCTCTCACGCGCCGACTGCAAGGCGACGATCGACGCCAACTACAGCGCGGTGAAGGTCACCCAGCCCAACCAGCCCGGTCAGCAGGACCAGATCGGCGAACCGCACGGCATGGTCGTCGCCCTCGACGGGCGGGTGCTGTACATCGGCCGCGGCGGCGGCGCCAACGGCGCCCCGGTGGTGACCGACTGGAACAACCCCGACATGGGCAAAGGTCTCGGCCAGGTCCACGTCTACGACCCGGCGACGAAGAAGGTGACCCTCGCGGGCGCCCTGACCGTCTTCGGCAACAAGGGCGGCGGCGACGAGCTCACCAAGGTCGAGGAGGGGCTGCTCGGCATCGAGCTCGACCCCGCCTTCGAGACCAACGGCTGGGTGTACCTGCACTACACCCCGCACTCCGGCCTCGACCGCGACAAGCACGTCGCGGAGCGGCGCGTCTCCCGCTTCACACTGGACCTCGCGAGCAACAAGCTGGACCTCGCCTCCGAGAAGGTCCTGCTCAAGTGGCCCGTCCAGGTCCACAGCTGCTGCCACGCCGGCGGTGGCATGGCCTGGGACTCCAAGGGCAACCTGTACATCGCGACCGGCGACAACAACTCGTCCGGATTCAGCGACGGTTACTCCGGCAACAACCCGCAGCCCAACTTCAAGGGCCTGTCCTTCGCCGACGCCCGCCGCACCGCCGGCAACACCAACAACCTCAACGGCAAGATCCTGCGCATCCACCCGGAGCCGGACGGCACCTACACCCTGCCCGAGGGCAACCTGTTCACCGGCAAGGAGCAGGACGAGGGCGGCGGCAAGACCCGCGGCGAGATCTACGTCATGGGCGTGCGCAACCCGGCGCGGATCTCCGTCGACAAGAAGACCGACATCCTCTACGCGGGCTGGGTCGGCCCCGACGCGGGCGCGCCGAGCACGACCTGGGGACCGGCGAAGTACGACACGTTCGCCGCGATCACCAAGGCCGGCAACCACGGCTGGCCGTTCTGCATGGGCAACAAGCAGCCCTACCGCGACCGCAACCTGCCCGACCCGAGTAAGCCGCTCGGCTGGTACGACTGCGACGCCCCCAAGAACGAGTCGCCGAACAACGACGGCCTGGTGAACCTGCCGCCCGTCACCGGCAACACCATCTGGTACTCCCCGCAGGGCGGCGCCCCCGACTTCCCGCGGGACGCCAACGGGATCCCCAGCTACAAGAACGAGGAGGCCACCTACCTCCTGCCGTGGCTGAAGGGCGGCGGCCAGGCCACCATGGACGGCCCGGTCTACCGCTACGACGCCACGACCGCGGGCGACGGGGCGTGGCCGCGGTACTGGGACGGCAAGTGGTTCGTCGGTGACTTCTACGACGCCGACAACCCGCGCCACGCGGTGCTGACCGACCCCAGGACCGTCGGCAAGGGCGGACTGCCCGTCACCGCCGAGTCGCTGAAGAAGATCATCCCGGTCGGCCAGGGCGGCATCCGCAACCTCATGGACTGGAAGTTCGCGCCGGACGGCTCGCTCTACGTCCTCGACTACGGGCGCGGCTTCTTCACCTCCGACTCCCAGTCCGCGCTGTGGCGTGTGACGTACAAGGGCGGCGAGGCGACCCCCGCCGCGAAGGACCTGGTCAGGAAGGCGGAACAGTGAGACAGCGACCTCTACGCCCACTGGTGGCCCTGCTGGGCGCGCTGCTGATGGTGCTGGGGCTCACCTCGACCGTCGCGTACGGACGCACCGACGACCGTGCGGCGGCCGGCGGGACCACGGCCGCCGCCCAGGTGCTCACCTGGACGGCCAGTTCGCGCACCGACCAGTACGCGAGCTTCCCGACCACGGCGGTGGCCGGCCCGGCGACGCTGGTCTTCGAGAACAGCGCCGCGACCGGCAACGACATCGGCATGCCGCACACGCTCACCTTCGACGTGTCGGACCCCGAGTACAACCACGACGTCCCGCTCAACATCCTGGCCAACCCGGGTGACGACAGCGGCGGAAGGCACACCGCGGAGGTCACCCTCACCCCCGGCCGCTACCGCTTCTTCTGCAGCATCCCCGGCCACGGCCAGATGCAGGGCATCCTCACCGTGACCGAGCCCGGCGACGAGGACACCACCGCTCCCACCACCGCGGCGAACGTCACGGGCCAGAAGAACGCCGACGGCGCCTTCGTCGGCTCCGCCACGGTCACGGTCACCGCGACCGACGACGGATCCGGCGTGAGGACGGTCGAGTACGCGGTCGGTGACGACGGCCCGTGGCAGCCGTACACCACGCCCGTGGTCGTCGACCAGGTCGGCTCCCACACCGTCCGCTACCGCGCCGCCGACCAGGCCGGCAACGTCGCGGCCGAGAAGTCCGTCGCCTTCGACGTGGTCGCGCCGCCGACCGACGACACGACCGCGCCGGAGACCTCCGCCACCGTCAGCGGGGAGAAGGACGCCGACGGCAACTACCTGACGATGGCCACGGTCACCGTCACCGCGTCGGACACCGGGTCCGGCGTCAACACCATCGAGTTCGCCGTGGGGGCCGGCGGCGCCTGGCAGCCGTACACCGCGCCGGTGATGGTGCACCAGGTCGGCTCCCACACCGTCCGCTACCGCGCCGCCGACAAGGCGGGCAACGCCGCGGCCGAGAAGTCCGTCGCCTTCACCGTCGTGGCACCGCCCGCCCAGGACACCACCGCGCCGGAGACCTCGGCGACCGTGACCGGCACCAGGAATTCCAACGGCGCCTACATCACCAGCGCCAAGGTCACCGTCACCGCGACCGACGCGGGCTCCGGGGTGGACCGGATCGAGTACTCCCTCGACGGCGGCCCCTACCTCGCCTACTCCGTCCCCGTCATCGTCGACCGGATCGGCTCCCACACGCTCGCCTACCGTGCCACGGACAAGGCGGGCAACACCTCCACGGCCCGCGAGGTGACCTTCACCGTCGCGCAGGGCGGCGGCGTCCCGCCGCCCGACTGCCCCGAGTACGACGAGCGGCTGACCGTCATCGTCGGCACCGTGGACTCGGGCGTGCCGAACCGCCTCACCCGCAGCCGCTGCACCATCAACGAACTGATCGAGGACGAGAAGGACTGGTCCTCGCACGCCCTGTTCCTCAAGCACGTCGACGGCGTGCTCGACCGGCTGCTCGCCGACAACGTCATCGACCAGCGCGAGTTCAACAAGATCACCAAGGCCGCCAAGCAGTCGAAGATCGGCAAGCCCGGTCAGACGAAGGGCTACCGCGACCTGTTCGACGGCACCGAGGCGTCCCTCGCCAAGTGGGAGCAGGTCGGCGGCGGCCGCTTCACCCTCTCCGGCGACGGTGCCATCACCAGCAGCACGACCGTCCCCGGCATGGGCATGCTGTGGTTCCCGGAGCGCACGTACGGCGACTTCTCGCTCAAGCTCCAGTTCCGCGACGACGCCCCGGGCACGGGCAACGCCAACGGCGGTGTCTTCATCCGCTTCCCGAACGTCCACGACCACCCCGAGGAGTCCCGCCCCGAGTGGGTCGCCATCAACTACGGGCACGAGATCCAGATCCTCGACCGCCCCGACGGCGACATGTACAAGACGGGCTCCGTCTACGGCTTCGACCGCGTGGGCCTCGGCGGCGCCGGCGTGACCCCCAAGGGCACCTGGAACGACTACGAGATCCGCGCCGAGGGCCAGCACTTCACGATCCTGCGCAACGGCGTCGTCATCAACGAGTTCGACAACGTCTGCGGCCAGGTCTTCACCCCGCCGCGCGCCGGGGACCCGGGCACCGACGGCCGGCGCTACGCCACCGGCTACATCGGCCTCCAGGTCCACAGCACGACGGACGTGATCTCCTACCGCGACATCCGCGTCAAGGAGCTGTGAGCCGGCACCCCTGACGGCCACGTGGGTCCCCGCCGCATCCGCGGTGGGGACCCGTCGCGCTGCGCTGCCGCGTCCTTCGACGACCGGGCCGGGTCACCCGTACGGGGCGACGAGGTCGTGGGCGAGGCTGAACAGGAGGCCGGAGAGTTCATGGCGGCCGACCAGCCCGGCGGGCAGGGCCCGTACGCCGTGCGCGGCGCCGAGCAGGGCGCCGCTGACGCAGGCGACGGACGCACCGTCCGGCGGTGCCCAGCACCGCACGGGTCTGGGCGCCGACGTCAGTGGCACCACGGTCCACCCAGCGCCGGAAGCCCGCGGCGATCGCGTCCAGGGACCCGGGGTCGCGCAGATCCGCCCCCGTCGCCGCGACCTGGGCGACGCAGACCTGCATCTGGGTGTCATCGGAGTACTCTCCGGGCCGGTACGGCCCCAGACCACCGCCGATCATTCCCGGCCGTTGGTCCTCGCGCAGGGTCGACGCGAACTCGTAGGGCACCCCGAGCGCGTCGCCGGCGGCCGCCCCGAGCAGTACCCCGGCCGCGCGGTCGATGCCCCGCGCGTCGAGACGGAAGCCGGGATCACGGGTCATGGCGCGCCAGCCTCGCACGTCACGCCCCTTCCCGCCAAGGAGTCCGCCGCCGGCGACCCCGGGCCCCGCCCGGCGGCGCCGAACCCCGACGATCCGACGGTCCGTCAGCTAGCTTGGGAGGCGTGATCGAGCAAGCCCGCGGGAAACGCCGTGCACGGAGCGCGTACGTCGCGGCGGCGGGTGTCTTTGCGGTCGGCATGGCCGGGACCACGCTGCCGACGCCCCTCTACGGCCTCTACCGCGAGCAGATCGGGTTCTCCGAACTGGTCGTCACCGTCGTCTTCGCGGTCTACGCGATCGGGGTGATCGCCGCCCTGCTCGTCGCAGGCGACTTCTCCGACGTCCTCGGCCGGCGGCCGGTGCTGCTGGCCGCACTGGGGCTGTCGCTGCTGAGCGCGGTGTGCTTCCTGCTCCAGGACGGCCTGCCGCTGCTGTTCGCCGGACGGCTGCTGTCGGGCTTCTCGGCCGGGTTGCTCAGCGGGGCCGCCACGGCCGCCGTGCTCGAACTGGCGCCCCCCGAGCTGCGCGCACGGGCCGGACTCGCCGCCACCGCCGCCAACATGGGCGGCCTGGGGTGCGGGCCGCTGCTGTCGGGAATCCTGGCGCAGTACGCGCCGTGGCCCCTGCGGCTGCCCTTCCTGGCGCACATCGCCCTGCTGCTGGCCGCCTTCGCCGTCACCCGCGCCCTGCCCGAGACGGTGACGCTCCGCAGCCCGCGTCCACCACTGCGCCCTCAGGGCATGGTCGTCCCGCCGCGGACACGCGCGGCCTTCGTGCCGGCCGGACTTGCCGCGTTCGCCGGCTTCTCCATGCTCGGTCTGTTCACGGCGGTGGCGCCGAGCTTCCTCGCCCTGACGCTGGGGGAGCGCAACCTCGCCGTCATCGGCCTCGTCGTCTTCTCCGTGTTCTGCGCCTCCACCGCAGGCCAGATGCTGATGGGCCGGCTGGGCGTGCGGCGCGCGCTGCCCGCCGGGTGCCTGGCGCTCACGGCCGGCATGGCCGTGGTGGCGGCCTCTTTGGTGGTGGAGTCCCTGCCGGTGCTGGTCGTGGGCGCCCTCGTCGGGGGCCTGGGCCAGGGCATGTCGTTCCGCGCGGGCCTGACCGGCGTGAGCGCGGTGGCTCCCGAGGAGCATCGCGGCGCGACGATCTCGGCCTTCTTCGTCGTCGCCTACGTCGGCATCTCCGTACCGGTGGTCGGCGTCGGCGCCCTCACCCTCGCGCTCGGCCTGCGGGACGCGGGAGTGGCCTTCGCGATGTACGTCATCCTCGTGTCGGCCGCCGTGGGCGTGTTCCTCCTGCGCCGTCCGCCGCGCACGGAGTGACGGCCCTGCGGGCCACGGGTTCATTCCGGCCACGGGTTCATTCCGGCACGAACGCGATGTGCCGGACCTGATCAGCCGTCATGGCGGCGGTGCCACGGTCCGGATGGCCGGTGACACGGCGGCGCGCCGTCGGGACCGGTCCGGCCCGGTGCGCCGGGGGACACCACGGACCGGCGCACCGGGGGGACACGGCACGGTCGTCACGCGGCCTGGAGGCTGTGCCTCAGGGCCGTGGAACTGCGTGCCCGAGCCATGACATCACAAAGTGCTTGCGTCCGCAAATGTGCACACAGGGTGACTGCCGTGGCGCTCCCGGGATATTTGCTTGCGTACGCATGTTCCGTTACGGTGCTGAGCACGAGGCAGAACCTCGTGCCGGCCTCCCCGTGGGCGCCATCGCCGATCCGCGCCCGGGGCGCCGCGGCATTTCCCCCAGCAAGGAGTGAAGACGTGACACGCGTCGCCATCATCTACTACTCGGCCACCGGATCCGTGCGCAGCCTGGCGCAGGCGATCGCGGAAGGCGCACAGAAGGAGGGGGCCGAGGTCCGGCTGCGCCGGGTGGCGGAGCTCGCGCCCCAGGCCGCGATCGACAGCAACCCCGTCTGGGCCGAGAACCACCGGACCTCGCAGGAGATCCCGCAGGCCGAGCTGGACGACCTCGACTGGGCGGACGCGGTGCTGTTCGGCTCCCCGACCCGCTACGGCCTCCCGGCCGCGCAGCTCAAGCAGTTCCTGGACCAGACCGGCGGCCTGTGGGCGCAGGGCAGGCTCGCCAACAAGGTCTACGCCTCCTTCACCTCCGCGGCGAACGCCCACGGCGGCCAGGAGAGCACCATCCTGGCGATGAACAACACCTTCTACCACTGGGGCGGCCTCATCGCGTCCCCCGGTTACACCGACCCGCTGCTCTTCGCGGCCGGCGGCAACCCCTACGGCCCGTCGCACCCGTCCAACAACGGCGCCGACCTGCCGGACCCCAGCCGCCTCGAGGCCGCGCGCTACCTCGGCGGCCGCGTGACGCGCATCGCCGCCGCCCTCAAGCCCGGCGGCTCCCTCTGACCGGACCGGCCGATCCCGGGCCGCCGTCCCGTCCGGGGGCGGCGGCCCGCCGAAAGCGGGTCCCGAAGGGGTTCCCGCAGCAAGTGAGGTTCAAGTGACGCCTGTGAACGGGCCCATGGCGGACGTCCGGGACATGTACATGGCGCACACCATGCTGCGCCGGGAGTTCCGACTCCTTCCCCGGCTGGTGCGCGACGTCGAGCCGGGCGACACCGGGCGCGCGGAGACGGTCGGCGCCCACGCCGAACACGTCTGTTCCGTCCTCCACCTCCACCACGAGGGCGAGGACCTGCTGCTCTGGCCGCGCCTGCTCGAGCGCGCGGGCGACCGTGCGGCGGCGATCGTGCCGACGATGGAGGAGCAGCACGCCGCCATCGAGGAGGCCCATGCGGAGGTGACCGTGCTGCTGCCGCGGTGGCGCGCCACGGCGCTGGACGGCGGGCGGCTCGCGGACGCCCTCGACCGGCTGCTGCCCGCGCTCCTGGAGCACCTGGCGCTGGAGGAGAAGGAGATACTCCCGCTCGCCGAGCAGTACGTCACCGCGGCCGAGTGGCGGCAGCTCGGAGAGCACGGGATGGCTCGCACGCCGCAGGAGGTCCTGCCGCTGTCCCTCGGGATGGCGATGTACGAGGCGGACCCCGAGGTCGTCGAGGCGCTGCTCGCCGAGCTGCCCGAGCCGCAGCGCTCGGCGCTGACGGGCGCCGCACGACACGCGTACGCCGCCCACGCCGAGCGCGTGCACGGCACCGCCACCCCGCCCCGCATCGGCGACTGACCCCGTGCGCCCGGGGCGGGTCGACGACGCCCCGCCTCGGGCGCCGGTTCCCGGTGCCGCGCGTCAACTCGTCTGCCCCGCCTCCCTGGTGGAGGCTGTCAAGATCTTTTCGAAATCTCAGGGATGTGATCGTATTCGCCCAGGAAATCGCAAGGAGGAACAGTGTTGTTCTCCACGGCTCGAAGAACGGGCTTGGCGGCTCTGGGCACCGCGTCCGCCGTACTCATCACGCTCCTGAGTCCCGCGCCGGCGGGGGCGGCCGCGTCCGCCGCACCACCGGAGGGGCCGTCCGGCCGTTCGGGCGGTCCGGCGCGCACCGTCACCCTCATCACCGGGGACAAGGTCGTCGTCACCCCGGGGACCGGCGGCGGGCGTGACACGCTGAGCGTCGAGCGCCGTCCGGGGGCCGCGGGTTCGGTGCGGATCGTCACCGAGGGGGGCGACACCTACGTCTACCCGGACGACGCGCTCGCGTACGTGGCCGCGGACCGCCTAGACAAGCGGCTCTTCAACGTCACCGGGCTGATCGCGCAGGGCTACGACGACGCGCGCGCCCCGCGGTTGCCCCTGATCATCACCGGCGGGAACCCCGCCGCCCTGCGCCGCAGCGGTGACGCCCTGCCCGGCGCGCAGACCCGCCGCGACCTGCCCTCCGTCGGCGGCGCGGCGGTCGCGGCCGACCGGTCGGAGGCGGCCGACGCCTGGGCCGCGCTCACCGCGGGCCGCACCGTCTCCTCAGGGCCGGACGGCGCCGGGTCCCGACGGGCCGCCGTGGAAACGTCGTTCACCGGCGGCATCGGCAAGATCTGGCTGGACGGCAGGACGAAGGCGACGCTCGCCGACACCACGGCCCAGATCGGCGCCCCGCAGGTCTGGGAGTCGGGTGACACCGGCGCAGGCGTGAAGGTCGCCGTGCTGGACACGGGCGTCGACCCCGAACACCCGGACCTCAAGGACCGGATCGTCAGCACCCGCAGCTTCGTTCCCGACCAGGACGTGCCGGACGGCAGTGGTCACGGGACCCACGTCGCCTCCACCGTCGCCGGCACCGGCGCGGCGTCGGAGGGCAAGGAGAAGGGCGTGGCGCCCGGCGCCGACCTGGTGGTCGGCAAGGTGCTCGGCAACCGAGGCGAGGGACAGGAGTCCTGGGTCATCGGCGGCATGGAGTGGGCCGCCCGCACGGAGCACGCCAAGGTCGTCAACATGAGCCTGGGCAGCGCCGAGCCCAGCGACGGCACGGACCTGATGAGCCGGAGCCTCGACGCCCTGAGCGCCGAGACCGGCACGCTGTTCGTCGTCGCGGCCGGCAACAGCGGCCGGGGGGCGACGCCGTACACCATCGGTTCCCCGGCCGCCGCCGAGGCGGCGCTGACCGTGGGCGCGGTCGGCTCCTCCGACGAGCTCGCGAACTTCTCCAGCGTCGGTCCCCGCGTCGGCGACGAGGGCCTCAAACCCGACCTGACAGCCCCCGGTGTGGACGTCCTGGCCGCCCGGTCGCAGTACGCGGGTGAGGGGGAGGGCCCCTACACGACGATGAGCGGGACGTCGATGGCCTCGCCGCACGTCGCCGGTGCCGCGGTCCTGCTGGCGCAGCGGCATCCCGACTGGCCGGCCGGCCGGTTGAAGGACGCCCTGATGAGCACCAGCAAGGCGACGCCCCACCTGACCGCGTACCAGGGCGGTTCGGGGCGCGTCGACGTCGCGGCCGCGGTCCGTGCCGGGGTCACCGCGACCGGTTCGGCCTTCCGCTTCCTCGCGTGGCCGAACGCCGGTACCGGAGCCGTCGAGCAGGAGATCACGTACACCAACTCCGGTGACGAGCCGGTGACGCTGCGGCTCGCGGTGGAGGCGGCCGCCTCCGACGCCGGCGTCTTCACCCTCTCCGCCGACCAGGTCACCGTGCCGGCCCACGGCAGCACCACCGTCGAGGCCGTCGCCGACCCGGCGGGCCTGGCGCGGGGCAACCACACCGCCCAGGTTGTCGCCCGCGACGCCGGCGGCGCGGTGGTCGCCCACACCGTCACCGGCGTCGGCCTCGAACCCGAGCGCTACGACCTCGACATCGCCATGAAGGACCGTACGGGCCGGCCGATGACCGGCTGGATCCACCTCAAGGGCGCCCTTAGCAGATCCACCACGGCCTACGAGATCCCCGAGAGCGGGGAGCTGAGCCTGCGTCTGCCGGCCGACACCTACACGGTGGTGTCGTACGCGGACGTCGAGGGCACCCACGGCCCGGACTCCCGGGGCATCGCCCTGCTGAGCGCGCCCGAGGTGGACCTGACCGCGGACCGGCGGGTCGTCCTCGACGCCTCGAAGGCGCACCAGGTGCGGGCCGTCACACCGAAGCCCGCCACCCTGGTGAACACCCGGCTGGACTTCTTCCGCTCCTTCACCTCCACCGAGCCCGGCCCGGACGACTACGGCGCGATGCGGGAGAACGTGGTCGTCGGCCGGGGCTACGACAGCGTCTGGGCCCAGCCGACCGGTGCCAAGGTGCGGCACGGCAGCTTCGTGTTCGCCACCCGCCTGCGCGCCCAGCAGACGCCGCTCGACCTGTCCTACGACGGCGAGAGGATCGACGACGCCCTCGCGCAGGAGGGCAGCGCCGCCCTCCCCGACGGCACGTCCACCCAGGACGCGGTGTTCGCCGGCGCCGGTTCGCCGCAGGACTTCGCGAAGGTGCGGGTCCGCGGCAAGGTCGCCGTGGTCCGCCACAGCGCCGAGGTCGCGCCCTCGGTGCAGGCCTCCGCCGCGAAGGCCGCCGGGGCGAGCCTGCTGCTCGTCGCCAACGACGGGGTGGGACGGCTCGCCACGTGGTACGGGGAGCCTGACTACAGCGCCGCCGTGGACGTGCCCGTCGTCTCGGTGGGCAAGGACGAGGGCGAGGCACTGATCGCGAGGATCGCCGCGGCGCGCGAGCACCGGGTGCGGCTCCGGGTGGCGGCGCATCCGTCCCCCGCCTATGTCTACGACCTGGTCAAGTACCACGCGGGCGCGGTGCCGCAGGACGTGACGTACCGCGCGGACCCGGACCGCCTGGCACGCATCGACCTCGACTTCGCCCAGCCGCAGGGCAAGCAGGCCATGGAGCGCAGGACGGACTTCCCGGCGTACGAGTGGGCCACGGGATACTCCTTCGGCCTCGAGCCCATGGCCCCGGGGCGGCGCACCGACTGGGTGACCGCGGGGGAGGACGCCACCTGGCAGCAGACCGCCTCGGTCACCGGCTGGGTGGGCGCGGTCAACAGCCCCACGTCCTACCGGCCGGGCAGCCTCCAGCGGGAGCGCTGGCTCGGCCCGGTCCTGCGGCCGCGCATGTCGGACAGCGACAGCCAGGTGCGTGACGACACCTCGCTCTCGCTGGTCGTCCCCGGCTGGAGTGACTCGGGGGCCCCGCACACGGGCTCCGCGGGAGCGGAGACGATGACCACCCACGTCTCACTGCTCCAGGGCGGCACCACGCTGCTGACGACGGACAGCCCCTACGTCAACGCCTTCGACCTGCCGGCCGAGTCGTTGCCGTACCGGCTCGTCGTCGACACCGCCGGTGATCCGGCGCTGAGCCCGTACTCGTCGAGGACCCGCACGGAGTGGGACTTCGTGTCGGGCAAGGCGCAGTCGGGGACCGTGCCGCTGGTGCAGCTCGACTACGGCACGGAACTCGACGCCGCGGGCAGGGCGCACAGGTCCGGGGACGTCTCCATCACCCCCTCGGTGCTCGGGACTTCGGCGAAGGACGCGGTGTCCTCGGTCCGGCTGGAGGTCTCCTACGACGACGGGGCGTCCTGGCACCGGCAGGACCTGAAGGAGCGTCAGGGCGCCTGGCGCACCACGCTGCGCGCACCTTCCGCTGCCGCGTTCGTGTCGCTGCGCACCAGCGCCACGGCACGCAACGGGGGGTCCGTCTCGCAGACCGTCATCAGGGCCTTCGGCCTGAAGTGACACCAGGGGCACCGCGCCGGCGTCCTTGCGCCGGCGCGGTGCCATACTGCGGTGCATGCGGGGGGACTTCGTCAAGGACGTGCCCAAAGTGCCGTGCGCCGTGGCGGTCGGCTGCCTCATCCTGACGCTGGGCGTCGCCTGGTTCCTGTACGGCCAGGTCCGTGGCGCCGACCGGATCGACGCCTCGCCCGTGCGCGTGGACGGCGTGGTCGAAGAGGTGACGACCGGCAAGGAAACGAGTGCGCGGGTCGGGTACGACATCGCCGGGCGGCACCATGCCGAGGACGACCTGCCCGTGCCGCACATGCCCGGCCGCGTCGTCGTGGGCGCCCACCTGTGCCTGGAGGCCGCCGCGGACCACCCGCGGACCGTGCGCCTCTGCGGTCAGCGCTACCCGGCGGGAGACGACATGCCGCCGACCGCCGTCCTCGGCATCGTCGCGGGCACGGCGGGCACGCTCTGTGCCGCCGGCTTCGTGGTGTCCGGGCTCCGCGACCGCCGCCCATCCCGGTCCGAGGGCTTTGACGCGCGATAACCGGATGTCTATTATCCAGATATGCGAACGGGTAAGGGCGTCGAGTGGGCGGTGCACACACTGCTCAACCTCGCGTGGCTCGGGGACGGTGAGGCGGTCCCGACCGCGCGACTCGCCGCCGGTCACGATCTGTCGCCGTCCTACCTGAACAAGCAGCTCCAGCAACTCGTCAAGGCGGGGCTGCTGGAGTCGGTGCCCGGTGCGCGCGGCGGCTTCAGGCTGGCCCGCCCGCTGGAGGCGGTGTCGATGCTGGACGTGGTCCTCGCCGTCGAGGGGGACGACCTCCTGTTCCGGTGCGCGGAGATCCGCCGCTGCGGCACCATCGGCGAGCGGGTGCCCGCCGGCGGCTTCAGCCGCCCTTGTGCGGTGAACAGCGCCATGGGGCGGGCCGAGCTGGCCTGGCGGAAGGCGCTGGCACAGCAGAGCCTCGCCGACGTACGGGCGGAGGCCGAGGCGCACGCCCCGGCGGTGGGCACGTACGTACGCGACGGGCTCGGGCGGGACTGAGCCGCCGCTCCCCGGCCCGGTGCCGCACCGCTCCCGCGCGGCCCGATCGTGGCATGGTTCACTGATTCAGGATAAGAAACATCTCGATTTCCTGCCGAGCGTGGGGGGTGAAGGAGGTTACGTCAGCATGAGCGCCACACGTGTGCCCGGGCCCCCCGCGGTGCTCGAGGCCGAGTGGGAGACGCACCGGCCCGCCGTCTTCGGCGTGGCGTACCGCCTGCTGGGAAGCGTTGCCGATGCCGAGGACGTGGCCCAGGACGTGTGGCTGCGGGCGGCCGTGGCGGATCTGCGCGGCATCGGCGACCTCCGGGCCTGGCTGGTCACGGTCGCCGCCCGGCGGTCGTACGACGTCCTGAAGTCCGCACGCGTCCGCAGGGAGACCTACGTGGGGCCCTGGCTGCCGGCGCCGCTGCTGACGGGACCGGACGCGTCGGAGCCGGTGCTCGTCGACGAGTCCGTCGGCTCGGCGATGCTCCTGGTGATGGAGGAACTGACCCCGCCGGAGCGCGTGGCCTTCGTCCTCCACGACGTCTTCGGCCTGGAGTTCAACCGGATCGCCGACGTACTGGACGCCTCCGCACCCGCCGCCCGCCAGCTCGCCTCGCGGGCACGGCGGAAGGTGGCCAAGGCGAGGCAGTCCACCCCGCAGGCGTCCCGGGCGGAGCGGGAACGGCTGCTCGTCGCGTTCCGCGCCGCCTACGAGGCCGGTGACCTGGCCGGGCTCGTGCGGCTCCTGCACCCGGAGGCCGTGTACGTCACCGACGGCGGCGGCAGTGTCTCCACCGCGCGCAAGCTCGTCCACGGTGCCGCGCGCATCGCCAAACTGATGGTCGGCGTATGGCTCCGGTGGCGTTCGGACCGCATCGACCTCGTCGAGGTCGGCGGCGAGCCGGCGCTCCTGCACCACCGTTCGGGCCAGGTCTTCTCGGTGGACACCGTGGAGGTCGAGGACGGCCTGATCACCACGTACCGCAGGGTCCTCAACCCGGAGAAGATCTCCCACGTCCAAGCCGGCGCGCACGGCGACCGCGCGGGACGGCGGACCCTCGACAAGGCTTGCCCGACAGGAAACACCAGGAGGAGAGACCCATGACCGAGCAGCAGCGCGTCAACATCGGAAAGCAGCACCCGGCCAGCTACAAGGCGCTTCTCGCGCTGTCCGAGACGGTGGAGGAGAGCACCGCCGCGGCGGGTCTCGACCCGCTCCTGGTGGAACTGCTGAAGATCCGCACGTCACAGATCAACGGCTGCGCCTTCTGCCTGCGGATGCACACGCGCGACGCCCTCAAGAAGGGCGAGAACCCGGACCGCATCGCGGTGCTGCCCGCATGGGAGGAGGCCGGCTACTTCTCGCCGACCGACCGCGCCGCCCTGCGCCTGACCGAGGCGATCGCGCACGTGTCGGACGGGCACGTCGCCGACGCGGACTACGAAGCGGCCGCCGCCGTGCTCACCGAGGACCAGGTCTCGGCGGTCGCCTGGCTGGCGACGGTGATGAACGCTTTCAACCGCGTCGCGATCACCAGCCGCTACCGGGTCGCCTGAGCCACCCGCCGGCGCCCCGGGCGGGGCAGGCCGCTCCGGACGTACGGTTGAGCCATGCGCGCTACACCGGACGACGGTGCTGCCCAGGCGTACGCGAGCACCCCTTCCGACGCCGCCGGACGGGGGCCCCGGGCGGAACTGGACCGGCTGCTGGACCTCGCGGCGCGTGAGACGGGTGCCCACGCGGGCGCGCTGTTCCTGCTGGCGCCCGGGGGAGACGCGCTGCGGCTCGAGGTGACCACGGGCATGCCGGCGGACTTCCTCGCGCCCTGGTTCGGGGTGGGCCTGTCCGACCACGTGCCGGTGGCCGACGCGGTGCGCGAGCGACGGCTCGTGTGGCTGAGCAAGCCCCAGGAACTCGCCCGCCGCTACCCGCGCACGGCGATCGCCATGCCGTACCACTTCGCGGCGGCCGCGGCACCGGTGCTGACCGGCGCCGCACCCTGGGGAGCGCTCCTGCTCTTCTGGCCCTGCTGCGACGCCGCCGAGCACCCCGGGCCCGGCCACGACCTGGTCGGCACCGCCTGCCAGCGCATTGCCCGGTTCCTGGAGGAGGCCGCGGACGCCGGGCACCCGGTCGTCCCGGTGGCGCACCCGCGGACGATGCCCCAGCCGTCCGTCCGGGAGTGGGAGCCGGCGCAGGCGCTGGCCGCGGCGCAGTTCGCCGAACGGCTGCCGGGAGGCAGCTGCACCCTCGACCTGGAGGGCCGGTTCACCTACCTCAGCGAAACCGCGGCCCGTCTGCTGGGCGGCACCGTCTCCGGCCTCCTCGGCAGGCGCCCCTGGCAGGCACTGTCCTGGTCGAGCGATCCCGTCTTCGAGGACCGCTTCCGGGCCGCCGTGGTCGGCCGGCAGCCGGAGTCCTTCACGGCGATGGTCCCGCCGGACCGGTGGCTCGCGTTCGAGCTCCACCCCGATGCCACCGGGGTCAGCGTCCGCGTCGTGCCGTACGCCCGCTCCCGTCGGCGGAAAGTGGCACCCCCCGGTACGCCGGCTCCACGCGGCGGGCCCATCGCGCTGGGCGAGCTCTACCAGGTGCTGCACCTGGCCGCCGCCCTCTCCGAGGCCGTCGGCGTGGTCGACGTGGTCGACCTCGTCGCGGAGCAGATGCTGCCGACCTTCCGGGCCCAGACCCTCGCCATGGCCCTGTCCGAGGAGGGCGGCCTGCGGTTCGTGGGCTGCCGGGGCTTCAACCCCTGCCCGACGGAGATCTTCAACGGGGCGGCGCTCGGCTCGCCGGCCGCGGTCGGGGCCCTCGCCGAGGGCGTGCCGGCCTTCTACGCCACCTTCGACGAGGTGGTGGCCGCCTACCCGCACGCCCTCCGCCGGGAGGGTCTGCACGCCTGGGCCTACCTGCCGCTGATCGCGTCGGGGCGGCCCGTCGGCGTGTGCATCCTCGCCTTCGACCGGCCCCACCACTTCACCGGGAACCAGCGCACCGTGCTGACCGCGCTGGCGGGACTGATCGCCCAGGCGCTGGAACGGGCCCGCCTCTACGACACCAGCAAGGAACTCGCGGAGACCCTGCAGGCGACCATGCTCCCCGACTCGCTGCCGGACCTCCCGGGGCTGGACGTCGCCGCCCGTTACCTGCCCAGCGTCAGCGGCATGGACATCGGCGGCGACTTCTACGACCTGGTCCGCATCGACGACACCACCGCGGCCGCGGTTATCGGCGACGTCCAGGGCCACCACGTCAGGGCGGCCGCGCTCATGGGCCGGATCCGCCCCGCCATCCGCTCCCAGGCCTCCGCGGGGGCCGCACCGGCCGAGGCCCTCTGCCAGGCCAACCGCCAACTGGTGGAGCTCGACCCGGGCCGCTTCGTCAGCTGCCTGTTCGCCCGTCTCGACCTCGCACGGCACACGGCCCTCCTGGCCACCGCCGGCCACCCGCCGCCGGTGCTGCTCCATCCGGACGGGTGCGCAGAGGTCCTTTCCGTGCCGCCCGGGCTGCTGCTCGGCATAGACCCCGAGGCGGAGTACCCCACCACCGAGATCCCCCTGGAACCCGGTGCCGTCCTCGCCCTGTACACCGACGGACTCGTCGAGACCCCGGGTGTGGACCTCGACGACGCCATGGGCGGGCTCGCCGCCCGCCTCGCCCGGACGGCTCCCCTGTCCATGGACCGGCTCGCCACGGACCTGATCGACCAGGCCCGCCGGACGGCCCCCCGCACGGACGACATCGCACTGCTGCTCATCAGGTGCGTCGACGCCGCGTAACGGCCGGGGCGCGCAACCAGGGTGACGGTGCGTCAGTGGCTGGGGAAGCGCCGCGTGACCTCTCCGCCGCCGCGGCCGTGGAAGACGGGGTCCTCCGCCTCGACGTCGGGGACGACCGCACGCATGCCCGGGGCCGTGCCCGCGCAGCCGAGGTGAGTCCTCCGCCGAACACGATCCACCACGTGGAGCCCGGCGGCGTGAGGCGCACCGCACGCCGGTCCGCACCGGCGGAGCACGCGCGCCGCGTGGCCCCGCACGGCGCGTGGTTCCGCCGCAGGGACCGGGCCGGTACACGGGGGCCGGCGCAGGCCCGGCCACGCGGACCGGTCACAACCGCGGGGGCCGCCTCGTCTCCCTGACAGGACCGGAAGGACACTGGACACCCGCACCGCGGACCACCCCCGCACGCCCTCGGACTTCGGCGAGGTTGATGCGTGCGGCCGCATTGTGTGGTCTCGTACGAGAGGGAGGATGCCGCATGGACGTTGCAGGTGACGCGGTGCCGATCGCGGAGCTGCTCGACGAGCGCCGGCATCTGCTGGAAGTCGCCCACCGGATGTCGGGTGGCCGCCGCGACGCGGAGAGCGTGATCGACGAGACCTACCGCCGGTGGTTCGCGCTGTCCGACGCCGAGCGCGCGGGGATCTCGTCGCCCCGGGCCTGGCTGTCGGCGACCGCCGGCGGCATCTGCCGGGGCCGCCCGGCTGCCGCGTCCGGCGGGGACCGCGACACCGGTCGCGGCGTTGCGGAGCCGGGTGACGACGAACTCACCGCCGCCGCACGCCGCTGGCTCCAGGCGCGGCGCTCCGGCCCGTCGGCCTCGGTGGAGCACGACGCGGTGGTCCGTGCCGTCGGGGAGGCCTGTGCGGCGGGCGACGCCGCGTCGCTGGCGTCCGCGCTGTCCCCGGACGCCATGGCCGTCTTCGACGGCGGTGGCAAGGTGCGGACGGCGGTCCGATCGGTGCACGGCGGCGAGCAGGTCACGCGCACCCTGCTGACGCTGCTGGGCCCCCACCCGCGCACGACGCTGACGGCCCAGTCGGTGAACAGCCGTACCGGACTCGTCGCGCGCTGCGACCGCACCGTGGCCGCGGTGATCAGCCTCGACGTCACCGACCGCCGTGTCGCACAGGTCTGGGCCGTGCTCAACCCGGAGAAGCTCCGCCGGTGGAATTGACGTGCGCATTCCTCCGGAATTACCGGTCCCGAATCCCGAGGCGAAATTCCGGACGCCTGATCTGTCACTTCCGCGGAGGCCGTGTCGTCTCCCTGACGGGAACGTGATCGCGAACTCGCGATCGCGCGCCCCGGGCGCCGCTCCCGCAGTGCCGGCGCCCGTCGACAAGTGCAGACAGAATGGAATGCAAGCGTGACGACGATGCTCGACCGCTATTTCGAGATCGTGGACTCCGCCGACAGCGGCGACAGCCACCTGGACGGCCTCCGTGACGTCCTCGCCGAGAACGTGGTGCTGATGCACAGCGGGGAAATGGTCCAGGGCCGGGAACCGGCCGTCGGCCTCCATCGGGCGCAGGCGGTCAAGTGGAAGGAGTCCAGCCTCCGTTGGACGTCCTCCGTGGTGGCGGACGGCTCCTTGAAGGGCACGTGGAGCCGGACGGGAACGGACCTCCGGGGCAACGGCTGCTCTGCCAGCGGCGAGGTCTCCGCCTCCCTGGACGCGGACGGGCGGATCTCGCGGCTCCACCTCACGCTGACCGGAGGGTCGGACCCCGCCCGGGTGCTCATCGCCAAGCACCTGGAGGTCTGGATGACCCCGGACCCCGCCGAGCGCGCCAAGGCGATGGAGGGCATCTACACGCAGGACATCACGTTCATGGAGCCCGACCAGGTCCTCGTGGGCCGGGACGCCGTCAACGCCTACATCGACGTCGTGCAGCGCCAGGCCCCGCCGCTGAGCGGCATCGTCACGGGTCACTCGCAGAACCGGGAATTCATCCACTGGGCCTGGGACTTCGGTTTCCCGGGCGGCAAGTCGGCCCTGGGATCGGAGATCCTCCAGTGCGACGGGGACCTGATCGGGAAGGTCGTCATCTTCAGCGGTGACATGGACATCGTCACCGAGGGCATGCGGTAGCCGGCACCCCGTCGAACCCGCCAGGGCCGGACCCGTGCGCGCAGGCGCGCGGGTCCGGCGTCGCCGTGCTTCGGTACTTCTTCCCATGTGCGCGGCAACGGGCCCGGGCGGAAGATGCGCAGTTCTCCCGATGACCAGGGCGCGCCCGCTCTGGGAGCGTCGGCGGCGCGGAACATGATCGAGTGGTCACGGTGGTCCGACGCCGCGATCGCGCTGTTCCGCTACGACGAGTGATTCCTGGAAGGTTCATCGTGGCAACAACGCGCAGCGCGCACACCGTCTGGGACGGCGACCTGCTCGAAGGCAGGGGCACCGTCTCCTTCGACTCCTCCGGCACCGGCCGGCAGCCGGTGTCCTGGCCCTCGCGGGCCGAGGACGCCGACGGCAGGACCAGCCCCGAGGAGCTGATCGCCGCCGCCCACTCCAGCTGCTTCGCCATGGCCCTGGCGCACGGCCTGACCGGTGCGGGCACGCCGCCCACGAAGCTCGTCACCTCGGCGGACGTGACCTTCGAGCCGGGCGTGGGCATCACCGGAATCCACCTCACCGCGGAGGGCACCGTGGCCGGCCTGGACGACGACGCGTTCGTCGCGGCGGCCACGGACGCCAAGGAGAACTGCCCGGTCAGCCAGGCCCTCGCGGGTACCGCCATCACCCTGACGGCCAAGCTCGTCTGACCCGGACCGTACGACGCCGGGTGCCGCGCCCCCGCCTCCCGGCGCGGCACCCCGGCATCCGCCACTCCCAGAGGATTCCGTGAACCCCGCAGTCGACCGGCCGATGGCCGACGTGCGTGACGTGCCCGTGCTCCACACCGTGCTGGACCGGGAGCTGGGCCTCCTCCCGCAGGCCGTACGCGGCGTACCGCCGGGGGACGTCCGGCGCGTGGCCGCCGTGGCGGACCACATCGCGCTGGTGTGCTCCCTGCTGCACCGGCACCACCGGGGACAGGACCTGCTGCTGTGGCCGCTGCTCGCCGCACGCGCCGGTCACGCCGCGGCGGCCGTCGTCCCCGTGATGCGGGAGCAGCACCGGCTTATGGAAGGCGTGCGTTCCGAGGTCGACCGGCACCTGCGGGACTGGCGGTCGACGGCCCGGTCCGGCGGTGAACTCGCCTCCGCGATCGAGCGGTTGACGCACCGGGCGGTCAGGCACCACGCACTGGAGGAGAAGGAGATCCTTCCCCTCGGCGCCCGGCACGTCACCGCGGCGGAATGGGCCGGGCTCGCGGAGCACACCTTCGCCGGTCACGACACGAAGTCGCTCACGGTGTCCCTGGGCATGCTGGCGTACGAGGCCGGACCCCGGGCCGCCAAGGGCCTGCTCACCGGCGCCCCGCTCGCCGCGCGCCTCCTGATCCCCGTCATCGCCCGCCGTGCCTACGCCTCCCGCGCCAGACGCATCCACGGCACCGCCAGACCGTCCCACCGGGACACCTGATCCCGGCGGCGGTTCACGGACGGCGCACCTTGCTGACCTGCACCGATCACAGCAGATGACGGTCGCCTACCGTAGCCGGAGCCTGTGGATGCCGTAGCGCCCCTTGGGGCGTATGGTCCGTTTATGGGACCAGAGCGGTGTGGTGGCCGCGGGGCTCAGCGGCACCGACGGACGGCTCGGCGCGCACGGTACCGCCGGTTGCCGGCCCACGCGTCCCGGCACCCAGGCGACGGGGGCGAACGCGGTGACCCGGCATGACGTGAGGCCGACGACGGGCGGCATACGGCGGCTCGCCGGCCTGTTCGAGGGTCTCGTCCGGGACACCGACACCGCGGTGGGCATGCTCTATGTGCTCACGCCGGAGGACCGGGTGCTGGAGCTCGTGGCGCTGTCCGGGACGTCCCGGCGGATCGCCGCCCCCTGGGCGCGGATCGGGCCGGACGACGCGGCACCGGTGGCACAGGCCCTGCGGGAGCGGTCGCTGGTGTGGGTGGGGAACTCCCGGGAGCTGGCCGAGCGCTTCCCCCGGGTCGCGCTGGTGGCCCCCTACGAGATCATGCTGGCGGCGGCGCCGATCATGGACGGTGACGCGGCATGGGGCGCGGTGTGCCTGCTGTGGCCCGTCTGGCACCCGCCGGTGCTGAGCCCCGGCGAGCGGGACGCGATCGGCATCTTCAGCGGCAGGGCGGGACGGCTCCTGAAGCACTACTCGGACCGGGGCCACCCCGTCGTGGCCGGTGCCGACGCCCTGATCCTGCGGTCGGCGCGCCGTCGCGAGCCGAGCCGGGACGAGGCGCTGGCGGCGTACGACTTCGCCGAGCGGCTGCCGACCGGGTGCTGCTCGCTCGACCTGGAGGGCCGGGTCCGGTTCCTCAACGCGGCGGCGGCCGAGCTGCTCGGCGTCGGTGCCGCGGACCTCATGGGCTCCCTGCCGTGGGAGCGGCTGCTGTGGGTCGACGGCCCGGCCTTCGAGGACGCGTACCGCGCCGCCGTCATCAGCAAGCAGACCACCTCGTTCACCGCCCTGCGGCCCCCCGACCAGTGGTTGTCCTTCCGCCTCGACCCGGGTCCCTCCGGGGTCAGCGTCACCGTCACCCCGTCACCGGGGGAGTGCGCGCGGTCCGCTGACGGACCGGTGGCTCCGCCGGGCGCCCGCGGCCCGGTCGGCGCGTCGGCCATGTACCAGTTGATGTACCTGGCCGCGACGCTCACCGAGGCCGTCGGGGTGCAGGACGTGGTCGACCAGGTCGCCGACCAGCTGGTCCCGGCGTTCGAGGCCCAGGGCCTGGTCGTGCTCACCGCCGAGGGCGGGCGGCTGCGCGTCGTCGGCCACCGCGGCTACACCGACGAGTTCATGGCCCAGGTCGACGGGGCGCCCCTGACCTCCGCCATCGTCACCGCCCGGGCCCTCTCCCGCGGCACCCCGCTGTTCTTCCCCAGCTTCGCCGACCTGCACCGCTCCTACCCGGAGGCCCTCCGCTTCCGGCACAGGGACGCGTGGGCCTTCCTGCCGCTGATCACCTCGGGCCGGCCCGTCGGACTGCTGGTCCTGTCCTACGACCGGCCCCGTCCCTTCCCCCAGGCCGAGCGCAACGTCCTCATCGCCCTGGCCGGACTCATCGCGCAGGCCCTGGACCGCGCCCACCTCTACGACACCAAGCACCAGCTCGCCCGCACCCTGCAGACCGGTCTGCTGCCCAAGGAACTGCCCCGGATACCCGGCCTCGAGGTCGCCGCCCGCTACCTGCCGGCGGGCCACGGCAGCGAGATCGGCGGCGACTTCTACGACCTCATCCACTGCGGCCCCAACTGTGCGGCCGTCACCATCGGCGATGTCCAGGGCCACAACCTGCAGGCCGCTGCGCTCATGGGACAGGTCCGCATCGCCGTCCACGCCCACGCCAGCGCCCACTCCTCACCCGGCGACGTACTGGCCCGGACCAACCGCCTGCTGTCCGACCTGGACACCGGCCTGTTCACCAGCTGCCTGTTCGCCCACATCGACCTGGAGCGGCACGTCGCCCGGCTGGCCACGGCCGGCCACCCCCCGCCCCTGATCCGCCACTGCGACGGACGCGCGGGGATCCTCGGTCTGACGCCGGGCCTGCTGCTGGGCATCGCACCGGACGGCGACTACCCCACCACGGAGATCCCCGTGCCGCCGGGCACGCTGCTGGCGCTGTACACCGACGGCCTCGTCGAATCGCCCGGCGTCGACGCGGAGTCCGCCGCGTGCGACCTCGTGCCGCACCTGGTGGCGACGGCCGGCCAGGGCGTGGACGCCGTCGCGGACAGTCTCCTCGAACACGCCCTGCGGACCGCCCCCGGAACCGACGACACGGCCCTGCTGATCGTCCGCCCGGGCGGCCCCGGCGCCACCCCACCGGCGAACGAAGGATAGGTCCATGAGCCTTTGCGCGAGCGCGAGGACGAACGCCCCGAGGAGGGCCCGGCGATGACGGCTGCGGACTCCTACGACGCGGTCGTCGTCGGCGGCGGCCACAACGGGCTGGTGGCAGCCCTCTACCTGGCGCGGGCGGGGTGGTCGGTGGCCGTGCTGGAGCGCAACGCCTCCGTGGGCGGTGCCATCGCCGGCGGCGAGGTGACGCTGCCCGGGTTCGTGCACGACCTGTACTCCACCAACCAGAACCTCTTCCTCGGCTCCCGGGCGTACGCCGACTTCGGCCCCGAACTCGCCCGCCGGGGACTGAGGTTCCGCACCACCGACCGTCCCTACGCCAATGTGTTCCCCGAGGGCGGCAGCGTCCGGGTGCACGGCGACTACGCACGCACCATGGAGGAACTGGCGGCACACGATCCCGGGGACGCCGAGGGCTTCGCCGGCCTGTACCGCGAGTACCAGCGCTTCGCGCCCCACCTGTTCGCGCTCTACGGATCCGCGCTGCCGTCCCGTTCGGCGGCGCGTCAGGTCCTCGGACTGCTGCGCCACCACGGCGTGCGCGGCGCCGGCGACCTCGCGCACACGCTGCTGATGAGCACCCGTGAACTGGGCGAGGCCTGGTTCGCCACGCGCGAGGCGCAGGCGATGGCGGCCTGCTGGGGCATGCACCTGGACTTCGCGCCCGACGTGTCCGGCGGTGCGATGTTCCCCTTCCTGGAACTGTTCGCGGACATGGAGAACGGGATGTCCGTCGTCGAGGGCGGTGCGCAGCGGCTGCCGCAGGCGCTCGCGGCCGTGCTCGCCGACCACGGTGGCGAGGTCCGCACCGGTGTCGAGGTGGAGCGTGTGCTGTGCCGCGACGGGCGGGCCGCCGGCGTGCGCACCGCGGACGGCGGCACACTGACCGCGCGGCGCGCGGTGATCGCGAACACCGCCCCGGACGTCCTGTACCGGCACCTGCTGGAAGCGGAGCAGGTGCCCGCTCGGGTGCGCCGCGACGCGGAGCGCTTCCTGTACGGCCCGGGCACGTTCATGCTGCACCTCGCGCTCGACGGCCCCCTGCCGTGGGCGGCGGGGGAGGAACTGTCCGGCTTCGGGTACGTCCATGTCGCGCCGTACGTGGACGATCTGGCGCGCACCTACACCGAGTCCCAGGCGGGACTGCTGCCCGTGGACCCGCTGCTGATCGTCGGGCAGACCTCCGCGGTCGACCCGACGCGGGCCCCCGCCGGCCGTCACGTCGTGTGGATCCAGGTCCGTACGATGCCCACCCGCATCCGTGGTGACGCGGCGGGCACGATCCGGCAGACCCACTGGCCCGAGGTCGCCGAGGCGATGACCGACCGGGTGCTGGCCAAGCTGGAGCGGTACGCGCCGGGCACCCGGGCACGGATCGCCCACGTCACCGCGTACACCCCGCAGGACCTGGAGGCCGCCGATCCCAACCTGGTGGGCGGGGACAGCACCGGCGGCAGCCACCACCTGGCCCAGAACTTCCTGTTCCGGCCGATGCCCGGGCACGGCGGCTACCGCACGGCGGTCCCCGGCCTGTACCTGACCGGCGCCGCGACCTGGCCGGGCGCCGGGAACAACGCCACATCGGGTTTCCTGGCGGCACGCCGGGTGCTGGGGGACTTCCGGTTCCGGCTGAGGGACCGACGGGCCCGGGCGGGCACGTCGGCAGCCGCGAGGTAGTGCCCGGCGGCGTCATCGGTCGGGGTGAGGGGCGCTCAGGGCGCTGTGGAGGCCGTGCAGCGCGGCGTTCAGCCGGGCCGGCACCGCAAGCCGGGGGAGTTCGAGCGGCGGGGGAGGGGCGCCGGTCTCGGCGGAGGCGGCGAGGGCGTCGAAGGCGCGCCGGACGCTGACGTCGCCGGCGGGCCCCGGCGATGCCTGCGGGGGCAGCGGGCGGGTGGTGGAGATGGCCAGGTAGCCGAGTTGCTGGGTGGCGGCGATGGCCGGCCAGAGCCGGGCGAGTTCGCGGGGTGCCGGGCGGTCGCCGGCGGCGCTGTCGGCGACCGTGCGGAGATTGATCAGGTCGGTGCGCAGGCGGTGCCGGGCCGTCGCGGCGGCGCTGTGCCCGGCGACGTCCCCGGAGGTGAGGATCAGGTGCCAGGCCGTTCCTTCCGCGCGGATGACGTGGGCGAGGGTGCCGGGCAGCCGGACGGTCGAGGTGCGCCGCCAGAGCGTGAGGCCCGCGGCCACACCGACGGCGCAGCCGCACACGGTGTCGAGGAGGCGGGCAGTGACGAGGTGCTCCACGGGCAGTGCCGGCTGTGCGGCCTCGGTCAGGAAGAGCGACAGGGGAGTGATGAAGGCGACGCCGAGGGCGTAGTTGTGGGCCAGGACGGCTTCCGCGGCGAACTGGGCGAGCATCACTGCCGCCACCAGTGCGGCGGCGCCGGGGTGGAGGGCCAGGACGGCGCCGCCGAGGAGGACGCCCGCGGCGGTGCCGGCGCCGCGTTGCACACCGCGCCGGATCGCGGTGGTGACGTTGGCGCCCTGCAGTACCACGATGGCGGCCCCGGAGGCCCAGTAGGGCTGTGCGAGTCCGCACAGGTGGGCGAGCCAGCCCGCGATGACGGCGCCCGATCCGACGCGCAGCGCGGCGGGCAGGACCAGCGAGTGCCGCTTCCTCGCCGAGGCCAGCAAGCGTGTGGCGCTGGACGGTTCCAGGAGCTCCCCCGCGTCGTCCGGCGCTGCCCCCGACACGGCATCGTGCACGGCCCGCTCGACCTCGCCGCGCACGGCGCGCCGCGCGGCGGGTTCCCCGCCCGGCCCCGGGGCCGGGAGCGGGGCGGGGGTACGCCGTTCACGGAGGCAGCCGGCCGTGCGGCGCAGTGCCGCCGCCAGTTCGCCCGGCAGCGGCTCACGCGATGCGGCGGCGCCGACGGCGGTGGCGAACACGTGGTGGGCCTGCCGCACCGCGGGTCTCAGCCGCGCCCGGCCGCCCGCCCGGCCCAGGGGCTGGGGCGGGGCCGCGACGGCGTACCAGGCGGTGCGCAGCGCGATGGCCGCCTGGTGCCGGACGGCGTCCTGGCGGGGCCCGCCGATCGCGTCGAGGTAGGCGGCCAGCTGGTCGTAGGCGTCCGCGACGGCCGTGGTCTCCGGTCCCCGGCGGTCGACCAGGAAACCGGACATCGACACCAGCCAGGCGCAGGCCGCGCCGGCCACGGTGAGGATGATCCGTTGCCCGATCGTCGCCGCGTCCACGGGCAGCGGGGTGGACATGGCACAGGCGAGCGCGAACAGGTAGCCGCCCGGCGGCCCGATCCGCAGCGCGTCGCAGACGTACGTGGCGACCGCGCCGACGAGGCCGATCACGACCGGCGCGAGCCAGATCCGGCCCCCGGCCAGCGATCCGGCGGCGACGGAGAGCACGAAGCCCGCCCCCACCCCCGCCAGGAGCACCGCCCGCCTGCCGTACGGCTCCTTCGCGCCGTAGACGGCGCTGAACGCGCCCATGGTGGCGGTCAGCCCCAACGGCAGGTGGCCGGTGGCCGCGCCGACGGTCAGGGGGACGCCCATGCTCAACGCCGCGCGCAGACCGGCCGCGTAGCGGTAGCCGGGGCCGCCGCCCGAGCGCAGGGCGTCACGAAGGAAGCGGCCGGCGCCGGCGGCTGGGAAGTGGGGCAAGCTCGTGGCCTCCGTACCTCCGGACGGCATCGGAACCCGTGCCCCGCCCGCGCCGTGTGACGAGTCCTACCAGAGCGCCGGGCCCCTCCCCGGCAGGGAGGCGCCCGGCGCGTCCGTATGTGGCGCGCCGCCGGGGGCGGCACGCGGGCGGGTTCAGACGAGGGCCGGGTAGTCGGTGTAGCCCCGCTCGTCCCCGCCGTAGTAGCTCGCCGGGTCCGGGGTGTTGTAGGGCCCCTGGGCCTTGATGCGGGTGACGAGGTCGGGGTTGGCGAGGAAGGCCCGGCCGAGGGTGACGGCGTCGGCGATGCCCTCCGCGAAGACGTCGGCCACCGCCTCGTGGGGCGGGCGCTCGTCGTCGTACTGGGGGTTGAGGACGAGCGTGCGGGGCCAGGCGGCACGGACCTTGCGCGTCAGGTCGCGCCCCGCCTGCTCGCGGGTGTGGACGTAGGCGAGCGGCAGGTCGGACAGGGCGGTCAGCAGGGCGGTGTACAGCTCGGCGGGGTCGTTCTCGACGATGCCCTGGTCCGTGATGCCGGGGGAGATGCGCAGGCCCACGTGCTGCGCGCCGATGGCCTCGGCCACGGCCCTGACGGTCTCCACGACGAACCGGATGCGGTTCTCGGTGCTGCCGCCCCAGCGGTCGGTACGGAGGTTGACGCTGTCGGAGAGGAACTGGTGGAGCAGGTAGCCGGAGGCGGAGTGGAGCTCCACGCCGTCGAAGCCGGCGGCGACGGCGTTGCGTGCCGCCGAGACGTGGTCGGCGATCGTCTCGAGGATCTCCTCCTCGGTCAGTTCGCGCGGGACGTCGTGCTCCTTCGGCCCCTCGGCGGTGTACGTGACGCCGGGCGCCCGCACGGCGGACGGCGCGACCGGGACCAGGCCCGTGAGGTCCCGGTGGCCGATCCGCCCGGAGTGCATGATCTGGGCGAAGATCCTGCCGCCCGCCGCGTGCACGGCGTCGGTCAGGGTGCGCCAGGCGGCCACCTGCTCGTCGCTGTGCAGACCGGGGGTCGCGTTGTAGCCCTGGCCGACCCGGCTGGGCTGGGTGCCCTCGGTGATGATCAGCGCGGCCGCCCCGGCCCGCTGCACGTAGTAGTCCACCATGACGTCGGTGACGAGTCCGCCCTCGGCGGTCGCGCGGTTGCGCGTCATGGGCGACATGAAGATCCGGTGGGGGACCGGGGTTTCCCCGACGGTGATGGGCTCGAACGGTGTGGTGGTCATCTCTGGTGCTTCCTCGTCCGGCGAAGGGCAGGGCTGCCCTGAGGGATAGGGGCTATCTATTGGAAAGTGGCTGGCTGAGTGAAAGCTAACAGAGGAGATCCCTGTCGGCAAGCCGCTATCCATTGGTAAGCTGGCTGTATGAGCGGTTACGAGCCCGACTTCTGCCCCCGCTACCACCTGGCCGTCGAGATGATCGGCCGTCGGTGGGCAGGGGTGATCCTGCGTGAGCTGCTCCGGGGTGCGACGCACTTCCGCCAGATCAGCGACGCCATCCCCGACATCACCGACAAGCTGCTGTCGGACCGCCTCAAGCGCTTCGAGCAGGAAGGCGTCGTCGAACGCCACGTCCTGCCGACCACCCCGGTGACCATCGAGTACCACCTCACCGCCAAGGGGCGCGCCCTGGAGGAGGTCGTCCGGGAGATCTCGACGTGGGCCGAGTCGTGGCTGCCCGCGCAGGACGAGGCCGCTCCGTCCGGCGGGGAGGTCGAGCCGGCCGCGTGATGCGGCGGCTCGCACGACGAAGGGCGCGACGGGCACGGCGCGTACGTGCCGTGGCCCCGTGTCGACGGCGTCGTTGCGCTGCTACCGCTCCAGCGCCTGGGTGCCGGTGCCGGTGCCGGTGCCGCTCGTGACGGCGGCGCGCAGCGGGACGCCGCGGAAGCTCTGGACGAGCACGATCACGGCACCGGCCGTGATGCACTGATCGGCGAGGTTGAAGATCCCGGAATCGCCGATCTGGATGAAGTCCAGAACGGCGCCCCGGCCGAACCCGGGGGTGCGGAAGACGCGGTCGGCGAGGTTCCCGCCGGCGCCCGCGAAGATCAGCCCGAGGCCGACCGCCCAGCCCGCGGAACGTACGGAGCCGGCGACCCGTGCGATGGCCACCAGCGCGACGACCGCCACCAGGGTGAAGAGCAGTGTCGCGCGGGGGGCGAAGGATCCGGCCGCCCCGGAGTTGCGGAAGGCGGTGAAGGTCACCGCACCGCCCAGGGCGTGGCTGGGTTCGTGGCCCTCGACCACCACCGCGGCGATCGCCTTCGTGACCTGGTCCACGGCGAATCCGGCCGCCGCAACCGTCCACAGCAGATACGCCCGCCGCACCGCCCACCTCCTGATCGCTGGTGTCCGCACCGAGCGTACGCGCAGCTCCCGGCAGGGGAGTGGGCGCCCGGAACGGCGTGACACCGCGCGGCCGAGATTTGGTTTCAATCGATACGGTCTCGAATGTGCGGATGGCTGGTAATGTGCGTCCATGACTGCCGACACTCCCCGTGGAGCCGGTTCTCCGCGCGCGACCGACCGCCCCGGGGACACCTCGCCTTTCGCCCTGGGTCTCCTGCTGCGCCGGGCGCACTGGCGGGCGGGCGCGGTGATGGTCGAGGCGATCAGGCCGCTCGGCATCGAGATGCGGCACTTCGCCGTGCTGTTGGTGCTGGTCGAGCGCGGGCCCACGGTGCAGCGGGACCTGGCCGCGGCGACGGGGTCCGACAAGGCGGGGATCATGCGGGTCGTCGACGACCTGGAGCGCAAGGGTCTCGCCGTGCGCAAGGCCGTTCCGGGGGACCGGAGGGTGCGGGCGGTGGAGATCACGCCCGCGGGCCTCGAGCTGTTCGACGCGGCCCATGTGGCGGCGGCGCCGCTGGCCGAGCGTCTGGTCGCCGACCTGGGCCCCGGTGGGTCCGAGCAGTTGACGGAGCTCCTGACGCGGTTCGCCCACCCCTCGGGCGGCGAGGCGTGAGCAAGCCCCACCGGCCGCCACCGTCGGAGATCCGGTCGGTTTCCTGACGCCGATGTGGATCGGTTCGCCGGACCTGTCGCGTTGGTGGCGGTGGATGAGCGGGCCGCCGGCGCCGGTCGGGATGGGCCGGCGTGTTCGGGCCGCGGCGGGCGAGGATCCGTTGGGCGGCCGGGGCGGCCGGGGCGGCCGGAGCCGGCAGGTCCGGTGTCGGGCCGAGGCGCGCGGGGCCGGTGTTGCGGGGCCGGCGGAGTCGGCGAGGCCGGCAGACCCGGGCTTCCGCGGCCGCCCGGGTCCGACGCGGTGCCGTGCGGGACCGGCCGGAGCGGTCGGCAAGGCCTGATTCGCCCACGGCTCGCCGCCCGCGGCCCAGCGTGTGGGCCGTGGCGCGGGAGATGTCCGTCTCGGCGGCCGCATGCGCCGCAGGGTGGCCTCGCAGGCGCATTCGACCGGCAGTCTCCTGCCGTGAACGGTCGGCCGGGCATCAGGGATCTTCGCCCACGTCAAGCCCGGGCCGCTGTCGGCAGCGCTCGTGATCGATACACCTCGCCGCCCTGCCGGCCGGCGGCTGCGGCGACGGGTCCGCCCCGTCCGCGCGCCCGCCGCCGAATCACCGCCGACCGTCACCACCGCGATCGTCCCGGACGGCGCCGCACCTCTCCCGGAGGGCACCCCTTCGTCGCCGTGCGCCGTGGAGTCGTCCGAGGCGGCGTTCGTCACGGAGGGTGCGGCGGCGCGAAGGTCCGCCGACCGCGTGGCTCGCTCGCCACGCGGCTTCCTCCTGTTCCCCGCCGGTGCCCGGGTCGCGTTCGGTGCTGGTTTCAAAGAAGGTCGCACACGAGACAGTATCGAATGATACGATCGCTCGTGTAACGAAGATGGACGGGGTGGGAGGCCGTTCGGGCCGCGACACCGATCCGACACGGTGCCGCGGTGAAGGAGGTGGATCATGAGGATTGCTCGTGGCCGGACACCGGTCCCCACGCCACGCCCGGGCTTTCGGGGCGAGAGCCCGGCGGGCGTCCGTGGCCGGGGCCGCGCCGTGAACGTCACGGCCGGCGAGGAAGTGCGCCCCCTGCCGTACGGCCGGACGGCGCAGCGGCCGGCAGTGGCGTCCCTCGGCGCCCTCCCCCGCCCCGTGGCCGCGGTGGTGGGTGCCGGAGGCGTCCTCGGGGCGGCGCACGTCGGCGCGGGGTACGCGCTGGAAGAGCGCGGATTCGTCCCCGACATGATCATCGGTACCTCGGTGGGAGCCCTCCTGGGCGCGATCGCGGCCGCCCACCCCGACGGCTCGGCGGCCCGGCTCGACCACGTGTGGACCCGCCTGCGCCGCCGCGAGGTGTACCCCCTCGGCTACCCGCCCGCACGGGCCAGCGTCTTCGCCGACCGCGGCCTGCGCCGGCTGATCGCGCGGGCCGGGCTGCCGTCCCGGATCGAGGAACTGCCCGTCCCGTTCACGGCGGTCGCCATGGACCTCGACACCGGCGCTCCGGCGCTCCTGGACCACGGCGACCTGGAGTCCGCGCTGCTGGCCAGCGCGGCCGTCCCCGGAATCCTGCCCCCGGTCGAGCGCGAGGGCAGGACGCTCGTCGACGGCGGCGTGATCGCCTACCTCCCGGTACTGGCGGCCCTGCACGCCGGGGCGGCCGGCGTCGTGGCCCTGTCCACCGGCCCCGAGGGCTCACCGCCCGGCCCGACCGGCCGCCGCCGGGGCGCCGGCGCGGTCGCCGCCAGGGCCGGCGTGCTCTTGATGCGTCATCAGATCGAACGTGATCTGCACGAGGTGTCCCGGCACGTCCCGACCGTCGTACTGCCGACCGGCATCGACGCCTGGCCCGCGCCCTGGGACTTCGGCCATTCCCAGCGGCTGATCAGCACCGCGCACCGCACCGCGGGCGACTTCCTCGACGCGCTGCGCATCAGCGGCCCGGGCCTGTACCGCACCGACGGGTTCCCTCCGGCCCCGGCCGACCCTGCCGGGGCAACTCCCCACGGGCCCGGGGGGCTCCTGTGAACCCTCCCCTGCCGGCGCGGGAGGATTCCTCGCTCAGGAAGCCCCGCAGGTCGGCGACCCGCAAGGTCTTACTCCGCCAGCACCGGCCGGGAGGGAACCTGCCCGGTCCTGCACGGCAAAGCTGAGGTGGTCCGTGCTCGGTCGTCGTCCGGTACGACACGCACACCACCCGACGGTCTTCCGCCCTGGGGGCGAGGCCCCGTTTCCCGCCCTGCTCCGCAGGGGTCCGATTCCCTCCCGGCCCGAAGGCCGGGGCATCCCCGGAGGAACCTGGTGAGCACCATCGCCTTCCTCAACGTCGCCATGCACGGACGGGTCAACCCGACCCTCCCGGTGGTCGCCGAACTCGTCCGGCGCGGACACCGCGTCACCTACCACACGTCGGCAGCCTTCCGGGAGGAGATCGAGGCCACGGGCGCCGAGGTGTACCTGCACCCCGGCGGCGAGCGGCCCCTCCCCGACGCGCCGACACCGGTCGCCCTGCTGGACGGGCTGGCCGCGAGCGCCGTCGGCCTGCTGCCCGCAGTGCTCACCGACCTGCGCAGCAGCCGGCCGGACCTCGTCGTCCACGACAACGCCTGCCTGTGGGGCGCGGTCGCCGCCCGCGAACTCGGCGTGCCCGCCGCCTCGTCGTTCACCACCTTCGCGTTCAACCACCTCGTACCGAGTCCGACCCGCGGCTCCTGGGACCTGCTGACCGACGCGGCCGCCAGGCCCCGAAGCGTCCGGGGCTACCTGCGATCGCGCCGGGAACTGCGTCGCCGCTACGACACCCGCGGGCTGCCGCCGGCCGACCTGGGCAACATCCGCCAGCCGCTGAACCTCGTCTACACCTCACGGGCGTTCCAGCCGAAGGCCGGGCACTTCGACTCCTCCTACCGCTTCGTCGGCCCCAGCATCGGTGCCCGCCCCCTCGACCCCACCTTCCCGGCCGACCGGTTGCGGGACCCCGTCGTGTACGTCTCGCTGGGCACGGTGTTCAACGCCGACCCGCGACTGCTGCGCACCCTCTCCACCGCCCTGGCCCCGCTGGCCGGCGCCGTCGTCGTCTCCACCGGACGCACCGACCCCGCCGCGCTGGGCCCGCTGCCGTCCAACGTGCTGGTGCGGCGGTTCGTCCCGCAGCCCGAAGTGCTGGCCCGCGCAGCGCTGTTCGTCACCCACGGGGGCATGAACAGCGTCAACGAGGCCCTGTACGCGGGGGTTCCGATGCTGGTCGTCCCCCAGGGCGCCGACCAGCCGATGGTGGCCCGCCGTGTCGAGGAACTCGGCGCCGGACTATGGATCCCCACCCAGGACATCACCGAGGACGGTGTGCGCGGCCTCGCGCGACGCCTCCTGCAGGGCCCGGGATTCCTGGCGGCCGCGGCCAACCTGCGGGCCGCCCAGCGCGAGGCCGGCGGATACCGTCGTGCGGCCGACGAACTCGAACGCTACCTGCGTGCACCTCGCTCAGTCGGCCGCGCGCAGGCCGCCCACGCCGACGCTCCCGGGCGAGGCTGAGCCATGTCACCCGTCGTCATGATCCTGCTGGCCCTCGGTGGCGTGTCCGAGGCCGCCGGACGCATCGTGCCCCTGGCCGTACGCCGACCCGGCATGCCGCGCACCCTCGTGGCGGGCTCGCTGCTGGGCGGCGGCCTCGTCGAGGGCGCCGTGTTCGCGCTGTGGCCACTGACCGCGGCGACCCTGGCCGAACTGGCCCTGTCCGCCCCGCCGCAGGGCGCCGGACCGGTGTGGACCGCCGACCTGGCGGCCCCGCTGATGCTCGCCGGCGTCCTCGCCTTTCCCTGGCTCGGCCCCGTCCTCCACCTCCTGCTCTTCGTCGGCGTCGGGGCCGCCCTGGCCGGCCCGCTCGCCGCGGCCGGCGGTCTCGGCTGGTGGGACGCCGCCGGTTGCGTGGCCGTCGCAGGGGCCGGACTGGGTCTCGCGGTCGAGGCCGTACGGCGTATGGTCGTCCGGATCGGCGCGACGGAACCGCGGGAGGCGATCGCATGAACGGCCACCTGCTCTGGGCGTTCGCGGTCGGGCCCGCCCTGATCGCCGAAGCGCTGCTGGCCCGCTACGAAGTGCTGGCCTACGGTGCGCGCTGGCGCGCCCCCGTCACCGAACTCCCGGACGGTGTGCCCTACGCCCGCGGCGCGGCTCCCGACAGCCCCCCGGCCGCGTACCTGGTCTACCTCGACGGCATCGGCAAACGCCGTGTCCGCGACACCCGCGACGGAGGCCAACTCGTCACTGCCGTCCTGGCCCGGGCCCCGGAACTGCGGGTGCTCGGTCAAGTGCAGCCCTACTCGCCCCTCGCGGACCCCCTGGCCGAACGGCCGGTGTGGGCATGGCTGCGCCGCCGCATCGGGCTGCTGCTCTTCCTGCACAACGTCATGCAGATCTTCGTCGCCGCCGACCGCCGCTACCGGCCGCTGTACAACCGGGCCGTCGGCCGCCAGATCGCCACCCAGCTCCGGCTCGCCGGCTACCACCCCGGCAGCGGCACCCCCGTCGTGCTGCTGAGCTACAGCGGCGGCGCGCAGGTCGCCACCGGCGCGGTCGACGAACTGCACGCCCGACTGGCGGCGCCACTCCTGCTGATCACCCTCGGTGGATTCCACAACGGCGCCAACGACCTCACCCACGCAGCGCACCTGCACCGGCTGACCAGCGCCGGCGACCGCATCGAACGGCTCGGCACCTGGATCTTCCCCCAGCGCTGGCCACTGCTCCGCCACAGCGGCTGGAACCGCGCCCGCCGCAGCGGAAAGATCACCGTGCACCGTCTCGATCCGGCCACCCACGTCGGCCCGCACAGTTACATCAGCCGCACCGCCGAGGCACCCGACGGCCGCAGGCACGTCGACCGGACCGCCGACACCGTGGTCGCGGTCATCCGCGCCCACCACCGCGGCCCGGCCGTGGTGACGGAGGACCTGCTGCCATGAGGCCGCCCACGGGCGACCCCCCGGACGCCGCCGGCCGCCGTCCGGAGCGGAGCGACAGGAGGAACCGCATCCTCACGGCCGCGCTCGAAGTCTTCGCCGCCAAGGGCCACTCGGGCACCACCCTGCGCGAGATCGCCCTGCGGGCGGGAGTGGACCCGGCGTTGATCCACTACTTCTTCGCCGACAAGGACGCCCTCTTCCGGCAGGCCGTGTCCTCCCGCATCGACCTGTCCGCCCTCTTCGACGACCCTGCTGACGGGAAGCCGGAAGCCGGGCACACCGGCCCGGGGCAGCGGCTGGCCCGGGCGGTCCTCACCGTCTGGGAGGACGAGTCGACCCGTCCGGCGCTCGTCGCCGTCCACCGCACCGGACTGTCGGACGGGCCGATCGCCGCGGCCCTCCGCCACCGCGTCGACGCGGCCCTCGCCTCGTGCCTGCACCGGACCGCCCCGGAAGGGGTCCGGCGGTCGCCGATGTCCGTCTCCCTGCTGTCGGCACACCTGACCGGACTCGTCATGCTGCGCTACGTCTTCCCGGCCGAACCCCTGGCCTCGCTCGACTTCGAGACGCTGACGGACGTACTCGCCCGCGCCGTAGACACCCACGGGGCCCGGCACGAGGAGCCGACCGCGCACCCCGAATACGGAACGGGCTATTCCTGCCATTAGCAGGCTACCGAGAAGTAAGGGCGGCCCATCACGAACCGCGTTCACGGCGATCCCGCATTTCCCCGGCCCCGCGACCCGCCTTCGGGCAATGGCGTCCGAATTCGCCGACGCCGGAAGGGAAATGACTCCCCGATGACACAACGGCACCCCCAGACGTGTCTTTCCCCGCATCTTGACTGACGCCCCGGCTTCTTATGGGATTGGCCCCTCTGTCCTGGAACGACGTGAAGGGATGCTCGTGAGAACCAGATCCTTAACGATCGCCGCGGTCGGCGCCCTCATCCTGTGCAGTGCGACGGTGGCTCCCATGGCCCAGGCCCGCGACGCGGGCACGGCCGCCACCGAAGCGGACACCGTCAAGGTGTACCGCGCGGAAGTGACGCAAAATCAGATCCCCTTGCTGCTCCAGGCCGGCCAGGACGCGCACGAGCTGAGCGAGCGCCCGCCCGCGCAGGGCACGGCCGCGGTCGAGGTGTACCTCACCGGCAAGCAGGCGGAGGAGCTGGAGAGGAAGGGCGTACGGCTCACCGAGCGCACGCTCGGAGCCAAGGCCGAGGCGCGCGTGCAGAACGCGGCCGAAAAGGTGTTCCGCCCGTACAGCGGCAAGGGCGGCATCAAGGAGGAGATCCTCGCCACCGGCCGCGCGAACCCCGGCCTGACGAAGGTCGTCTCGATCGGGAAGACGACGCGCGGGCAGGACATCCTCGCCCTCAAGCTCACCAAGGACGCCGCGAAGTCCAAGGACGGCTCGAAGCCCGCCGTGCTGTACATGTCCAACCAGCACGCGCGTGAATGGATCACGCCGGAGATGACCCGCCGGCTCATGCACTACTACCTCGACAACTACCGCACCGACAAGCGGATCAAGAAGCTCGTCGACTCCACCGAGCTCTGGTTCCTGATATCCGCGAACCCGGACGGCTACGACTACACCTTCGAGAGCGACGACACCCGCCTCTGGCGCAAGAACCTGCGGGACATCAACGGCGACGGCGTCATCACCGCCGGCGACGGTGTCGACCTCAACCGCAACTTCGCCTACAAGTGGGGCTACGACAACGAGGGTTCCTCGCCCAACCCGGCGAGCGAGACCTACCGCGGCGCCGGCCCGAACTCCGAGCCGGAGACCCGGGCGCTGGACGCCTTCCAGAAGCGCATCGACTTCACCTACGGCATCAACTACCACTCCGCCGCCGAACTGCTGCTCTACGGAGTCGGCTGGCAGGTGGCCACGGACACCCCCGACGACGTCCTCTACAAGGCGCTGGCCGGCACACCGGACAACTCCGCGATCCCCGGCTACCACCCCCAGGTCTCCTCGGAGCTCTACACCACCAACGGCGAGGCGGACGGCCACGCGTCCAACGTCAACGGCCTGGCGATGTTCACCCCCGAGATGTCGACGTGCCAGACGGCTTCCGACATCGACCCGAACGACCAGTGGGTGGCCTCCGACTGCCAGTCCGGATTCAACTTCCCCGACGACGAGAAGCTGATCCAGGACGAGTTCGCGAAGAACATCCCCTTCGCGCTCTCCGTCGCCGAGTCGGCCGCGCACCCCGACGTCCCCGCCTCCTCCGTGGGCCTGGACGCCGCCGACTTCACCCCGGGGTCCTTCACCACCTCCTACGCGCGCGGGGACGACCAGCAGGTCTCGGTCGTCGCCCGCAAGTCGCTGCGCGACAAGGAACTCAACTACCGCGTCAACGGCGGCCGCACCAAGGACGGGTCGCTGCGCTCCTGGCGGGGCGGCGAGACCTTCGGCGGCGAGGACAACCTCTACTTCGACGAGTACCGCGCCACGGTCCGCGACGGAGACGTCGGGGACAAGGTCGAGGTGTGGTTCACCGGCCGGACCAAGAGCGGCAAGAAGGTCTCCAGCGACCACTTCACCTACACCGTCGCCGACCGCCCTTCCGCGGACACCCTCGTCGTCGCCGAGGAAGGCGCGGCCGCCACCCAGACCAAGGCGTACGTCGACGCGCTGAAGGCCAACGGCCACCGCGCGGCCGTCTGGGACGTCGCCACGCAGGGCGCGCCCGACGCGCTCGGCGTCCTCGGGCACTTCCGCACCGTCGTGCACTACACGGGCGCGGCACTGCCGGGCAACCCCACCCAGCTCGAACTGCGCGCCTACCTCAACGAGGGCGGCAAGCTGATCGAGGCGGGCGAGCGGGCGGGCGGCAACGTGGCCCTGGCCGACGGCACCCCGTCGAACGACTTCAGCCAGTACTACCTCGGCGCGTACTCGCGCACGGCGACCGCCGGGGCGACCGGATTCGCCGGCACCGGCGCGCTGGCCGGGTTCAACGGTCCGCTCGGTGCCGCCACCGGCAACCCGCTGGACACGGCGGGCACGTACCGGGTGACCTCCGACTGGCTCGCGCCCGCCACGTACCCGCAGTTCGCGAGCAAGGGAGCCGGCCGGTACACCGGGTCCGTCGCCTCCGACGCGCCCTACGCGGGCTCCTACATGGCGGCCGCCGTCCACACCGACGACGCCTACAACCGGCTCACCCGGACGATCGACCTGACCGGGGTCACCGCGGCCGACACCCCCACCCTCCGCTCGCGCCTCCTGTGGAGCACCGAGCCCGGCTACGACAACGCCATCCTGGAGATCCACACCGTCGGTTCCGACGACTGGACCACGCTCCCCGAGGCGGGCGGTGCCACCAGCACCACCGTGCCGACCGAGTGCGAGGCCGGGTTCTACATCGGCGAGCACCCGTGGCTCACGCACTACCTGACCCCGGGCGCGGGCGGCTGCACGGCGACCGGCACCTCGGGCGCCTGGAACAGCTTCACGGGCTCCTCCCAGGGCTGGCAGCCGGTGAACTTCGACCTGAGCGCCTACGCGGGCAAGAAGGTCGAGGTCTCGCTCAGCTACGTCACCGACCCCGGCTCCGGCGGGCAGGGCCTCCAGGCCGACGAGACCTCCCTGGTCATCGGCGGCGCGGTCACCGAGACCGAGGGCTTCGAGACCTCCCTCGGCCCCTGGACCGTCTCCGGTCCGCCCGCGGGCAGTCCGCCCGCCCAGCGGGACTGGACGCGCACCGGCCCGCTGACGCAGGGCGCGGTCGTCACGGACGACACCGTGCTGCTGGGCTTCGGCCTCGAGCACGTCACCTCGGCGGCCGACCGCGCGACCCTGGTCCGCCAGGCGCTCAAGGCGCTCCGCCGATGACGGCCGGAGCCGCCCTCCGGGGCTGAGAGCGGAGCACGAAGAAGATCGGTGAGCCAGGCGGTCCGTACCCTCCGGGGTGCGGGCCGCCGTTCTTTCGCTCACGCGCCGTTCACACCGGATCGGCTTGGATGGGGTGCGAGGCAGGCTGGCGCCCCGGCTGTTCCGCCGGCGGTAGGCGCGAATCCACTGCGGAGCAATTCGGCGTTCACGGAACGACGGCTAGGTTCATGGCTTTGGGCGTGAGGGCCGCCGTGCCGCGGCCCGGCACGATCCGAACATGCCGACGCATGCTGCCGTTCCGGCTGGTCACCCCGGGTCCGGGCACCGAAGCGGCGCCTGGCAGGATAAGGGACCGTCTGACGTGAATCGGAAATTCGTAACTGTATGCGGGTGACCGTGTATAGGTTACCGCAAAGTAGTGAGGAAGTCTTGTGAGGAATCGAGTCCAACGGCTGGCGCTCCCGCTTTCCGCGACGGTGACCGCTGTAGTGGTCGCCGGTTGCGGCACGGGTGGGTCGGACGGCGGGGCGACCGGGAAGTCCCTCTCGATGGGCATCACGGACAAGGTGACCGCGGTGGATCCGGCCTCCGGTTACGACGTCGGCTCCTGGATCGTGTTCAACAACGTCTTCCAGTCGCTGATCAGCTTCCCCAAGGGCGCGACCAAGCCCGAGCCCGAGGCCGCGCGGAGCTGCAAGTTCACCGACGAGGGCAGCAAGACCTTCGACTGCACGCTGCGTGAGGGCCTGAAGTTCAGCAATGGTGAGGCGCTGACGTCGGAGGACGTGAAGTTCTCGTTCGAGCGCACCATCAAGATCAATGACGAGAACGGTCCGGCGGTGCTGCTGGACTCGATCAAGACGATCGAGACCCCTTCGCCGGAGCGGGTGGTGTTCCACCTGAAGTACTCCGACGCCACGTTCCCGATGAAGATCGCCTCGGGTGCGGGGTCGATCGTGGACCATACCCAGTACCCGGCGGACAAGCTCCGCACGGACAACGGGGCGATGGGCTCGGGCCCGTACAAGCTGGACTCCTACGACGCCGGCCGGGAAGCGGTGTTCTCGGTCAACGAGAAGTACCAGGGCTCGGCGGAGATCCGTAACTCCGGCATGACGATGAAGTTCTTCGGCGACGAGCCGACGCTGAAGAAGGCGGTCGAGGACGGGTCGGTGGACCTGGCCTACCGTGGTCTGAATTCCGCGGACATCGCGTCGCTGCAGCGCAGTTCGATAGCCGGCGACACCGGGATCCAGGTCGTGGAGGGTACCGGTGCCGAGGTCCAGCACCTGGTGTTCAACCTCGACGACCCGGTGGTCGGCAACAAGGCCGTGCGGCGCGCGGTGGCCTACCTGATCGACCGCAAGGCGTTCATCCGTGACGTCTACCAGCGCACCGCGACCCCGCTGTACTCGATCGTGCCGCAGGGCATCAC
>NZ_JBHYMQ010000010.1:0-180715 GCF_042742985.1 Streptomyces sp. NPDC058864 | reverse complement strand
GATGTGTATAAGAGACGGGAAGGGTGCCGCGCCGCCGTTCGGGCCCGGAGGGTCAGCTGCGCCAGCTGTGGGGCGCGCTGAAGCCGGACTGCCGCTCGAGGCGGCGCCAGCCGGCCGTGGAGCGGGGCTTGACGTAGTCGGTCGCGTCCTGGCCCTGGGCCGCGGCGCGGGCCAGCAGGACAGCGGTGAGGGCGGCCAGTTCCTCGTCGCTGGCGTGGCCGCGCTCCACGCGCACGAGCGCGGCGGAGGTGCTGTCGGCAGGGGTGCTCACGGGGTTCGTCTCTCCCTTACTGGGGCGGGTTGCCGTGCTTGCGGGACGGCAGGTCGGCGTGCTTGGTGCGCAGCATCGCGAGCGAGCGGATGAGGACCTCGCGCGTCTCGGCGGGGTCGATGACGTCGTCCACCAGGCCGCGCTCGGCGGCGTAGTAGGGGTGCATCAGCTCGGACTTGTACTCCTTCACCATGCGGGCGCGCATGGCCTCGGGGTCGTCTGCCTCGGCGATCTGGCGGCGGAAGATCACGTTCGCGGCGCCCTCGGCGCCCATGACGGCGATCTCGTTGGTCGGCCAGGCGTAGGTCAGGTCGGCGCCGATCGACTGGCTGTCCATGACGATGTAGGCACCTCCGTACGCCTTCCGAAGGATCAGCGAGATCCGCGGCACGGTGGCGTTGCAGTACGCGTACAGCAGCTTGGCGCCGTGCCGGATGATGCCACCGTGCTCCTGGTCGACGCCGGGCAGGAAGCCGGGGACGTCCAGAAGGGTGATGAGCGGGATGTTGAAGGCGTCGCACATCTGCACGAAGCGCGCGGCCTTCTCGCTGGCCTCGATGTCGAGGACGCCGGCGAGGGAGGCGGGCTGGTTGGCGATGATGCCGACGACCTGGCCGTCGAGCCGGGCCAGGGCCACGATGATGTTGGTCGCCCAGCGCTCGTGGATCTCGAGGTACTCTCCCTCGTCGACGAGCTCCTCGATGACCTGGTGCATGTCGTACGAGCGGTTGCCGTCGGCCGGGACGATGTCCAGCAGGACGTCGCCCCGCCGCTCGGCCGGGTCCGCGGTGGGGACCGACGGGGGGTTCTCGCGATTGTTCTGCGGCAGCATCGACAGCAGGTAGCGGACCTCCTCCAGGCAGGTCTGCTCGTCGTCGTACGCGAAGTGCGAGACACCGGAGACCTCGGAGTGGACGTCGGCGCCGCCGAGCCCGTTCTGGGAGATCTTCTCGCCGGTGACGGCCTGGACGACGTCCGGCCCGGTGATGAACATCTGGGAGGTCTCGCGGACCATGAACACGAAGTCGGTCAGGGCCGGGGAGTACGCGGCGCCGCCGGCGCACGGGCCGAGCATCACGGAGATCTGCGGGATCACACCGGAGGCGCGGGTGTTGCGCTGGAAGATGCCGCCGTAGCCGGCGAGCGCCGAGACGCCCTCCTGGATGCGGGCGCCGGCACCGTCGTTGAGCGAGACCAGCGGGGCGCCGGCCGAGATGGCCATGTCCATGATCTTGTGGATCTTGCTGGCGTGGGCCTCGCCCAGCGCGCCGCCGAAGATCCGGAAGTCATGCGCGTACACGAAGACCGTCCGGCCGTGGACGGTGCCCCAGCCGGTGATGACACCGTCGGTGTAGGGCTTCTTCGCCTCCAGGCCGAAGCCGCTGGCGCGGTGCCGGCGCAGCGGCTCGACCTCGTTGAAGGAGCCCTCGTCGAGCAGCAGCTCGATGCGCTCGCGCGCGGTCAGCTTGCCCTTGGCCTTCTGGGCCTGGGTGGCCTTCTCGCTGGGGCCGAGCCGGACCTGCTCGCGGATGGCGTGCAGTTCCGCGACGCGCCCGCGGGCGTCATTCGCCGGCTGCGCGGCCTCTTCGGCCCCTTCGGCCTCGGCGGGCTGGGTCGGCACCTCGTCCAAAACGCTCATGCCATCGACCATACGAGCGGGGGGCCGCCAAAATCGGCGTCGACTTCGTACAGTGTCCGGACCCGCTTCATGGAGCATCTGGACAGAACCAACACAAGAAGGGCCCCGCACGTCGCGTGCGGGGCCTTTTCTTTGTAGCGGTCGTCCACCCGGACACGGCCGGATCGCTACCTCCCGGACACCGCCCCGGCCAGCGCAAGGACACGCCGGGCGTCATCCACATGGAGGTTCTCGATCATGCGGCCGTCGACCGTGACCACGCCGCGCCCGGCGGCCATGGCCTCCTCGAATGCCTCGATGATGCGCCGCGCCCTGTCCGCTTCCTCCTGCGAGGGGGCGAACACCCTGTTGCAGATCTCCACCTGCCCGGGATGGATCAGGGTCTTGCCGTCGAAGCCGAACTGCCGGCCCTGGACGCACTCCGTCTCGAAGCCGGTCATGTCCCTGACGTCGTTGTAGACACCGTCCAGAATCGCCTTGCCTGCCTCGCGGGCACCCAAAAGAGCGAGGGACAGTCCGGTGAGCAGCGGGGCGCGGCCGGGCACGTGCTCGGCGTGCAGTTCCTTGGCCAGGTCGTTGGTGCCCATGACCAGCACGCGCAGCCGCTCGGAGGCCGCCGCGATGGCACGGGCGTCCAGCATCGCGCGCGGGGTCTCCACCATCGCCCAGATGGCGGTCCTGTCGGGGGCGCCGGCTGCCTCCAGGGCGCGCTCGATGGCGTGCACGGTCGCGGCCGAGTCGACCTTGGGGACGACCACGGCGTCCGGGCCCGCCTCGGCGGCTGCCCGCAGGTCGTCCTCGTGCCAGGGGGTGCCGGGCGAGTTCACCCGGATGGTGACCTCCCGGTACCCGTACTCGCCGGAGGCGGCGGCCGCGGCGACCCGCTTGCGGGCGTCGGGCTTGGCATCGGGCGCGACGGAGTCCTCCAGGTCGAGGATGAGCGCGTCGGTGGGGAGGGTCTTCGCCTTCTCCAGGGCGCGCTCGTTCGCGCCGGGCATGTAGAGGACGGAGCGGCGCGGCCGCAGGATCGCGTCGGTCATCGGTTCTGCTCCTGCTCCTTGTACGCGGCCTCGTAGGCCTGCGCCAGCTCCGGGTCGCGGGCGGCCAGCGCCTCCGCGAGCTCGACGACGACGTGGCACTGCTTGACCGTGGCGTCGTCCTGCATCTTGCCGTCGATCATCACCGCACCGGTGCCGTCGCCCATGGCGTCGATGACCCTGCGCGCCCAGGCCACGTCGGCCGGCGCCGGGGAGAAGACCCGCTTGGCGATGTCGATCTGCACCGGGTGCAGGCTCCAGGCGCCGACGCAACCGAGCAGGAAGGCGTTGCGGAACTGGTCCTCGCAGGCAGTGGTGTCCTTGATGTCGCCGAAGGGACCGTAGTACGGCAGGATCCCGTGCGCGGCGCAGGCGTCCACCATGCGCGCGATCGTGTAGTGCCACAGGTCCTGCTGGAAGGTCAGCCGCGGTAGCTCCATCTCGGGATCCTTGGGGTCCTCCCGCACGAGGTACCCCGGGTGTCCCCCGCCGACGCGGGTGGTCTTCATGCGGCGGCTCGCCGCGAGGTCGGCCGGGCCGAGGGAGATGCCCTGCATCCGGGGGCTGGCCCCGGCGATCTCCTCGACGTTCGCCACGCCCGTCGCGGTCTCCAGGATCGCGTGGACGAGGATCGGGCGTTCGATGCCGGCCTTGGCCTCCAGCTGGGCGAGGAGCCGGTCGACGTAGTGGATGTCCTCGGCGCCCTCGACCTTGGGCACCATCACGACGTCGAGCTTGTGGCCGATCTCGGTGACCAGGGTCAGCAGGTCGTCCAGCGCCCAGGGCGAGTCGAGGCTGTTGATCCGGGTCCACAGCTGCGTGTCGCCGAAGTCGTTGGCCTTGGCCGCGGCGACCAGCCCCGCACGGGCGGCCTCCTTGCGGTCGGCCGGGACGGCGTCCTCCAGGTTGCCCAGCAGGACGTCCACCTTGGGGGCGATGGAGGGGACCTTCGCCGCCATCCTCTCGTTGCCCGGATCGAAGAAGTGGATCATCCGCGACGGCCGGAACGGCACTTCCCGTACGGGGGCCGGGGCCCCCACGGCCAGCGGTCGGAAGAAGTCCTTCGCGGAACGCATGCGGTCTCCCTGGGTTCGAGGGTGGGGAGCGTACGGCGCTCACCCTATGATCCGCGGGGCCCCGGCGTTACCGGTCGGTACGTGTGCCGTTGGTCACCGGTCGACCACGGACGGCAGACGGTAGGTCAGGTCCGGCTCGCCCTCCTCGTTGGCGGTGCTCCCGCTGCCGGGGACGGCCCGGAAGCCGTGCCGTTCGTAGAACGTGCGTGCCGCGGTGTTGCGCCGGAAGACGTGCAACGACAGTGGGCCGTCCGGGTGGTGGCGCACGACCTCGTCGAGCAGCCGCGCGCCGATGCCGCGTCCGCGCGCGTCGGGGCGCAGGTAGAGGTGCTCCAGCCAGTCGCCGTCGAGCGCCGCGAAGCCGACCGCGGCACCGGTGCCGGTCTCCTCCGCGAGCCACACCCGGCACTGCTCCAGTACGACGTTCTCGACCCACCACCGGGTCGCGGCGTCGGTGTGCAGCCGGGGCAGCCACGGCATGGCGGCGGCCCGGGAGGCGAGGAAGACAGCGGTGATCGCGTCCGCGTCCGCGCCCCGGGCGGCCCTGATCCGTATCGCTGTGTCATCGGTCACGGGATGAACCTACGCCGGGCGCGGCGGCGTGATCGAATGGGTTCAACCGCCCCGGAAGGACGAGACCCATGACCGCAGCGACCGTGCACTCGCTGACCTGCTACCCCGTCAAGGGCTGCGCCGGCGTGCCGCTGGCCGGCGCCGCCGTCACCGCGACCGGTCTGGTCCACGACCGTACGTTCATGGTGGTCGACGCGGCCGACGGCTCCTTCCGCAGCCAGCGGACGCTGCCGCGGATGGCGGTGGTGCGCGCGGAGGTCACCGACGACGGCAAGCACCTGGCGCTGTCGGCGCCCGGGGCCGGGGAACTGGCGGTGGAGGTGGCGTACGAGGGGCCGCCGCGCGAGGTCATCCTGTTCGACCGGCCGCTGGGGCCGGCGGTGGACCAGGGCGAGGAGGCCGCGCACTGGTTCTCCGAGGCCCTGGGTGCGCCCTCGCGCCTGGTGCGCGTGCGTCCGGGCTTCGACCGGGACGGCTGGGGCGAGCACCCCGGCAAGGTCAACTTCGCCGACGCGCACGCCCTTTCGGTGGCCTCGCTGGCCTCGCTCGACGACCTCAACCGGCGCATCGCCGAGCGCGGCGGCACACCCGTGCCCGTCAACCGCTTCCGCCCCAACATCGTGGTCGCCGGCTGGAGCGAGCCGCACACCGAGGACCGGGTGCGGCTCATGGACGTCGGCTCCGCCCGGCTCGGCTACTCCGTCCGCGCGATGCGCTGCTCCGTGCCGCTGGTCGACCAGGCGACCGGCCGTACCGCCGGCCCGGAGCCGGTGCGCACCCTCGCCGGCTACCGGCGGGAGCCTGAGTACGGCAACAAGGTGAGCTTCGCGATGAAGGCGGCGGTGCTCCGGCCGGGCACGATCGCGGTGGGCGACCCGGTGGAGGTCCTGGCCTGGGCGTGAGGCCCCTCCCGCACCGCCCGCGCACACCGCGCCGCGTGCCGTGGCACCGGTGCGAACCGCCCTCCTGTGCCGACGGCTTCGACGGACCGCCCGCGGCCCGGCCGGGACCGGGCCGCGGGCGGCTCACCGAACGGGGTCAGCAGCCGCCGCAGTTGTAGTACAGGACGTCCCAGTGGTTGCCCTCGTCGGCGTAGATGTTGCCCGAGCCGGAGCGGTACTGGGGGGCGCCGTCACCGCGCAGGCCGATGTAGGTGAAGGCGCTGTGGATGTAGTTGGTGACGCAGCTGTTCTTGCCGTAGTCGAGCTTGTAGCCGTTCCAGTGCGAGTAGGTGCCGCTCGCGTGACCGGTCTCGGTGCCGCCGGTGATGTTCAGGGCGCAGCCGGTGGCTTGCCTCAGGGTCACCGCGCCCTGAGCGGTCGGCTGGTTGAGCTGGTCGAAGGACGTGCAGGTGGCGTTGTTGCGGTTGGAGCAGCCGCCTGACGAGGACCAGGTGATCCCGGCGTTGCGGAACATCGTCGTGGCCTGGGCGTGCGTCAGTTTGGTGACGGCGTAGGCGTCGTGGGACGCGGTGAGACCGACGCCGGGCGCGAACAGCACTCCGAGCGCGAGGACGAGCGCGCTCAGGACGGAGCGGAACTTCATGGGCGATTCCTCCTGCTGGGGACCGTGCTTCCGGTGGGGCGGACGTGCGACTGGAGCAGGTGGAGCAGGAGGAGTGTGCCCGGCGTTCTACGCGCGTATGCGCGGCAGTTGGGCCGCGCGGGGCGCTAGCTGCTGCACTTGGCGTTGTAGCCGACGTTGTAGCCGCTGGAGTAGCCCGACTTGTACTTCGCGTTCGTGGTCTCCGGGCTGTAGGAGTCGTAGTACGAGCAGGACTTTCCGTCGAAGCGTCCGTCGAGGAGTCCGGCGTTGTAACCCTGCTGGTACTTCGGGTCGTCCTTGGCGGGAGCCTGCTGCGCTGACGCCGTCGCGTGGTGCGCCGTGTCCGCGTATGCCGTTGCCGGTACCGCCGACGAGAACGCCAGCGCCGCGGCCGCGACGAGAGGGCTTGCCAGCAATGCGATGCTTCGCTTGGCGCGCATGAGTTTCTTCTTCCCTGGAATCCGGTACGCGCGGATGGTGCCTCGACCCGGCCGGGGCACATGGAGGACATGCGGCAGCGGGCCGGAGGGCGAAATCTGCAATGCAATGCGCCGGGCACCACGACAGCCGGTCGATTCCGGCTGCGGACGCCATCTGACCTGCGGATCAAGTCATCCCATGTCGATGACGCCGACAATTCGACCGTAACGACACGGAGGCCGGGTGTCCACTCATGACGCTTGTCCGTCTTGGACGGATCAATCGCCCGGAATTACCGGAGCGGAAATTCCGGTGCCTACGGCAATTATTCCGGTGCGGCGGCCGCGTTGCGTGCCCGGACGCCCTTTCGGCGCGGCGGACGCGGGTGAATGCGCCGCGTCCGCCGCTTCGGTCCGCGCCCTTCAGTCGTTCCGGCGCGGCTCCACGCCGGCGCGCAGCAGCCCGTACGCGTAGGCGTCCTCCAGGGCCTGCCAGGAGGCGGCGATGACGTTCTCGCCGACGCCGACGGTGGACCACTCGCAGCTGCCGTCCGAGGTGGCGACCAGGACCCGGGTGATGGACTCCGTGCCGTGCTTGCCCTCCAGGATGCGGACCTTGTAGTCCACCAGCTCCAGCTTCGCCAGCTGCGGGTAGGTCCGCTCCAGCGCGACGCGCAGCGCGCGGTCCAGCGCGTTGACCGGGCCGTTGCCCTCGGCGGTGGCGACGATGCGCTGGCCGTCGGCCCACACCTTGACCGTCGCCTCGTTGGCGTGGGTGCCGTCGGGGCGGTCCTCGACGATGGCGCGCCAGGACTCGACCCGGAAGTAGTGCAGCGGCCGGCCCTCGACCTGCTCGCGCAGCAGGAGTTCGAAGGAGGCGTCGGCGGCCTCGTAGGTGTAGCCCGCGAGTTCGCGCTCCTTGACCCGCTCGACGACGCGGCCGATCAGCTCGCGGTCGTCGCCGAGGTCGATGCCGAGCTCCTTGCCCTTGAGCTCCACCGAGGCACGGCCGGCCATGTCGGAGACCAGCATGCGCATGGTGTTGCCGACGAGCTCCGGGTCGATGTGCTGGTAGAGGTCCGGGTCGACCTTGATCGCCGAGGCGTGCAGCCCCGCCTTGTGCGCGAAGGCCGAGATCCCCACGTACGGCTGATGGGTGGAGGGCGTGAGGTTGACGACCTCGGCGATGGCGTGGGAGATGCGGGTCATCTCGGCCAGGGAGCCGGCCGGCAGGACCTTGCGGCCGTACTTGAGTTCCAGGGCCGCCACGACCGGGAAGAGGTTGGCGTTGCCGACCCGTTCGCCGTAGCCGTTGGCGGTGCACTGGACGTGGGTGGCGCCCGCGTCGACGGCGGCGAGGGTGTTGGCGACGGCGCAGCCGGTGTCGTCCTGGGCGTGGATCCCCAGACGGGCACCGGTGTCGGCGAGCACGGTGCGGACGACGGCGGTGATCTGGGCGGGCAGCATCCCGCCGTTGGTGTCGCAGAGGACGACGACGTCCGCGCCGGCCTCGTGGGCGACGCGCACGACCTCCTTGGCGTAGGCCGGGTTGGCCTTGTAGCCGTCGAAGAAGTGCTCGCAGTCGACGAAGACCCGGCGGCCCTGGGAACGCAGGTGGGAGACGGTGTCCCGGACCATCTCCAGGTTCTCCTCGAGCGTGGTGCGCAGGGCCAGCTCGACATGGCGGTCGTGGGACTTGGCGACCAGGGTGACGACCGGGGCGCCGGACTCCAGCAGCGCCCTGACCTGCGGGTCCTCGGCCGCACTGCCGCCGGCCCGGCGTGTGGCGCCGAAGGCCACCAGCTGGGCGTGCCGCAGGTCCAGCTCGGCGGCGGCACGGGCGAAGAACTCGGTGTCACGCGGGTTGGCGCCGGGCCAGCCGCCCTCGATGAAGCCCACCCCGAAGTCGTCCAGGTGCCGGGCGATCGTCAGCTTGTCGGCGACGGTGAGGTTGATGCCCTCGCGCTGCGCGCCGTCGCGCAGCGTGGTGTCGAAGACGTGGAAGCTGTCGTCCAGTACGGCCGTCATGGTTCGTTCCAACTCCTGTCGGGTGAGTGGTTCCGGAAGACCGGGCTCCACTTGCCCCCATCATCCCTCGCGCTGCGCCGCCTCCGGCGCGGGTGGGCCGGGAAACGAAAAAACCTCTCGCGGGTGCGAGAGGTCTGCGCGCGGGTCTGGGACACGGTGGTCGCTTCCGCGATGGTCTGCGGTTCGGCGATCACTGAGGACCGGCGCGCCTGCTGCCGATAATCATGGCGAACGAGGACACATCGGCAGTCTGCCACAGGACCCGCGGACGTGGGACACGGTCTCAGGATGCGGGCATCGGGTCCGCGACCTGCCGGCGGACCTGCCGGAACGGCTCGTCCCGCGGGCGGCCGTCAGCCCGCGGGGGCGGGGGTGAGGGCGTCGTCCAGGAACTCCTTGACGTGCTCGAGGGCCTGCCCGCGGTCCATCCCCGGCAGCCCGATGACCAGGGGCACCCCGAAGCCGTCCAGCAGTGCCCGCAGCCGCACGGTGAAGCGCTCGGGGTCCAGCGGCCGGAAGTCGCCGCGCGAGATGCCCTCGGCGAGCAGGGCCACCAGATCGCGGTGCCAGACCAGTTCGAGGTCGAGCTGGCGGCGCAGCACGTCCTCGGCGGCGGTCGTCCTGTTCCAGATCTCGGACCAGAGCGTCCAGCGCGGGTCGCGCCGCCCGTCGGGGAGGTAGAGGTCGATGACGGCGTCGAGCCGTTCCCGGGGCGCGGAGGGCCCGCCCAGCACCCGCCGGCGCTCGGCGGCGAGCTGCTCCTCGCTCCATTCGAGGGTCTGCAGCAGCAGCTCGTCCTTGCTGCCGAAGTAGTAGAGGATGTGGCCGCTGCTCATGCCGACCTGCCGGCCGAGCCCCGCGATGGTCAGCTCGGCCAGCCCGCGCTCGGCGATGGTCGCCATGGCGGCGGCCATCACGTCCTCGCGGGGCTGCTTGAGCCGCCGCCGGGGGCGGGCGGGTCCGGTCACTGTTCCTCCGGGGGCGGTGGGGCGGTCACACCTGGGGCTGCTGCTGGGTGATGCAATGAATACCACCACCGTGGGCGAAGATCGTACGAGCGTCCACCGGCACGACCTCCCGGTCCGGGAAGAGGCGCTCGAAGACCGCCTTGTTGACCTCGTCGGAGGGGTCGTCGAAGGCGCACAGGATCACGGCGCCGTTGCACAGGTAGTGGTTGACGTACGAGTAGTCGACCGGCTCGCCGTCCGCCTCCTGCACCTGCGGCGCGGGCAGCTCCACGACCTCCAGCGGCCGTCCCCGGGCGTCGGTGGCCGCGCGCAGCAGGGACGCGACCTCCCGGGAGACGGCGTGGTCGGGGTGGGCCGGGTCATGCTGGCTGTGGACGACGACCACACCGGGACGGACGAAGGCCGCGACGATGTCGACGTGACCGCGGGTGCCGAAGCGGCCGTAGTCGGCGGTGAGGCCGCGGGGCAGCCAGATCGCCTTGCGGGTGCCGAGGAAGGCGTGGACCTCGGCCTCCGCCCGCTCCCTCGTCCAGCCCGGGTTGCGGCCCGGGTCGAGCTGCACGGTCTCGGTGAGCAGCACGGTGCCCTCGCCGTCGACGTGGATGCCGCCGCCCTCGTTCACGAAGGACGTGAAGTAGCGGGCGGCGCCCGCCTGCCCGGCGACGAAGGCGCCGATCTCGGCGTCGCGCCCCCAGGCCGCCCACTCCTGGGCGCCCCAGCCGTTGAACGTCCAGTCGGCGGCGGCGAGGCGTCCGGCGCCGGTCAGGAAGGTGGGGCCCATGTCGCGCATCCAGGCGTCGTCCAGCGGCGCCTCGGCGACCGTGACGTCCGCGCCACCCGGGCCGAGCAGTTCCCGGGCGCCCGCCGCGTCCTCGGGCCGGGCCACGACGGTCACCGGCTCGAAGCGGGCGACCGCCCGGGCCACCGCGGCCCAGGCGGCGCGGGACTCGGCGAGGTCCTCCGCGCCGTCGAAGGTGACGCTGGGCGACGGCCACGCCATCCAGGTACGGGTGTGCGGGGCCCACTCGGGCGGCATCGTGTAGCCGTCGGCGGCGGGGGTGGTGGGCATGGCGCTGGTCCTTGTCACAAGAAGTAGAGGCGGCTGAGCGACACCTGCTCCGCGGGCTCGGAGCGCAGCGGGTCGCCGTCGAGGGTCACCAGGCCCGTCGTGCCCTCCACGTCCACCTGCCCGGTGCGGGAGTTGAGGACGAGGTCGGCCGGCCCGATGCCGCGGGTGCCGCGCACGGCGACGCGACGGCGCCGGGTGGGCATCCGGTCGTGCTCCAGCTCCAGGGCGGGCCGGGCCACGAACGCCACGGACAGGTCGGCCGCGGTGGCGCCGTGGGCCCCGAACAGCGGGCCGAGGACGAGCGGTTCGCAGGTGTCGGTGGCGGCGTTGGGGTCGCCGGTGACCCCGTACGCGGGGAAGCCGGACTTGAGCACCATCTGCGGCTTGGCACCGAAGTACTGCGGCCGCCACAGCACGATGTCGGCGAGCTTGCCGACCTCGATCGAACCGATCTCGTGGGCGAGGCCGTGGGCGATCGCGGGGTTGATGGTGAGCTTGGCGACGTAGCGCAGCACGCGGGCGTTGTCGTCGTCCGGGCCGTCCCCCTGAAGAGGGCCGCGCTCGGCCTTCATCTTTCCCGCCATGGCGAAGGTGCGGCGCACGGTCTCGCCGGCGCGGCCCATGCCCTGGGCGTCGGAGGAGGTGATGCCGATCGCGCCCAGGTCGTGCAGCACGTCCTCGGCGCCCATCGTGCCGGCGCGGATGCGGTCGCGGGCCATGGCGGCGTCGCCCGGCAGGTCGGGCTTGAGGTCGTGGACGGAGACGATCATGCCGTAGTGCTCGCCCACCGCGTCCCGGCCGAAGGGCAGGGTGGGGTTGGTGGAGGAGCCGATGACGTTGGGCACGCCCGCCATCTTCAGGACATTGGGGACGTGCCCGCCGCCGCAGCCCTCGATGTGGAAGGCGTGGATCGTCCGGCCCTCCAGCACGCGCAGGGTGTCCTCCACCGACAGGCATTCGTTCAGTCCGTCGCTGTGCAGGGCGACCTGGACGTCGTACTCCTCGGCGACCCGCAGCGCGGTGTCCAGGGCGCGGGTGTGGGCGCCCATGTCCTCGTGGACCTTGAAGCCGGACGCCCCGCCCTCGGCGAGCGCCTCGACCAGCGGCGCCGGGTCGGAGGACGAACCGCGGCCGAGGAAGCCGATGTTGACGGGCCATGCGTCGAAGGAGTTGAACGCGTGCCGCAGCGCCCAGGGCGAGTTGACGCCGACGCCCCAGACGGGCCCGAACTCCTGGCCGATGATCGTGGTCACTCCGGAGGCGAGCGAGGCCTCCATGATGCGCGGCGACAGCAGGTGGACATGGGTGTCCACGGCTCCGGCGGTGGCGATCAGGCCCTCGCCGGAGACGATGGAGGTGCCCGTGCCGACCACGACGTCGACCCCGTCGAGGGTGTCCGGGTTGCCGGCCCGGCCGATGGCGTGGATGCGGCCCTCGCGGATGCCGATGGACACCTTGCGGATGCCGACGGCCGCGTCGATGACCACTACGTTGCTGATCACCACGTCGCAGGTCTCGCGGACGGCGGCGGCCTTGAGCGCCAGCCCGTCGCGGGCGGTCTTGCCGAACCCGGCGAGGAACTCGTCCCCGGGCCGCTGGGAGTCCGACTCGACGCGGACCACCAGGCCCGAGTCGCCCAGCCGGACCCGGTCCCCGGCACGCGGTCCGTGCACAGCGGCGTACTCGTACGGGTCGATGCTCATCGCTGCGCTCCCAGGTATCCGCAGGCGGCGGCCCGCCGCAGTGCCTCCGCCTTCGCGCCCGGCGCGTCGAGCGGACCGTCGACCAGCCCGGCGAAGCCGATCGCCACGCGGTCGCCGCCGATCGGGACCAGCCCGACCTCCCGCTCCTCCCCCGGCCCGAACCGGACGGAGGAGCCGGCGGGCACGTTCAGCCGCATGCCGTAGGCCGCCGAACGGTCGAAGTCCAGCCGGGGGTTGGCCTCGAAGAAGTGGAAGTGCGAGGTCACGCTGACCGGTACGGAGGCGGTGTTGCGCACGGCCACCACCACGTCCGGGTACCGCTCGGGGTGGGCCGGGCCGGGCAGCACGGCGCCGGGCGCCTCCGCGCCCAGCGAGCCCCCGCCGATCGGGTCGGGGACCACGGCCAGCCGCGAGCCGTCGTCGAAGACGGCCTCCACGTGTACCTCGGTGACGACGTCCGCCACGCCGGGCAGCACGTCATCGGGACCGAGCACGGCCCGGCCCGCCTCCACGGCCTCCGCGAGGCGCGCGCCGTCCCGCGCGGCCTCGCAGACCGCGTCGGCGATCAGGGCGGTGGCCTCGGGCACGTTGAGCCTGAGGCCACGCGCCCGGCGGGCCCGGGCCAGCTCCGCGGCACCGAACAGCAGCAGCCGGTCGCGCTCGGTCGGGGTGAGCCTCACGCCTCCGCACCTCCCACATCGACCTCCCACATCGATCACCGATTAGAGCACCACTCTAAACCCGAAAGACACCTGTGGGAAGTATTGACTGCGGGGCATGGCTCAGAGGAAATTGAGTGGCGTTCAAACTTTCCCGGCACGGCAAGGGAGCCCGCCATGCAGATCGAACAACGCGGAGTGGACACGGTCCCGGACGAGGAACGGACCAGTCGTCCCCGCGATCTGGTCAGCATCCTGCTGGGCTCCAACCTCGCGCTGGGCGTGATCGTCTTCGGCTGGCTGCCCGTCTCCTTCGGGCTCGGCTGGTGGGCCTCCTTCACCTCGCTGCTCGTGGGCACCGTGGTCGGCACCGTGCTGGTCGCCCCGCTCGCGCTGGTCTCGCTGCGCACCGCCACCAACCTGTCGACGAGCAGCGGGGCCCACTTCGGGGTGCGCGGCAGGCTGCTCGGCTCGGTCATCGGGCTGCTGCTGTCGCTGGGCTACACCGCGCTGACCCTGTGGGTCGGCGGCGACGCCGTCGTCGGCTGCCTCGACCGGCTCGTCGGGCTCCCGGCCGGCGGCTGGAGCTACGCCGTCGTCTACGCCCTGCTCGCGGCCTGCACCGCCACGTCCGCGGTCTTCGGCTACCGGATGCTGCTGCGGCTCAGCCGCGCCCTGTCCGTGGGGCTGACGGTCCTGCTGGTCATCGGGGTCGTCGCGTACGCGGCGGACTTCACCACGGCCCCGCCGGCGGGGACGGAGTACCTGCTCGGCGGCTTCTGGCCGACCTGGCTGCTCGCCACGGTCTCGGCGGGCCTGAGCGGGCCGATCGCGTTCATCACGCTGCTGGGCGACTACACGCGCTACATATCGCCGCGCCGCTTCTCCCAGCCGCGGGTCTTCGGTGCCACCTGCGTCGGGCTCGTCGCCGGCCTGCTGGTCCCGCAGCTCTTCGGCACCTTCACCGCGCTCGCGGTCGGGGCCGGCGAGGACTACGCGGGGCCCCTCGTCGCGGCGACTCCCGCCTGGTACCTGGTGCTGCTGCTGGTCAACGCCTCGGCGGGCTCGGTGGGCAACGCGGGCCTGATGCTCTACAGCATGGGGCTGGACCTGGACGCGATCCTGCCGCGTGCGACGCGCACGCAGGCGACCTACGTGGTCGCGGCGGTCTCCACGCTGCTGGTCTACCTCGGGCACTTCGCCTGGGCCGCCCAGGACGCGATGACCTCGTTCGTCCTGCTGCTCACCGCGGTGGGCACCCCGTGGGCGGTCGTCACCCTCATCGGGTTCGCCCGGAGCCGGGGACGCTACGACGCGGACGCCCTCCAGGTCTACAACCGGCGCAGCCGCGGCGGTCTGTACTGGTACCGCGGCGGCTGGAACGTGCGGGCGGCGGTCGCCTGGGCGGCCGGGTCCGGCATCGGGCTGCTGGCCGTCGACACCCCGGCGTACAGCGGGCCCCTGCTGCCCATGACCGGCGGGATCGACCTCAGCTTCCTGATGTCGGGGGCCGTCACGGCCGCGGTGTACCTCGTGCTCAACGCGGGCCGGCCGCACCCCGTGCCGCCGGCGCGGGCCCCGGAACGGGTCGCGGTCACCGTGTGAGGCGGGCCCCACCCCCGCCCGGCCACACCCTCGCCCCGCCCGGCCCCGGATGGACAGGGGTGCGGCGCCGCACGGGCCCTGCCCCGCACGGCGCCGCAAGGATTCGGCGGTCGGTCAGCCGCCCAGGGGGTGCATCCAGCCGTGGGTGTCGGGGGACTGGCCGGTCTGGATGTCGAGCAGCGCCTTGCGCAGCTTCATGGTGACCTCCCCCGGCCGGCCGTCACCGACGGTCCAGTCCGCGCGGGTGGACTTCACGGAACCGACCGGGGTGATGACCGCCGCGGTGCCGCAGGCGAAGACCTCGGTCAGGGACCCGTCCGCGTTGCCGTTCTTCCAGTCGTCCACGGAGATGCGGCCCTCGCCGACCTCGTAGCCGAGGTCGGCGGCGATGCGCAGCAGCGAGGCACGGGTGATGCCCGGGAGGAGGGAGCCGGTGAGCTCGGGAGTGACGATCTTGTCCCCGTACACGAAGTACAGGTTCATGCCCCCCATCTCCTCGATCCAGCGGCGCTCGATCGCGTCGAGCCACACGACCTGGTCGCAGCCGTGCTCGATGGCCTGGGCCTGCGCGACCAGGGACGCGGCGTAGTTGCCGCCGGCCTTCGCGGCGCCGGTGCCACCGGGCGCGGCACGGACGTACTCCTCGGAGAGCCACACGGAGACCGGCTTGACGCCACCGGGGAAGTAGGCGCCGGCCGGGGAGGCGATGACCATGAACAGGTACTCGTTGGCCGGCTTGACGCCGAGGCCGACCTCGGTGGCGAACATGAACGGACGCAGGTAGAGGGACTGCTCGCCCTGGCTGGGCACCCACTCCTTGTCCTGGCTGACGAGCGCGTCGACGGCCGCGATGAAGGTCTCGACGGGCAGCTCGGGCATGGCCAGGCGGCGGGCGGAGGCCTGGAAGCGCTCGGCGTTCGCCACGGGACGGAAGGTGGCGACGGACCCGTCGGGCTGACGGTAGGCCTTCAGCCCCTCGAAGATCGTCTGCGCGTAGTGCAGCGTCATGTTCGCGGGGTCGATGGAGAGCGGCGCGTACGGCACGAGCTCCGCGTCGTGCCAGCCGCGGCCCTCGGTCCACCGGATCGTCACCATGTGGTCGGTGAAGTGGCGGCCGAAGCCGGGGCTGGCGAGGATCGCCTCGCGCTGCGCGTCGGGCAGCGGATGCGAGGACGGCTTGAGCTCGATCGTGGGCGTCGTCATGTGTGGTGTCCTTCGCGTCAGGGTCAGGGCGGACCGCACCCGCCGTCCCCAGGTGCTAGGACGTCCGAGTTTCCCCTCGCACAGCGGCCCCACCGCCGATTATCGCAGCGGCGGAGCCGTGGACATACATGCGCGGCCCGAGAGGTCAAGTGCAGTCGTGGTGCGGTCGCTGACCGGCCGGGCCGACTGGCGGAGCCAACCCGGCGGTCAGCCGGCTACTCGCGCGGCGAGCGCGTCGCCGATCGCGGAGGTGCTGCGCGTCCCGGAACGCTCGGCGAGGTCCGCGGCGACGGCGGCCTCGATCCGCTCGGCCTCGGCGGTGTAGCCGAGGTGCTGCAGCAGCATGCCGACCGAGAGCACGGTGGCGGTCGGGTCGGCCTTGCCCTGGCCGGCGATGTCCGGGGCGGAGCCGTGCACCGGCTCGAACATCGACGGGAACTCGCCGCCCGGGTTGATGTTGCCGCTGGCGGCGAGGCCGATACCACCGGTCACGGCGGCGGCCAGGTCGGTGAGGATGTCACCGAAGAGGTTGTCGGTGACGATCACGTCGAAGCGCTCGGGCTGGGTGACGAAGAAGATCGTCGCCGCGTCCACGTGCAGGTAGTCGGTGGCGACCTCGGGGTACTCCTCGCCGACCCGGTCGAAGATGTTCTTCCACAGGTGGCCGGCGTGCACGAGGACGTTGTTCTTGTGGACGAGCGTCAGCTTCTTGCGCGGTCGTGCCTGGGCACGGGCGTAGGCGTCGCGCACCACACGCTCGATGCCGAACGCCGTATTGAGGCTGACCTCGGTGGCCACCTCCTGCGGCGTACCGGTGCGCAGGGAACCGCCGTTGCCGACGTACGGGCCCTCGGTGCCCTCGCGGACGACGACGAAGTCGATGCTCGGCTCGCCCGCCAGCGGACCCTTCACACCCGGGAAGAGCCGGGAGGGCCGCAGGTTGACGTGGTGGTCGAAGGCGAAGCGGAGCTTCAGCAGCAGCCCGCGCTCCAGGACGCCGGAGGGCACCGACGGGTCGCCGACCGCGCCCAGCAGGATCGCGTCGTGCGCCTTGAGCTGCTCCAGCTCCGCGTCCGGCAGGGTCTCGCCGGTCTCGTGCCAGCGCTTGGCGCCGAGGCTGTACTCCTTGGTCTCCAGCTTCACGTCCTGCGGAAGGACGGCGGACAGGACCTTCAGGCCCTCGGCCACCACTTCCTGGCCGATTCCGTCACCGGGGATCACTGCGAGACTGATGCTGCGAGACATGGCGAGAACCCTACTCCGCAGTCCATGGAATGACACTTGATGTCCGCATGGCGGACGCGGCGCGTGTCCGCCGGGTGCTGTTCACCCTTCTGACCGTGCTGAGTTGGCGGCGGATGGGAATTCCCTGTCCATGGACACTCCACGGATGGGCATCGACGAGCACCTCGCCGGCCGTCTGAGCATGGCGGAGCAGCACGCCTGGCTCCGGGAGCGGCACTCCCGCAGACGGGTGATCCGGGGCGGCGTCGCGGCCGCGGGGACGCTCGCCGGAGCCGGCCTGCTGGGCGCGTCCGCGTACGCCGGCGGGGCGGCCCCCGCGCCGGTGCGCTTCCCCGTGGTGCTCGCCCCGCCGGCCGCCGCCCATGTGGACGGTGCGCTGGTGGCCCCGTTCGGCCGGCACCTGGCCTTCGGCGCCGACCCCGGGACGCAGATGCGCGTCTCCTGGCAGGTGCCGCTGCCGGTACGGGAGCCGTTCGTGCGCCTGGGGCTGCGGCCCTGGGACCTCGGGCAGCGGATCGAGGCCGAGGTGCGGCCGCTGCACACGGTCGCACTCGGCGAGGAACTGCCCGCGGTGGAGCAGTACTACCTGCACGCGGCGCTCGACGGGCTGCGCCCCGGCACCACGTACTACTACGGCGTGGGACACCGGGGCTTCGACCCCGCCTCGCCGCCCGCCTACGCCACGGTCGGCTCCTTCACCACCGCCCCGGACCCCGCACAGCGCCGGCCGTTCGTCTTCACGGCCTTCGGCGACCAGGGCGTCGGCTACCACGCCCTGGCCAACGACAGTCTGATCCTGGCTCAGGACCCCGCGTTCCACCTGCACGCGGGCGACATCTGCTACGCGGACGACACGGGCCACGGCAAGGAGGGCGACACCTACGACGCACGTGTGTGGGACCAGTTCCTCGCCCAGACCGAGAGCGTCGCCTCACGCGTCCCGTGGATGGTCGCGTTCGGCAACCACGACATGGAGGCCTGGTACTCCCCCAACGGCTACGGCGGCCAGGAGGCCCGCTGGGCGCTGCCGGGCAACGGCCCCGACCCGGCACGCATTCCCGGCGCCTACTCCTTCGCCTACGGCAACGTGGCCGTCGTGGCGCTGGACGCCAACGACGTGTCGTACGAGATCCCGGCCAACCGCGGGATCAGCGGCGGCCGGCAGACCGCCTGGCTGGACCGGCGCCTGGGCGAGCTGCGGGAGCGGCGCGGCGTCGACTTCGTGGTCGTCTTCTTCCACCACTGCGCCTACTCGACCACCAGCGCGCACGCCTCCGAGGGCGGGGTGCGCGAGGCGTGGGTACCGCTCTTCGAGAAGCACCGGGTCGACCTGGTGGTGAACGGGCACAACCACGTCTACGAGCGCACCGACGCGGTGCGCCGCGACGCCGTCGGCAGGGCCGTCCCCGTCGGGGCGACCACGTACCCCGAGCGGGACGGCGTCGTCTACGTCACGGCGGGCGGCGCGGGGAAGGACCTGTACGCCTTCCCCGTGCCGGACAGTCACGAAGGGCACGTCAAGGACCTGGACAGCGTGGACACCTACCGGTGGGTGAAGGGTGCCCACAAGGCCACGGAGACCGTGGAATGGTCACGCGTCCGCTACACGGGCCACTCGTTCCTGGCCGTGCAGTCGCAGCCCGCGCCGTCCGGCGGGACGGCGCGGCTCGTCGTCTCGGCGCTCGCCGAGAACGGCAGTCGGATCGATCACTTCACCATCGCGCGCACGGCCAGGTAGGCCAGGCGCCGCAGACGGCTGATCCGGCGGGGCGCGAGGGGGCCGCTCATCGCGGCTCGTGGCCCGTCGAGCCGCCGTTGTCACGGCGGTCCAGGGCGCGCTGGAGGGCTTCGGCGGCGTTCTTGCGGGCGGTCTCGTCCATGGTGAACAGCTCCCGGAGATGAAGAGGAGGGTTGTGTCGCCATAGAACGGGGCGGGGAAGCGGCGCTGCAGGGGGTGACCTGCCAGAGGTGCGCGGCTCACGTCCGCCGGTCGCTGGTGGAGCGAGACGTTCGGCTCCTACAAAGCTAGGACAGCTCCGCCGATCTGTCTCCACAATTACTCGGACTTCCTACTATCTGAGACGGCGAAGGCCCGGCACCCCACGGAATCGGGGGTACCGGGCCCTGCCCCTTGCGGGCTCGTCCGGGTGACGCGGAGATCAGCCCATGTGCGGGTAGCGGTAGTCGGTCGGGGGCACCAGGGCCTCCTTGATCGACCGGGTCGACGTCCAGCGCATGAGGTTCTGCGCGGCACCCGCCTTGTCGTTGGTGCCGGAGGCGCGGCCGCCGCCGAAGGGCTGCTGGCCGACCACGGCGCCGGTGGACTTGTCGTTGATGTAGAAGTTGCCCGCGGCGAAGCGCAGCTTCTCCATGACGTGGGCGACGGCGGCGCGGTCACGGGAGACCACCGAGCCGGTCAGCGCGTACGCGGCGACCGATTCCATCTGGGCGAGCATCGCCTCGAAGGCGCCCTCGTCGGCGTCGTCGTAGACGTGGACGCCGAGGACCGGGCCGAAGTACTCCTCGCGGAAGATCTCGTTCTCCGGGTCGGAGGAGACCAGCACGGTCGGCCGGACGAAGTAGCCGACGCTGTCGTCGTAGGTGCCGCCGGCGACGACCTCGACGGTCGGGTCGGACTTGGCGCGGTCGATGGCGGCCTTGTTCTTGGCGAAGGCGCGCTCGTCGATCACGGCGCCGATGAAGTTCGACAGGTCGGTGACGTCACCCATGGTGAGGCCGTCGACCTCGGCCGCGAACTCCTCCTTGAAGCCGTTCTCCCACAGGGAGCGCGGGATGTAGGCGCGGGAGGTCGCGGAGCACTTCTGGCCCTGGTACTCGAAGGCGCCGCGGGTCAGCGCGGTCTTCAGCACCGCCGGGTCGGCCGACGGGTGGGCGACGACGAAGTCCTTGCCGCCGGTCTCGCCGACGATCCGCGGGTAGGAGCGGTACTTGTCGATGTTGTTGCCGACCGTCTTCCACAGGTGCTGGAAGGTCCGGGTGGAGCCGGTGAAGTGGATGCCGGCCAGGTCCGGGTGCTCCAGGGCGACCTCGGAGACGGCGATGCCGTCGCCGGTGACCAGGTTGATGACGCCCTTGGGCAGCCCGGCCTCCTCCAGCAGCTCCATCAGCAGCACGGCGGCGTGCGTCTGGGTCGGGGACGGCTTCCACACCACGACGTTGCCCATCAGGGCCGGGGCGGTCGGCAGGTTGCCGGCGATCGCGGTGAAGTTGAAGGGCGTGATCGCGTAGACGAAGCCCTCGAGCGGGCGGTGGTCCAGGCGGTTCCAGACGCCCGGGGAGTTGGCGATCGGCTGCTCGGCCAGGATCTGGCGGGCGAAGTGCACGTTGAAGCGCCAGAAGTCGACCAGCTCGCAGGGGCTGTCGATCTCGGCCTGCTGCGCGGTCTTGGACTGGCCGAGCATCGTCGAGGCGGCGATCGTCTCGCGCCAGGGGCCGGCCAGCAGGTCGGCGGCGCGCAGGATGATGGCGGCGCGGTCGTCGAAGGACATGGCGCGCCAGGCCGGGGCGGCGGCCAGCGCGGCCTCGATGGCGTCGCGGGCGTCGTCCTGCGTGGCGTTGGCGTAGGTGCCCAGGCGGGCGCCGTGGTTGTGCGGCTGCACGACGTCGAAGCGCTCGCCGCCGCCCATCCGCCGCACGCCGCCGATGGTCATCGGCAGCTCGACCGGGTTCCCGGCCAGCTCCTTCAGCTTCGCCTCCAGCCGGGCCCGCTCCGGGCTCCCCGGGGCGTAGGAGTGCACCGGCTCGTTCACCGGGGCGGGGACCTGGGTCACAGCGTCCATGGAAGACATCTCCTTGTGTCCTTGTGGGGTCGTGGGCTCAGCGGGTGGGGAGGAAGGACCGCAGGAAGAAGGCCAGGTTCGCCGGCCGCTCCGCGAGACGCCGCATGAAGTACCCGTACCAGTCTGCGCCGTACGGGACGTAGATGCGCATGCGCTCGCCCTCGTCGGCCAGGCGCCGCTGCTCCGCGGTGCGGATGCCGTACAGCATCTGGAACTCGTACGAGCCCTGCTTGCGGCCGTGGCGGTGGGCGAGCTCCTGGGCGATGGAGATCAGCCGCGGGTCGTGGGAGCCGATCATCGGGTAGCCCTCGCCCGCCATCAGGATCTTCAGGCAGCGCACGTAGGCGCGGTCGACCTCGGCCTTGTCCTGGTGGGCCACGGTGGCGGGCTCCTTGTAGGCGCCCTTGACCAGGCGCACGCGGGAGCCGGCGACGGCGAGGTTGCGGGCGTCCTCCTCGGTGCGGAAGAGGTACGACTGCAGGACGGCACCGGTGCCGGGGTGGCGCAGGCGCAGGTCGGCGAGGATCGCGAGGGTGGAGTCGACCGTGGTGTGGTCCTCCATGTCGAGCGTGACGGTGGTGCCGATCTCGCTCGCCAGGTCGGCGACGGGCCGGACGTTCTCCAGCGCGATGTCGTGGCCGCCGGCCGGCAGCGCCTGCCCGAAGGCCGACAGCTTGACGGAGACCTCGGCGCGGGTGCCCAGGCCCTCGGCCTTCAGGGCCTCCAGCAGCCGCAGGTAGGCGTCGCGGGTCGCGAGCGCGGTCGCCTTGTCCGTGACGTCCTCACCCAGATGGTCGAGCGTGACCTCCAGGCCGGAGGCGGTCAGCGACCGCACGGTGTCCATGGCGGGCGCGAGTTCGTCACCCGCGATGAAGCGGTTCACCACGGGGCGGGTGATCGGTGCGCCCGCGACGACGCGGCGCATACGGTCGCTGCGCGAGGCGGCGAGCAGCACGGGACCGAGCACGGTCTCCTCCTGGATGAAGGGCTGCCCAGGGGACAGGCAGCGTCGCCGTGAAATCTAGGATTCACCTACCCCGCCCGCCATCGACAGCTGTCACGCATCCGATCGGCATCCCTCATACAGATGTATGAGGGAGAATGGCGGCGTGCGCGGTGACTACCAGGAGCTGGTCGACGAGGTCTCGGCGCTGCTCGGCGCCCCGGCGACCCTGGAGGACCGCGACTTCCGGCTGATCGCCTTCGGCGCGCACGACAGCGACGACGACAGCGCCATGGACCCGGTGCGCACCCGGTCGATCCTCACCCGCCGCTCCACCGCCGAGGTCCGCTCGTGGTTCGAGCGCTTCGGCATCGCCCGCGCCACGGCCCCGGTCCGCATCCCCGCCGCCCCCGACGCCGGGGTCTTCCGGCCCCGGCTGTGCCTGCCGGTGCGGCACGGGGGCGTCGTCCACGGTTACGTCTGGCTGCTGGACACCAGCGGGCACACCGACGCCCAGCTGACCGCCGCCATGGCGGTCGCGGCCCGCATCGGCGCGCTGCTGGCCGCGGAGTCCCGTGCGGGCGCCGACGCCGGCCGGGCCCTGGGCGACCTGCTCGGCTCCGTGCCCGGGCCCGGCCGCACGGCCGCCCGGGAGGCACTGCGGGCCGCGCTCGGCCCGGACGCGGACGAGGCCCACGCGGTGGTGTGCGTCCTGCCCTGGCCGGGCGGCGAGGACGGCGAGGCCCCGGGACCGCGCGGCGTGCCGGGCGCCGCCGCGCTGTGCCTGGTACCGCCGCAGGAGAGCACCGGCGAGACGCACCGGGAGCCCCCGGTCGCGGCGCTCGCCGCCCTGGTCCGGCTGCGCTCGGCGACGATGTCGGGGCCCGCGCTCACCGCCGCCGCACGGCTGATGGAGGGCAACGGCAAGGCGGCGGAGCCGGGCGCACGGGCCGGGATCAGCACCCCGCGCCAGGGGCTCGCCGAACTGCCCGAGGCATGGCACGAGGCCGTCTCCGCCGCCCGCGCCGCCCGCGCCCAGCCGAGGCTCGGGCGCACGGCGGAGTGGGACGCCATCGGCCCCTACCGGATGCTGGCCGCACTGCCCGCCGGCGGGGTGGACCCGGCGGTGCGCCCGCTGCTCGAGCCCTCGCACGCCGACCTCGCACGTACCGCCGAGGTGTACCTCGACCGTGCGGGGCAGGCCGGGCGCGCCGCCGCGGAGCTCCGGATACATCGGCAGACCCTCTACTACCGGCTGTCCCGCGTCGAGCGGCTGACCGGCCTCGACCTGGACGACGGGGAGGACCGGCTGCTGCTCCACATGGCCCTCAAGACGGCCGGGCTCGGGGACTGAAGGGACTGTTGCCGACCCGAGGGGGCACAAGTAACGTGGCGCGAGGCCTTGGGGGGCTTGATCGACACGCGTGGGACGCGGACGAACCGCGCGTCCGGCGCGGACACCGCGGATGGCGAAACAAGGGGATCGGGAACCGGTGACTCATTCCACGGACGCCCACGGACGCGAACGCCCAACGCTGTGGAGGACACCGCCGGCCGTCCCCGGCAGACCCCGCACCGACCGCAGACTGCTCCTCGCCGGACTGCTGCTGGTCGTGTCGCTGGCCGCCTTCACCGCGCTGTGCCTGTCGATGGCCGTGCCCATGGCCGACATGCAGGTCTACCGCGCCGAGGGCGCGGCCGTCGTCGACGGCACCGACCTGTACGGCTTCACCGTCACCGAGTGGAAGCTCCCGGCGACCTACCCGCCCTTCGCCGCGATGCTGTTCGTGCCCACGACCTGGCTGCCGGTGCCGCTGCTGAAGCTGGCCTTCATGGGCGGCAACCTGCTGCTGCTCGGGCTGCTCGCGCACCTGTCCTGCCGGGCGACGGGCTGGCCGCGAGCCCGCGGCTCGCGCTGGGTGGTGGTGCTCCTGGCCATGGCGCTCGGGCTGTGGCTGGAGCCGGTGTTCCAGACGATGCTCTACGGCCAGATCAACCTGCTGCTCGCCGTGCTGGTGCTGTGGGACCTGAGCAGGCCGGACGGCGCACGCGGCAAGGGCATCGCGATCGGGGTGGCGGCCGGTATCAAGCTCACCCCCGCGATCTTCGCCGTCTACCTGCTGCTGACCGGCCGCCGCAAGGAAGCCGCGGTCGCCGCCGCGGGCTTCGCCGGCACCACACTGCTGGGCGCGCTCGCGCTGCCGGGCGCCACGGTCGACTACTGGACCCGCTGCGTGTTCGACACCAGCCGCATCGGCAAGGTCTGGATCGTCGACAACCAGTCGCTGCAGGGCTTCGTCGCCCGGGTGCTGCACACCGCTCACCCCGGTGCGGTGTGGGCGGTCGCCGCGCTGCTCGTGGCCTGCGGGGGGCTCGCGGTCTCGGTGCGGATGGGCCGGCTGGGCCGGGAGGCCTGGGGCGTGGTCTGCTGCGCGGTGACGGCCCTGCTCATCACGCCGATCAGCTGGTCCCACCACTGGGTGTGGTGCGTGCCGATGCTGATCCTGCTCGCCGCCGAGGCGCCGCGCTGGGCGCTGCGGGTGACCGCGGTGGTCTTCCTGGCGCGCACGCTGTGGATCGTGCCGAAGGCCGGGGACCTCGATCTGCACCTGGCGTGGTGGCTGCAGCCCCTCGCCTCCCCCTACCCCGTGCTGGGCCTGGTCTTCCTGGCGGCTGTGGCGCTGCGCTTCCGGCCCGGCTCCCCCACGGTCGCGGCGCTGACGGCGAAGGGGCGGCCGGCCCGGATCGCCCGGGTCGGCCGCCCCCAGCGGAGCGAACCGGCGGTCAGCCCTCGAGATTGACCGCGCGGGCCGAGGTCGCGCCGATCTCCTCGGCGATCTCGGCCAGCACCGGCGCCGGGATGGCGGTGTCGACGGTCAGGGCGACCAGCGCCTCGCCGCCGGCCTGGTCGCGGGCGACCTGCATGCCCGCGATGTTGACGCCGGCTTCGCCCAGGATGCGGCCGATGGTGCCGACGACGCCGGGGCGGTCGGTGTAGCGCAGGAAGCCCATGTGGTCGGCGAAGACCAGGTCCACGTCGTCGTCGCCGACGGCGACGATCTTCTGGATGTGCTTGGGACCCGCCAGGGTGCCGGAGACGGACACCTCGGTGCCGTCCGAGAGGGTGCCCCGCACGGTGACCAGGTTGCGGTGGTCGGGCGACTCGCTGCTGGTGGTGAGGCGGACCTCGACTCCGCGTTCCTGCGCGAAGAGCGGGGCGTTGACGTAGCTGACGGTCTCGTCGACGACGTCCTCGAAGACGCCCTTGAGCGCGGAGAGCTCCAGCACCTTCACGTCGTGCTGGGTGATCTCGCCGCGCACCTCGACGTCGAGGCGGACCGCGACCTCGCCCGCGAGGGCGGTGAAGATACGGCCGAGCTTCTCGGCGAGCGGCAGGCCCGGGCGGACGTCCTCGGCGATGACCCCGCCCTGGACGTTGACCGCGTCCGGCACCAGCTCACCGGCGAGCGCGAGGCGCACCGAGCGGGCGACCGCGATGCCGGCCTTCTCCTGGGCCTCGTCGGTGGAGGCGCCCAGGTGCGGGGTGGCCACGACGTTGTCGAACTGGAAGAGCGGGGAGTCCGTGCACGGCTCCTTGGCGTACACGTCCAGGCCGGCGCCGCCGACCCGGCCCTCCTTGAGGGCCGCGAACAGCGCCTCCTCGTCCACGATCCCGCCGCGGGCGGCGTTGACGATGCGGACGTGCGGCTTGACCTTGCGCAGCGCCTCGTCGCCGATGAGGCCGACCGTCTCCGGGGTCTTCGGCAGGTGCACCGTGATGAAGTCCGAGACCTGCAGCAGCTCGTCGAGGCTGAGGATCTTCACACCCATCTGGGCGGCGCGCGCGGGCTGGATGTAGGGGTCGTACGCGACGATCTTCATCCCGAAGGCGGACATGCGCTGGGCCACCAGGGCGCCGATGCGGCCGAGGCCGACCACGCCGAGGGTCTTCTCGGCGAGCTCGACACCGGTGTACTTGTTGCGCTTCCACTCGCCCTGCTTCAGGGCCGCGTTCGCGGGTGCGATGTTGCGGGCGACGGAGATCAGCAGGCCGCAGGCGAGCTCCGCGGCGGTGACGATGTTGGAGGTCGGGGCGTTGACGACCATCACGCCGGCCTTGGTGGCGGCGGAGACGTCGACGTTGTCCAGGCCGACGCCCGCGCGGGCCACGACCTTCAGTTTGGGGGCGGCGGCAACGGCCTCGGCGTCCACCTTGGTGGCGCTGCGGATGAGAATGGCATCGACGTCGGTGATCGCGCTCAGGAGTTCGGCCCGGTCGGCACCGTTGCAGTGCCGGATCTCGAAGTCCGGACCGAGGGCCTCGACGGTGGCGGGCGAGAGCTCTTCAGCGATGAGTACGACGGGGTTGCTCACGTGAGTCCTCACTAGTCCCTGGTCTACGGCCGCGTCCCGACGGCCGAAGGCGGTGGAGAGGGATGGCATGCCGCGTGGAAGACGCACGACGCTGTGAGCCTGACGCGCTTGTTAATGGAGTGTATCGGCGGCGGGCCCGGCATCCTGCGCCAACGTGGAAGGATCACCCGCACGAGGGTGTACGGGGTGGCCAAAGCGGCCGGTCCCGGAGGCGCGGCGCCCCCGGGACCGTGTCGACCGCGGTGGGGAGGACTTACGCCTCCTCGTCCACCCAGCTCATGAGCTTGCGGAGCTTCTTGCCGGTGGTCTCCAGCAGGTGGTTCTCGTCGGCCTTCTTGTACTCGTTGTACCGGGGCAGGCCGGCGTTGTACTCGGCGATCCAGTTGTTGGCGAAGGAGCCGTCCTGGATCTCCGCGAGGACCTTCTTCATCTCCGCCTTGGTGGCGTCGGTGATGATGCGGGGACCGGTGACGTAGTCGCCCCACTCGGCGGTCTCGGAGATCGACCAGCGCATCTTCTCCAGGCCGCCCTCGTACATCAGGTCCACGATGAGCTTCAGCTCGTGCAGGCACTCGAAGTACGCGATCTCCGGCTGGTAGCCGGCCTCGGTCAGGGTCTCGAAACCGGCCTTGACCAGCGCCGCCGTGCCACCGCACAGCACCGCCTGCTCACCGAACAGGTCGGTCTCGGTCTCCTCGGTGAAGGTCGTCTTGATGACGCCCGCACGGGTGCCGCCGATGGCCTTGGCGTAGGACAGCGCGAGCGCGAAGCCGTTCCCGGTCGCGTCCTGCTCGACGGCCGCGATGCACGGGACGCCACGGCCCTCCTCGTACTGACGGCGCACCAGGTGGCCCGGGCCCTTGGGGGCGACCATGCACACGTCGACGCCGGCCGGGGGCTTGATGAAGCCGTAGCGGATGTTCAGGCCGTGTCCGAAGAACAGCGCGTCGCCGTCCTTCAGGTTGTCCTTCACGGACTCCTCGTAGACCCGCGCCTGGATCGGGTCCGGGACCAGGATCATGATGACGTCGGCCTCGGCGGCGGCCTCGGCGGGGGTCACCACGCGCAGGCCCTGCTCCTCGGCCTTCGCCTTGGACTTGGAGCCCTCGTGCAGGCCGACGCGCACATCGACCCCGGAGTCGCGCAGCGACAGCGCGTGCGCGTGGCCCTGGCTCCCGTAGCCGATGACCGCGACCTTGCGGCCCTGGATGATGGACAGGTCGGCATCGTCGTCGTAGAACAGCTCGGCCACTTCGGGTCTCTCCTTGGGGATCTGGGGGGTTGCCCACACACTACGTCCGCGGGCCGGGATCAAGTCTGGGGGTCTCGCTATGCGGTCCGGTCGAGGGCGCGCAGAGAGCGGTCGGTGATCGAGCGTGCACCCCGGCCGATCGCGATCGTGCCGGACTGGACGAGCTCCTTGATGCCGAAGGGCTCCAGCATCTTCAGCATGGCCTCGAGCTTGTCCGCGCCGCCGGTGGCCTCGATGGTGACCGCCTCGGGCGAGACGTCCACGGTCTTGGCGCGGAACAGCTGGACGATCTCCACGATCTGGGAGCGGGACTCGTTGTCGGCGCGCACCTTCACCAGGACCAGCTCGCGCTGGACGGCGGCGGACGGCTCCAGCTCCACGATCTTCAGGACGTTGACCAGCTTGTTCAGCTGCTTGGTCACCTGCTCCAGCGGGAGGTCCTCGATCACGTTCACCACGATGGTGATGCGGGAGATGTCGGCGTGCTCGGTGGTGCCCACGGCGAGGGAGTCGATGTTGAAGCCACGGCGGGAGAACAGGGCGGTGATCCTGGCCAGGACACCGGGCTTGTTCTCCACCAGGACGGAGAGCGTGTGCTTGGACATGTCGTGTCGTTCCTCTGCTTCTCTCTCGGTCCTCAGTCGTCCGCGGCGTCGCCGAAGTCGGGGCGGACGTCGCGGGCGGCCATGATCTCGTCGTTGGAGGTGCCGGCGGCGACCATCGGCCACACCATGGCGTCCTCGTGGACGATGAAGTCCACGACGACCGGGCGGTCGTTGATGGCGTTGGCCTTCTCGATGACCTCGTCCAGCTCGTCCGGGGACTCGCAGCGCAGGCCGACGCAGCCCATGGCCTCCGACAGCTTGACGAAGTCCGGGACGCGGGTGCCGGCCGGCGGGGTCTCGCTGACGCCCTGGTGGGAGCCGCGGCCCGCGTTGGTCTCACCGGCGTGCAGGACGGTGTTGGAGTAGCGCTCGTTGTAGAAGAGCGACTGCCACTGCCGGACCATGCCCAGGGCGCCGTTGTTGATGATGGCGACCTTGATCGGGATGTTGTTCAGCGCGCAGGTGACCAGCTCCTGGTTGGTCATCTGGAAGCAGCCGTCGCCGTCGACCGCCCACACCGTCGCGCCGGGGCGGCCGGCCTTGGCGCCCATGGCGGCGGGGACGGCGTAGCCCATCGTCCCGGCGCCGCCGGAGTTGAACCAGGTGTTGGGCCGCTCGAAGGAGATGAACTGCGAGGCCCACATCTGGTGCTGGCCGACGCCGGCCGCGAAGAGGGTGCCCTCGGGGGCCAGCTCGCCGATCCGCTGGATGACCTGCTGCGGGGACAGGCTGCCGTCGGCGGGCAGGTCGTAGCCGAGCGGGTAGGTGTCGCGCAGCCCGCCCAGCAGCTTCCACCAGTCGGCGTAGTCGCCGCGGCGGCCCGCGTCGTGATCGGCCTGGACGGCGACGATCAGGTCGGCGATGACCTCGCGGGCGTCACCGACGATCGGGACGTCGGCGACGCGGTTCTTGGAGATCTCGGCCGGGTCGATGTCGGCGTGCACGATCTTGGCGTACGGGGCGAAGGAGTCGAGCTTGCCGGTGACGCGGTCGTCGAAGCGGGCGCCGAGGGCCACGATCAGGTCGGCCTTCTGCAGGGACGCCACGGCGGAGACCGAGCCGTGCATGCCGGGCATGCCGACATGCTGGGGGTGGCTGTCGGGGAACGCGCCCAGCGCCATCAGGGTGGTGGTGACCGGGGCGCCGGTCAGCTCGGCCAGGATGCGCAGCTCGCCGGTGGCGCGGGCCTTGAGGACGCCGCCGCCGACGTACAGGACGGGGCGCTTGGCCTCGTTGATCAGCCGGGCGGCCTCGCGGATCTGCTTGGCGTGCGGCTTGGTGACCGGGCGGTAGCCGGGCAGGTCGGTGGTGGGCGGCCAGGAGAACGTGGTCTGCGACTGGAGGGCGTCCTTGGCGATGTCGACCAGGACCGGGCCGGGGCGGCCGGTGGACGCGATGTGGAAGGCCTCGGCGATGGTGCGCGGGATCTCGTCCGCGTCGGTGACGAGGAAGTTGTGCTTGGTGATCGGCATCGTGATGCCGCAGATGTCCGCCTCCTGGAAGGCGTCGGTGCCGATCGCCTTGGAGGCCACCTGGCCGGTGATCGCCACGATGGGGACCGAGTCCATGTGGGCGTCGGCGATCGGCGTGACCAGGTTGGTGGCGCCCGGGCCGGAGGTCGCCATGCAGACGCCGACCTTGCCGGTGGCCTGCGCGTAGCCGGTGGCGGCGTGGCCGGCTCCCTGCTCGTGCCGGACGAGGACGTGGCGCACCTTCGAGGAGTCCATGAGCGGGTCGTACGCGGGGAGGATCGCACCACCCGGGATGCCGAACACGGTGTCGGCGCCGACCGCCTCGAGAGAGCGGATGAGGGACTGGGCGCCCGTGACGCGCTCGGCGGGAGTGGGCTGCGGCGCGGCGCCGCGGGCCCGCGGCTGCGGGTGGTGGGCCCCGGTGGCCTGCTCGGTCATCTGGTTCTCATCTCTCAGGAGTTTGAGGGTGGAGAGGGCGGTATGTCTGGATCCCAGGCAACAAAAAACCCCTCGTGCCGGGAGGCAAGCGAGGGGAGCGCGTCGGTGCGTTCCACGAGGCGGTCAGGGGCCCCGGGTCAGCCGACGCGCTTTCCAAGTACGAGAATTCGGGTGCGCATGGGACTGACCTTCCTCCTCGCGAGCGGGGAGTGTCAAGCGGGTGGGACGGGCGTCTCATTATTTGAGCGTAGCTCGTCCGCCTTCCGCGTGCCGCGCGCGGAGAGCCCCCTGCCGTTCAGCGGCCTCGGCCCGCCGGGCACGGGGTAGCTCCCGCGGGTCAGCGAGGTGCGCAGCCGCCGCTCGTCCAGCGGTCCCGAGAACGCCATGCCCTGACCGTGGGTGCAGTTCATCTCGCGCAGGGCCAGCACCTGCTCCGGGCGGTCCACGCCCTCGGCCACCGAGCGGATCCCGAGGTCCTCGGCGATGCGCAGCAGCCCCGCGGTGATCTTCCGCAGCCGCGTGGACTCCACGACACCCTCGGTGAGCCCCCGGTCCAGCTTGAGCACGTCGACCGGGAGCCGCCGCAAGGCGTCCATGGGCGCGTAGCCGCTGCCGAAGCCCTCCAGGGCGATGTGCACCCCGAGCCGGCTCAGCGCCGTCAGCCGCCGCTCCAGCTCGTCCAGGGAGATCCGCGGGTCCTGGTCGGCGATCTGCAGGACGAGGGAGTCCGGCGGCAGCCCGTGCCGTTCGAGCAGCGCCTCGACGTCCTTGGTGGGCAGCTCGCGGTGCATCAGGCGCCGGGTGGACAGCCGTACGGCGACGGGCACCGGGCAGCCCGCGGCCCGCCGCAGCGCGGCCTGGCCGACCGCCTCCTCCAGCAGCCAGCGGGCCAGCTGCGCGGTGCGGTCGGTGTCCTCGGCGACGCGAAGGAACTCGGCGGGGGTGAAGAGGATGCCCTGGGCGGAGCGCCAGCGGGCCTGCGCCTCGACCGCCGTCACCTCGCCGGTGCCGAGGTCGACCACGGGCTGGTGGAGCAGGGCGAACTCGCCGTCCCGCAGGGCCGTGCGCAGCCGTCCCGCGAGCTCGGCGCGGCGCACCACCTCGGCCTGCATGGCGGGCGCGTACATCTCGACCCGGCCCTTGCCGGCCTGCTTGGCCCGGTACATCGCCAGGTCGGCGTTGCGCAGCAGCTCGCCGGCGCTGACCCCGGGGTCGGCGAAGGCCACGCCGATGCTGGCGGCCACCCGCACCTCGGTGCCGTCCACCCGGTAGGGCTCGGAGAGGGCGGCGCGGAGCCGGTCGGCGACCTCGTGGACCTGGTACTCGCGCAGATGACGGTCGGCGCTGGTGCCGCAGATGAGGGCGGCGAACTCGTCACCGCCCAGGCGCGCGGCGGTGTCGCCGGCGCGCACCGATTCCTGCAGGCGCCGCGCCGCCTGGACGAGGAGCTCGTCGCCGGCCTGGTGGCCGACCGTGTCGTTGACCGCCTTGAAGCCGTCCAGGTCGATGAAGAGCACGGCCGTGGTGCCGGTGTCCCCGTCGCCGGCCCGGCGGCCGCCGATGGCCTGGCGGATCCGTTCGGTGAACAGGGCCCGGTTGGGCAGGTCGGTGAGGGGGTCGTGATCGGCGTTGTGCTGCAGCTGGGCCTGGAGCCGGACCCGCTCGGTGACGTCGCGGCTGTTGAAGATCAGGCCGCCCTGGTGACGGTTGACGCTCGACTCGACGTTGAGCCAGCTGCCGTCCCCGTGCCGTATGCGGCACTCGATGCGGGTGGCGGGTTCCTCGGCCGCGTGGGCGGCCAGGAAGCGGCGTACCTCGTGCACCACCCGGCCGAGGTCCTCGGGGTGGATGTGGGTGGCGAACTCGGTGCCGACCCACTCCTCCGGGTCGCAGCCGTACACGCCCTTGGCGGCGGGGCTGACGTAGCGCAACACGCCGGTCGGCGAGGCGATCATGATGACGTCGCTGGAGCCCTGCACGAGCGACCGGAAGTGGTTCTCCTTCTGGGCCAGCTCCTGGGTGAGGGCCATGTTGTCCAGCAGCATGATGCCCTGCCGCACGACCAGGGCGAGCACGACGGTGCAGCCGGTCAGCAGCACCACCCGGTCGCTCTTGCGGCCGTCGATGACGTTGTAGAGGATGCCGAGCACGCAGACCGCGGCGGCCAGGTACGGGGTCAGTGCCGCCAGCGAGCCGCTCACCCGGCGGCCCTGCTCCTGCTGCCGCTCGGCGGTCCCCCGCTCGGCCGTGACCCGCTCGGCGGTGTCGCGCTCACCGACCCAGGGTGCGTAGGCGAGCAGCATGCTGCCGGCGAACCATCCGGCGTCCAGGATCTGGCCGGAGCTGTAGTGCTCGCGGAGCAGGGGCGAGGTGAACAGCGCGTCGCACAGCACGGTGAGGGCGAGCGAGGCGATGGCGGTGTTCACCGCCGCCCGGTTGGCCGAGGATCGCCGGAAGTGCAGCGCCAGCACCATGCTCACCAGCATGATGTCCAGCAGCGGGTACGCCAGGGACAGGGCGATCCGCGCGGTGCTGCGGCCCTCCCACAGGGCTGTCTGGGCCAGGGCCAGGGTCCAGGAGAGGGTCAGCAGGGAGCCGCCGATGAGCCAGGCGTCCAGTCCGAGGCAGACCCAGCCGGCCCGGGTGACCGGCCGTTTGGCGAGCACCAGCAGCCCGATGATCGCGGGAGGGGCGAAGAGCAGGAAGCAGAAGTCGGCGACCGAGGTACGCGGCACCTGGCCGCGGAGCACGACCTCGTACCAGCCCCAGATGCCGTTGCCGAGCGCCACCATGGCGGAGGAGACCGCGAACAGCGCCCACGCGGGGCGGTAGCGGTCGGTGGCGGCCCTGCGGACGTAGACCAGGCAGGAGACGGACGCGGCCAGCGCGGCCGCGGAGAGCCCGAAGTCGCCCATGACCAGGGCCAGCCCGGTGGAGCCCCAGCCGAAGGCCGCCCCGACGGCGTAGCCGCCGCAGAGCACGGCCAGCAGCATCTGGGGCAGCAGGCCCGTCCGGCTGCCCGGCGCGGAGGCCTGCGAGAGGACCGCACCGGGCGCGCTCACGGTGTCGTCCCGTGGAACCGTGAGCGTCCCCGGCACGGTGTGCCGTGGTCCAGCGTCGGATGCTTTCTCCATTGGCCGTACATCGCCCGTCGCCCCCCATCAAGTCCTGAGTCGTCCCACGCCCGTTCGCGGCTCGCCGAGCCACGCCGGTCGTGTTCCCCCAGTGCGGGACGATACACCAGTTCAGTCACTCAGGGACATAGTTCCTCTACACAGCGTGACCACGCGTAGCGTCCTGCCCCACGCGTGGGACACCCGGTGCCAGGGCACGGTTCAGGCGGCTGGGTGGTCAGGTGGTCAGGTGGTCAGGACGACGTTCGCGAGTTCCTGGCCGGCCGCGAAGCGGCGCAGTTGCTCTCGGAGCAGCCGCTTGGCCCTGGGCAGGAAGGCGGAGGTGCTGCCGCCGACGTGCGGGCTGATCAGGACGCCCGGCGCATGCCACAGAGGGTGCCCCGGAGGCAGTGGCTCCGGATCGGTGACATCGAGTGCCGCCTGGAGGCGGCCGGCCTCGAGCTCCGCGAGGAGGGCCTTGGTGTCCGCCACGGGGCCGCGGGCCACGTTCACCAGCAGGGCCCCGTCCTTCATCCCGGCCAGGAACCGGGCGTCGGCCAGATGGCGGGTGTCCGGGGTGAGCGGGGTCGACAGGACGACGACGTCCGGCTGCGGCAGCAGCCGGGGCAGGTCCCCCAGCGCGTGCACCGGGCCGTGCGGGGAGCGCCGGGCCAGCCGCGCGACCCGTGTGACGTGGCACTCGAAGGGGGTGAGCCGGTCCTCGATCGCGGCGCCGATCGATCCGTAGCCGACGATGAGCACCTGCTTGTCGGCGAGGGCCGGGTAGAAACCGGCATGCCATTCCTCGGCGTCCTGGCCGCGTACGAAGCGGGGGATGCCGCGCAGGGCCGCCAGGGTGAGGGCGACGGCCAGTTCGGCGGTGCTGGCCTCGTGCACCCCGCGGGCGTTGCACAGCCGCACCCCTGGAGGGAGCTGCCCCAGGTACGGCGTGACGTGGTCGACGCCGGCGCTGAGGGTCTGCACGACCCCGACCCCGGACATGCGGGGCAGCGGACGGCCGGCGACCTCCGGACCCTTCATGTAGGGCACCACGTAGAACGCGGCGTCGGCGGGGTCGGCCGGAAACTCCTCGTCGCCGTCCCAGAAGAGGTAGTCGAGTTCGGCGGGGAGCCCTTCGACGTCCTCCGCGGGGATCGGGAGCCAGACCGTGGGGCGGTGGTTCCGGGTGATGTCAGCCATGGTCAGGAGGCTATGGCACAGTGGGGCGGCGCGAGAGGTCAGCGGAGGTCAGCCAGGTGGAGCGCAGGACGGTCGGATCGGCGGCTCTGGAGGTGGGCGCCGTCGGTCTGGGATGCATGCCGATGAGCTGGGCCTACACGGCGTCCCGGCAGGACGGCGAATCGTCACTGCGGGCCGTGCACGCGGCGGTCGACCACGGCACGACGCTGCTGGACACCGCCGACATGTACGGGCCGTTCACCAACGAGCTGCTGCTGGGGCGGGTGCTGAGGGAGCGTCGGCGGGAGGTCCTCGTCTCCACCAAGTGCGGGCTGCTCGTCGGTGAGCAGCACCTGGTGGCCAACGGCCGCCCCTCGTACGTGAGGCGGGCCTGCGACGCGTCGCTGCGGCGGCTGCAGACCGATGTGATCGACCTCTACCAGCTGCACCGCGCCGACCCCGAGGTCCCGGTCGAGGAGACGTGGGGCGCGATGGCGGAACTGGTCGCTGCCGGCAAGGTGCGCGCGCTGGGGTGGTGCGCGGTGGGCGCCCGGGCGGCACGGCGCGCGGGCGCGGGGATGTACGACGAGACGCTGCGGCAGTTGCGCCGCGCCCAGCAGGTCTTCCCGGTGAGCTGCGTGCAGGCCGAGCTGTCGGTGTGGTCGCCCGAGGCGCTGGCCGAGCTGCTGCCCTGGTGCACGCAGCGAGGGATCGGTTTCATGGCCGCGATGCCGCTCGGCAACGGCTTCCTGACGGGCACGCTCACCCCGGGCCAGGGCTTCGAGCCGGACGACGTACGGGCCCGCCATCCCCGGTTCACGGCCGAGATGATGGCCGCCAACCAGCCCATCGTCGCGGGGCTGCGCCGGGTCGCCGAGGTGCACGGGGCGACGCCCGCGCAGGTCGCGCTGGCGTGGGTGCTGGCCCAGGGGCCGCAGGTCGTGCCGATCCCCGGGGCGAAGCGGCAGCGGTGGACGGTGGAGAACGCCGGGGCCGCGGAACTGCGGTTGACCGACGAGGACTTCGCGGAGATAGCGGGGCTGCCGCCGGCACGGGGCTCCTGGGACTGAGGACACCGGCGGGAGGGGTGCGGCCGCTGGGATCCGGGGGAGCCGGGGGACCGGCGCGGCTGCGCGAAATCCCCGGTGCGCGGCGGGAACTTCGAACGGCCGGGCGGTGTAGTGATGAATGTGATGTTCTTGGAGTCCGAGCCGGAGAACCCCCGGGAGGCAAGCGTGGGACGCCGTGCCGCCGTCGTGACCGCCGCGCTGGCCGGTGCCGCGCTGCTCGCCACCGGCTGTTCCCCGGACGGCGGTTCCGCCCCGGCTCCCCCGGCCTCCGCCGCCTCCTCCGCCGCCACGTCGGCGCCGGCCTCCGGCGGCGGTGACGAGCCCCCGGCCCCGGCGAAGGGCACCGCGGAGGTGACCGGCACGGTCGCGACCGGGCTCACCACCCCGTGGGGTGTGGCCCTACTGGCCGAAGGCGATCTGCTGGTGGCCTCGCGGGACACCGGAGGGATCGTCCGGGTGGCCGCGGGCAGCGGCCGCACGACGCGCGTCGGCACGGTGCCCGGGGTCTCCTCGGGCGGCGAGGGCGGCCTGCTGGGACTCGCCGTCTCGCGGGACTTCGCCACCGACCACCTGGTGTACGCCTACTTCACCACCGACTCCGACAACCGCATCGCGCGCATGCTCTACGAGCCGGCCAAGCCCGCCGGGGAGCAGCTGGGCGCGCCGGACACGATCCTGCGCGGCATCCCGCACGGCGCCATCCACAACGGCGGGCGGATCGCCTTCGGCCCCGACGGCATGCTCTACGCCGGCACGGGCGAGAGCGGCGAACGGGGCCTGGCGCAGGACAAGAAGTCCCTGGGCGGCAAGATCCTGCGGATGACGCCCGACGGCGAGCCCGTGCACGGCAATCCCGAGGCGGACTCCGTCGTCTACTCCTACGGGCACCGCAATGTGCAGGGACTGACCTGGGACAGCCGGGGGAGGCTGTGGGCCGCGGAGTTCGGGCAGGACACCTGGGACGAGCTCAATCTGATCGAGCCGGGGAAGAACTACGGCTGGCCGGTCGTGGAGGGCCTCGCCCACCGCGACGGCTACGCGGACCCGGTCGCGCAGTGGCGCACCGACGACGCCTCGCCCAGCGGCATCGCCTACGCGGACGGCTCGATCTGGATGGCCTCGCTGCGCGGCGCCCGCCTGTGGCGGATCCCGCTGGCCGGTACCAAGGCCGCGGCCGACCCGCAGGCGTTCCTCGTCGGCGAGTACGGCCGGCTCCGCACCGTCGTCGCCGATCCGGACGGCGGACTGCTGCTGACCACCAGTAACACCGACGGCCGCGGCGAGCCCCGCAAGGGCGACGACCGGATCCTGCGGCTGCGGGTGAGCTGACCGACGACAAACGGGGGTGCGATGTTCAACGCGCTGGACGAGCTGTTCGCTCCGGGCCGCAGGCACGCCGAGGACGAACGCAACCGCCTGGAGCTGGTGCGGGACGAGGAGGGCGACGCGGATCCCGGCCGGGGCCCGGTCGACCTGGACTCCGGCACCGTCCTGATACGCCCGCCCCGGGCAGACGGCTAGGTCGTGTCGTCCGCCCGCCGGTCGCGGCGGGCGGGGTTCAGCCCGGCTGCCCGGAGAACAGGCGCAGCCGGTGGGCGAGGGCGGCCGCCTCGCCGCGGCCCGAGACGCCGAGCTTGGCGAGGATGTTGGAGACGTGCACGCTGGCGGTCTTCGGCGAGATGAACAGCTCCTCCGCGATACGGCGGTTGGTGTAACCGGCGGCGACCCGGCGCAGCACCTCGCGCTCGCGCGCGGTCAGGCCGAAGGGCTCGGGCTCTGCGGCCGCTTCGGGAGCGGCGGCCGCCGCCGGCTCCTCCAGCGGAAGCCGGCCCCGCCGGGCGAGCAGCCGGACGGCGTCGCGCAGCGGGACGGCGCCGAGGGAGTCGGCGACCTCGCACGCCTGGCGCAGCAGGCCGGCCGCGCGGTCGCGGGCGCCGGGTTCGTGCAGGGCGAGCAGGGCCTCGGCGTGCCGGAGCCGTACCAGGGCGAGCGGGTACGGGCGGTCGAGGGCGGCGTAGGCCTCCTCTGCGGCGGCCCAGGGCCCGGGGTCCGTGCTCCCGTCGGCGCGCAGCAGTTCGGCCTCGACCAGCAGGGCGTGGGCGGCCCACACCGGGGACAGCCGGGGCAGCCGGCCCGCCGCCTTGCGGATGAGGGCGAGCATCTCGGGTCGTCCGGTCTCCGCTCCGGGCAGCCCCAGGGCGTCCGCCTCCAGGGCCGCCGCGGTGTGCAGCATGGGCCAGACGTAGCGGTGGAACGCGGGCGGGAAACCGGCTTCGAGGGCGACCCGTACCGCGGCCCGGGCCTCCAGGAAGCGTCCGCGTCCGGCGGCGACGGCGATGGTCAGATGGCGCAGCGGCAGGGTGTTCTGCGGCTGGTGGTCCCGGGGGCCCAGATGGTCCCGGGCCGCGGCGACCTCGGCCTCGGCGCGGTCGTACTTTCCGCGCAGCACGGCGAGATGGGCCAGCAGCGTCGCCGCCCAGCCGAGGTACAGGGCGTGGTTGGTGTTCTCCCGGCCGCGCACGGCGACCTCGGCGGCCTCGTCCCAGCGGCCGAGGGCGAGCAGCGACTCGGCCTGGTTGGCGGAGGCGAAGGTGGCGCCGTCGCGCAGCCCGTGGCGGGTGGCGCTCTCCACTCCCCTGCGGGCCACCGCGATCGCCTCCTCCGAGCGGCCCACGGCCTCCAGCAGGGCGGCCAGGTTGGCGTCGGTGTTCACGGTGAGGTTGCCGTACCGGGCGGCGGCGGCCCGTTCGCGGGCGGCCTCCAGTTCGGCGATGCCGGCGTCGGCGTCACCGGCGTCGGCGAGCAGGATGCCGAGGGTCACCCGGGCGTGGAGCTCGGTCTCCTCGGCGCCGACCAGCCGGGCCAGTTCGATGGCGCGTTCCGCCGTGGCGATGCTGTCCGGCCCCGGGTCGTGCATCATGTCCCAGCCGGCCGCGCTCTCCAGCACCTCGGCGTGGACCGGTGACGGCGGCAGGCCGCGGACGAGTTCCTGGGCCTCGGCGATCTCCGCCCAGCCGTCGCCCCGGCCCATGGCGACCATCAGCCGGGAGCGCTGGATCCAGAACCAGGCGGCGCGCAGCGGGTCGCCGGAGCGCTCCAGCAGGCGCAGCGCCCGCTTGGTGACCTCGTAGGCGCCCTCGCGGTCGGCGCTGAGACGCGCGGCCACCGTCGTCTCGGCGAGCAGGTCCATGTACTGCAGGGGCTTGCTGCCCGGGTCGCAGCCGCAAGGGGGGAACACCTCGACGTAGTCGACCGGCCGCAGTTCCTCGCGCACGTCCGCGGGGGTGTCGTCCCACAACTCCAGGGCGCGTTCGAGGAGCCGGTGCTGTTCGGCGTAGGCGTGCCGGCGCCGCGCCTCGACGGAGGCGCCCAGCACGGCGGGCAGCGCCTTGGCGGGCTCGTGGGCGTGGTACCAGTAACTGGCGAGCCGGGCCGGGAGTTCGTCGGCCGGCACCAGACCGGGGTCGGCCTCCAGGGCCCGCGCGTAGCGGCGGTTGATGCGGCTGCGCTCGCCGGGCAGCAGGTCGTCGCCGACGGCCTCGCGGACCAGCGAGTGCCGGAAGCGGTAGCCGTCGCCGTCGTCGGTGGGCAGCAGGATCTTGGCGCCCACGGAAGAGCGCAGTGCCTCGATGAGCTCGTCCTCGCCGAGCCCGGCGACGGCCTCCAGCAGCCGGTACTCGACGGCGGAGCCGCCCTCGGCGACGACGCGGGCGACGCGCTGCGCGGTCTCGGGCAGTGTCTCGACACGGACCAGCAGCAGGTCGCGCAGGCTGTCACTGAGTCCGGTGCGGCAGCCCTGGGTGATGCTGCAGGCGAGTTCCTCGACGAAGAAGGGGTTGCCGTCGGAGCGGCCGAAGACCCGGTCGACGAGGCTCGGGGAGGGCTCGGCGTCGAGGATGCCGGCGACCTGGGCGCGGACCTCGGCGCGGTTGAAGCGGGACAGTTCCAGGCGCGCGACGGAGCGCATCCGGTCGAGCTCGGCGAGGAAGGGCCGCAGCGGATGGCGGCGGTGGATGTCGTCGGAGCGGTAGGTGGCCAGGACGACGAGCCGGCCGCGGGAGAGCGAGCGCAGCAGGTAGCCGAGGAGTTCACGGGTCGAGCGGTCGGCCCAGTGCAGGTCCTCCAGGGCGACGACGAGCGTGCGCTCCTCCGAGAGCCGTTCCAGCAGCCGCGAGGTGAGCTCGAAGAGCCGTGCGCGGCCGTGCTCGTCGCGCTGGTCGGCGAGGGGGTCGGGGCCGTCCGTCCCGCCCAGTCCGGGCAGCAGGCGGGCGAGTTCGGCCTCGCTGCCGGCGGCCGCGGCGACCAGTTCGTCGCCGAACCGGCGGTGCAGGGCGCGCAGGATCGTCGCGACGGGGGCGAACGGCAGTCCGTCGGCGCCGATCTCCACGCAGGCGCCGACGGCGGTCACGGTCGGCGGTCCGTCCTGGGCCGCGGCGAGGAACTCCTCGACGAGCCGGGTCTTCCCGACGCCGGCCTCGCCGCCGATCACCAGCGCCTGCGGCTCGCCCGCGTGGGCGCGGGCGAGCGCGGAGGTGAGGCGGGTCAGTTCGCGGCTGCGTCCGACGAACACCGGGCTGACCGACTGGTTCTGCACGTTCCCGAGCATCGCACGGGGCCCTGACGGCGCGGTACCGGTTTCCACCGGCACCACGGTGCTCATCCGGTGGCCCTCAGCCGCCGGGTGAGCCGGCCGGCGTTCCTTCCGTGCCGCCTTCCCTCGTCCTGGTCGGCGGCGGTCACACGGCGGTCGCCGGCGGTGCGGGCGGCCTGGCGGGCTGCCTTGCGGGCCTGCCGGGCCTGGTGGGCCAGGCGGTACTCGGCGGCCTCGCGCAGCAGTTGCTCCGTCCGTTCGCGGCCCAGCAGTTCGTGCGTGTACATCTGTTGCTCCTCGGGTTCGGGACCGATGGTCCGGAGTCGTCTGCTCCGTGCCATCAGCCTCGTCCCCAAGGGGGGTGGGCCACATCGGGCAACCGCCCAGGCTTCGGGGGTGCGGATGCCTTAGGCCGCGCGGCGGACCGCTCAGATCCTCGGGGAACCGCGCGGCCCCCTCCTCGAAGGCCTCAGCCGCCGGACGAGACCGGGGCCTCGGCCACGCTCGGCAGACCGCCGAAGAGGTCGAACCACGTACCGGCCGCGACGAACAGCCCGAGCGCGCCGAGGGCGAGACCGCCCCAGGCGACGGCACGCACCCAGGGTGCGGCGTTCCGTCCGGCGAGGAGTACCGCGGCGAGGACCACGAGGGCGGTCAGCGCGCAGATGCCGTTGACGGCCGCCGTGGTGTGCCAGGGAGCGCCGTATATCTGCTCTATCTGCTGGGCGGCGGTGCCGGAGGAGGTGTTGATCTGCCCGGTCAGCTGCCGCCGTTCGGCCAGTACGGTGCCGAGCCAGGTGCCGGTGAGGGACGCGAGGCCGAGGGCGGCGCCGACGACGGCCGCGGCACCCGGAACGACCCCGGCGGGGGTGGCGGCGTGGGGCGCCTCGACGGGCTCCGGCTCGTCCGGGTCATCGGACTCGTCGGACTCGTTGAGGTCGAGCGGCTCTTCACCGGCCGCGGCGGGCGCGGTGCCGGGCGTGGTCGCGTCCGTCGCGCCGCCGTCCCCGGTCCGGTCGGGCTCGGCGTCCGCGGCGGGTGCGGTGTCCGCGGCGGGTCCGGTGTCCGCCGCTCCGTGGGTCTTGGTGGTCTCCATGGGCGGCAACCGTACGGTCAGATTCTGAGAGCCTTCTGAGAGCCGGGCTCCTCCGCGGCGACAGCCGGGGGCTCCGCCGGTCCCTCGATGCAGATCCTCGGCAGCCGGCGCTCCAGCCACCGGGGCAGCCACCAGTTCCAGTCGCCCATCATGTGCATCAGCGCCGGTACGAGCAGCGTCCGCAGGACGAAGGCGTCGAGCGCGACGGCGGCCGCCAGGCCGATGCCGAACATCGCGATCACGCGGTCGCCGCTGAGCACGAAGGCCAGGAAGACGGAGACCATGATGACCGCGGCGGAGTTGATCACGCGGCTGGTCTCGGCGAGGCCGACCCGGACCGCGCGGCGGTTGTCACCGGTCTCGCGCCACTCCTCGTACATGCGGCTGACGAGGAAGACCTGGTAGTCCATGGAGAGCCCGAAGAGCACCGAGACCATGATCACGGGCAGGAAGGGCTCGATCGGGCCGGCCGCCCCCAGCCCCAGCAGCTCGCTCCCCCAGCCCCATTGGAAGATCGCTACCACGATGCCGAAGGACGAGGCGACGGCGGCGACGTTCATGACCGCGGCCTTGAGCGGGATGCCGAAGCTGCGGAAGGCCAGCAGCAGGAGCACGCAGCCCAGACCGATGACGGAGCCCACGAAGAGCGGCAGCTTGCCGACGATCACCGAGGCGAAGTCCGCGTAGCCCGCGGTGACGCCGCCGACGTACACCTCCAGGGAGGTGCCCTCGGTGGCCTCGGGGATGACGTCCTCACGCAGGTGGGTGACGAGCCGGTCGGTGGCCTGGTCCTGCGGGGAGGTGGTGGGGACGACGTCGATGACGTCCAGCCCGCTGCCGTGCTGTGCCTGCTCCATGTGCACCGCGGCGACGCCCTCGGTGCGGCCGAGGACGACGGTGAGCTGCTCCAGGGCCGCACGGTCGGCGGCGTCGCCGGACTTGGCGACCAGTTGCAGCGGGCCGTTGAAGCCCGGCCCGAAGCCCTCGGAGAGCATGTCGTACGCCTGGCGGGTGGTGGTGCCCGCGGCGCTGTTGCCCTGGTCGGAGGCGCCCAGGTGGAGGGAGGTCGTCGGCACGGCCAGCACGAGCATGACGACGGCGGCGATCGCGCCCAGGATCTTGGGGTGCCGTTCGACAAAGGCGGACCAGCGGGCCGCGAACCCGGTCGGCAGTTCGGGCGACGGCCCGTGCTCGACGAGCCGGCGCCGCTCCCGGCGGCTGAGCGCCTTCATGCCGATGGTGCCCAGCAGCGCGGGCAGCAGCGTCACCGAGGCGGCGACGGTGAGGATCACGGTGAGGGACGCGGCGATCGCGACGCCGTTGAGGAAGGACAGCCGCAGGATCAGCATGCCCAGCAGGGCCACGCAGACCGTGCCGCCGGCGAAGACCACCGCCCTGCCGGTCGTGGCGACCGCCTTCTCGGCGGCCTCCCGCACCGGCAGGCCCTGTTTCAGGCCTCTGCGGTGGCGGGTGACGATGAACAGGGCGTAGTCGATGCCGACGCCCAGGCCGATGAGCAGTCCGAGCATCGGCGCGAAGTCGGCGACCCTGATCAGGTGGCCGAGCAGTTCGATCGCCATGTACGCGGTGCCGACGCTGACCAGCGCGGTGATGATCGGCATGAACATCGCGAAGAGCGAGCCGAAGGCCACCAGCAGCACCACGGCCGCGACGGCGACGCCCACGACCTCGCTCATGTGCCCGCCGCCGCCCTCGGTGAGCGCGATGGCGCCGCCGCCCAGGGCGACCTGGGTGTTGCCGTCGGCGGCGGCCCGTGCGGTGTCGACGACCTTCTGCACCTGGTCGGCGTGCAGGTCGTCCGAGGGCCTGTCGAACATCACGGTCGCGTAGGCGGTGTGCCCGTCCTGGCTGATCTGCGCGGCGCCCTCGGTGCTGTAGGGACTGGTCACCGAGGCGACCCCGGGGAGTCCGGCCACCTCGTCCAGCGCGCCGGTCAGCCGCTCCCTGACGGAGGCGACGCCGACGGTTCCCTTGTCGGTGTGCCAGACGATCGTGTCGCTGTCGCCCGCCGAGCCCGGGAAGGCCTCCTTCAGCAGGGCGGTGGCCTTGCTGGAGTCGGTGCCCTTGATGTCGTAGTCGTTGGAGTAGGCGGACCCGGCGACCAGGGCGGCCGTGGACAGGCCGAGGAGGGCGACGAGCCACAGCAGGACGACGGCCAGACGGCGGTCGAGGCACCAGCGGGCGAGTGCAGCCATTGCTCTCCCTGGGGTTGCGCGGATCTTTCAGGCCGGGGAAGAGCCCGCAAAGAACACAACACGTACGTCCTCGACTGAACCAGGAAGAAAAGATCGTTGGCCGCATTCGTGCGCTTAATCACACCCCGTGAGGGGAATTTATCTCGCCCTTACAAGCGGCGGACCTGCGACGACGCGCAAGGGGCGGGCTCCCTGACCGGGAGCCCGCCCCTTGAGTGCCTACCGGCCGTGACGGCCGTGCCGGATCAGCCCTGGACGCCCAGCTTCTCCAGCACGAGCTCGCGCACGCGCTTGGCGTCGGCCTGACCGCGGGTGATCTTCATGACGGCGCCGATGAGCGCGCCCGCCGCGGCGAGGTTGCCACCGCGGATCTTGTCCGCGACGGCCGCGTTGGCCGCGATGGCCTCGTCGACGGCCGCGCCCAGCGCGCCCTCGTCCGAGACGACCTTCAGCCCGCGCTTCTCGACGACCTCGTCCGGCTCGCCCTCGCCGGCCAGCACGCCCTCGATGACCTGGCGGGCCAGCTTGTCGTTGAGCGAGCCCTCGGCCACCAGTGCCGCAACCCGGGCCACCTGGGCCGGGGTGATGGGCAGGGCGGTCAGTTCCACGCCGTCCTCGTTGGAGCGGCGGGCCAGCTCGCCCATCCACCACTTGCGTGCGGCGGCCGCGTCGGCGCCCGCCTCCATGGTGGCGACGATCGGGTCGATCGCACCGGCGTTGAGCACCGACTGCATCTCATGGTCGGAGATGCCCCACTGCTCCTGCAGACGCCCACGGCGCACCCGCGGGAGCTCCGGCAGGCCGGCCCGCAGCTCCTCGACCCACTCACGGGCCGGGGCGACGGGGACGAGGTCGGGCTCCGGGAAGTACCGGTAGTCCTCCGCCTCCTCCTTGATGCGGCCGGAGGTGGTGGAGCCGGTGTCCTCGTGGAAGTGCCGGGTCTCCTGGACGATCGTGCCGCCGGAGGAGAGCACGGCCGCGTGCCGCTGGATCTCGAAGCGGACGGCCCGCTCGACGCTGCGCAGCGAGTTCACGTTCTTGGTCTCGCTGCGGGTGCCGAACTTCTCCCGGCCGATGGGGCGCAGCGACAGGTTGACGTCGCAGCGCATCTGGCCCATCTCCATGCGGGCCTCGGAGACGCCGAGCGCCTTGATCAGCTCGCGCAGTTCGGTGACGTACGCCTTGGCGACCTCGGGCGCGCGCTCGCCGGCGCCCTCGATCGGCTTGGTGACGATCTCGATCAGCGGGATGCCGGCCCGGTTGTAGTCCAGCAGCGAGTGCGAGGCGCCGTGGATGCGGCCGGTGGCACCGCCCACGTGCGTGGACTTGCCGGTGTCCTCCTCCATGTGGGCGCGCTCGATCTCCACGCGGAAGACCTCGCCGTCCTCCAGCTGCACGTCGAGGTAGCCGTTGAAGGCGATCGGCTCGTCGTACTGGGAGGTCTGGAAGTTCTTCGGCATGTCCGGGTAGAAGTAGTTCTTCCGGGCGAAGCGGCACCACTCGGCGATCTCGCAGTTGAGCGCGAGGCCGATCTTGATGGCGGACTCGACGCCGGTCGCGTTGACGGCCGGCAGAGCGCCGGGCAGGCCCAGGCACACCGGGCACACCTGGCTGTTCGGCTCGGCGCCCAGCGCCGTCGAACAGCCGCAGAACATCTTCGTCTTGGTGCCGAGCTCGACGTGGACCTCGAGGCCCATCACCGGGTCATAGGACGCGAGCGCGTCCTCGTACGACACCAGGTCCGTGACGGTCACAGTTCGATACCTCTCAGTTCCCCGTCAGGATGACAGCACGTCGTCGTCGCCGAGCCGGCGCAGCTGGCGGAGCAGCAGGGCGACGCCGGTGGCGATCGCCGCGGCGCTGACCACCGCGTCGATCAGCAGCAGCGTGTCGCTGTCCGCGCGGCCCCGCTTCATCTGCCGTGCCACACCGACCGCGCCGAAGAGCGTCGTGCCGATCGACAGGTACGTGCCGGACTTGCTCTTCTTGAAGCCTTTGGCCTTCTCGAGCTTGCTCACAGGATCGGTGCCTCCTCCAGCAGCGGGTGGCCCCAGCGTGCGGTGAACGCCGCCTCGACGGCCGCACCGACACGGTAGAGGCGGTCGTCGGCCATGGCCGGGGCGATGATCTGCAGACCGACCGGGAGCCCGTCCTCGGAAGCGAGGCCGCAGGGCACGGACATGGCGGCGTTGCCCGCCAGGTTGGCCGGGATGGTGCACAGGTCGGCGAGGTACATCGCCATCGGGTCGTCCACGCGCTCGCCGATCGGGAACGCGGTGGTGGGGGTGGTCGGCGAGATCACCACGTCGACCTGCTGGAAGGAGCGCTCGAAGTCCCGCGAGATCAGGGTGCGGACCTTCTGGGCGCTGCCGTAGTACGCGTCGTAGTAGCCGGAGCTGAGCGCGTACGTGCCGAGCATAATGCGGCGCTTGACCTCGGGGCCGAAGCCGGCCTCGCGGGTGAGGGCGGTGACGTCCTCCGCGCTGCGGGTGCCGTCGTCGCCGACCCGCAGGCCGTAGCGCAGGCCGTCGAACCGGGCCAGGTTGGACGAGCACTCGGAGGGGGCGATCAGGTAGTACGCGGCGAGCGCGTACTCGAAGGACGGGCAGGACAGTTCGACGACCTCGGCGCCGAGTTCGCGCAGCAGCTCGACGGACTCGTTGAACCGCTCCATGACGCCGGGCTGGTAGCCCTCGCCCGCGAACTCCTTGATGACGCCGACCCGCAGGCCCTTGACGTCGCCGTTGCGCGCGGCCTCGACGACCGGCGGGACGGGGGCGTCGATGGAGGTGGAGTCCATCGGGTCGTAGCCCGCGATGACCTCGTGCAGCAGCGCCGCGTCCAGCACGGTGCGGGCGCAGGGGCCGCCCTGGTCCAGGGAGGAGCTGAAGGCGACCATGCCGTAGCGGGAGACCCCGCCGTAGGTGGGCTTGACGCCGACCGTGCCGGTCACGGCGGCCGGCTGGCGGATGGAGCCGCCGGTGTCGGTGCCGATGGCCAGCGGGGCCTGGAAGGAGGCCAGGGCGGCGGAGGAACCGCCGCCGGAGCCGCCGGGGATGCGGGTGAGGTCCCACGGGTTGCCGGTCGGGCCGTAGGCGCTGTTCTCGGTGGAGGACCCCATGGCGAACTCGTCCATGTTGGTCTTGCCGAGGATGACGATGCCGGCCTGCTTGAGGCGGGCGGTCAGCGTCGCGTCGTACGGCGGGATCCAGCCTTCGAGGATCTTGGAGCCGACGGTCGTCGGGATGCCCTTGGTGGTGAAGATGTCCTTCAGCGCCAGCGGGACGCCCGCGAGCGGGCCGAGCTTCTCGCCGGCGGCACGCTTGTCGTCGACGGCCCTGGCCGCCTTCAGGGCGCCCTCGGTGTCGACGTGCAGGAAGGCGTGGACCTTCTCGTCGACGGCGGCGATGCGGTCCAGGTGGGCCTGGGCCACCTCGACGGCGGAGGTCTCGCCGGAGGCAACGGCGGCGGCGGTCTGTGCGGCGGTGAGCCTGGTCAGATCGGTCATCGTGATCAGTCCTCCCCCAGGATCTGCGGCACCTTGAAGCGCTGCTGCTCCTCGGCGGGCGCGCCGGACAGCGCCTCGGCCGGGGTCAGGCTGGGCCGGACCTCGTCAGGGCGCATGACGTTCGTCAGCGGCAGCGGATGGGAGGTCGGCGGTACGTCCTCGCCGGCCACCTCGGAGACGCGGGCGACCGCGCCGATGATGGCGTCGAGCTGTCCGGCGAAGTGGTCGAGCTCTTCGTCCTTCAGCTCCAGACGCGACAGCCGGCCGAGGTGGGCGACCTCCTCGCGCGTGATGCCTGGCATGCAGCGATCCTCTGGGGGTGAGTTTGGTCTTTTCGCGCCCAATCCTATGGGCGCGGGTGCCCCGGGGGCGAAACGGTTAGCGCTTCGCCCCGCCGGGGCGGGCCGGGGCGCACCGGCCCGGACTCGCGATGCCGCTGGGGCGGGTGGGGTCCGCGGGCGCCCGCAGCGCCCCGCGGCGGGTGCGGGCCCGCAGGTCGGGGGCCCGCAAACGTCACTGCGCGTCGGGAACGGCGGCCCGCTCCTTCGCGGCCTCCAGCTCCGCCGGGCGGCGCCATCCGGCCTGGCCGCGCAGCCGCAGCCAGGCCGTGGTCTCCTCCGGGGGCATCGCGGCGGCGACGAGCCAGCCCTGGATCGCGTCGCAGCCCAGGTCCCGCAGGCGCTCCCACGTCTCGTCGTCCTCGACGCCCTCCGCCACGACGAGGAGGCCGAGGGAGTGGGCGAGGTCGACCGTGCAGCGCACGATCTCCGCGTCCTCGGCGTCGACGGACAGCCGGGCGACGAACGAGCGGTCGATCTTCAGCTCGCTCACGGGCAGCCGCCGCAGGTGCACCAGCGAGGAGTACCCGGTGCCGAAGTCGTCCAGCGACATCTTCACCCCGTGCCCGGTCAGCCCGGCCATGGTGTCGGCGGCGCGCTGCGGGTCCTCCAGCAGCACGTGCTCGGTGATCTCCAGCTGGAGCGCCCCCGGCGGGACCCCGTGCCGGGCCAGGCGTGCGGCGACGGCCCCGGCGAAGCCGGGCGAGTGGACGTCCCGCGGCGAGACGTTGACGGCGACGGGGACGTCGAGACCCATCGCCCGCCACCGGGCGACCTGCCCGAGGGCGGTCTCCAGGACGTACTCGGTGAGCTGCGGCATGAGCCCGGAGGTCTCGGCGATCGCGATGAACTCCTCGGGGCTGACCCGGCCGCGCTCGGGGTGCACCCAGCGGACCAGCGCCTCCAGCCCGGCGACCTGCCCGTCGAAGCGGACCTTCGGCTGGTAGTGCAGCTCGACCTCGCCGCGGTCCAGCGCCCGGCGCAGGTCGCCGAGCAGGCCCAGGCGGTCGGGAGTGTTGCCGTCGCGGGAGGACTCGTAGACCTCGACGCCGCTGCGGTCACGTTTCGCCTGGTACATCGCGACGTCGGCGCGGCGCAGCAGGCCCTCGGCGTCACCGGCGTGATCGGGGTAGACGGCGACCCCGGCGCTGGCCTCGAGGACCAGGGTCAGGCCGTCGAGACTCAACGGTGAACCGAGCGCGGCGACCAGGGCCCTGGCGATGCGCTGGGCGCGGGTCGGCGCGTCGCAGGTGGGGAGCAGGACGGCGAACTCGTCGCCACCGAGCCGGGCGACCTCGGCGCCGCGCGGCAGGGCGAGCCGCAGGCGGTCGGCGATCTGCAGCAGCAGCCGGTCACCGGCCATGTGACCGAGGGTGTCGTTGACGGAGCGGAACTTGTCGAGGTCGATCAGGACCAGGGCGACGCGCTCGCCGCTGCGGGCGGCGTCGTCGAGCGCGGTCCAGGTGCGCTCCAGCAGCCACTGACGGTTGGGCAGTCCCGTGAGGGGGTCGCGCAGTTGCTCCTCGGCGCGCGCGTGGGCGATCCAGAGCGTGGAGTCGAGCGCGATCAGGGGCACGGCGAACAGCGGCAGCAGCAGCGGCAGATCGGCCGCGACGATGATGATCAGCGGGGAGATGCCGAGCAGTGCGACGCCGACGAAGCCCTGGCGTATCAGTGCCGTGCGGGCCACGGTGGGCAGCGCCCCGGCGCGCGGCACGATCGCGTACCACAGGAGCGTACGGGTCGCAGCGAGGTAGCCGAGCGCGGCGGCGAGCACCGCGGGGACGGCGGCCATCCCCCAAGTGGCGGGTTGCCAGGGTTGTTCGACGGACGGGTGGGTGCCGAAGGCGGACAGCGCGAGCGAGGCGGCGCCGATGCCCAGGATGTCCACGGCGCCGTGCAGCAGCGCCTCCCGCCAGCGGTGCCGGCGGGCCGCACCGACCAGGACGACGACGGCCAGGCTGACCAGCACCGCGGGCACCCAGCCGTAGAGCAGCAGCATGGCGAGGGTCAGGGCGGCGCCGGAGCCGGTGCCGCCCCACCAGCGGTCCCGGCCCATGGCGACGAGGTGGCCGACGATGATGCCGGTGAGCACGGCGAACGCCCAGCCGACGTCGCCGCCGGGGAAGAAGGCGTTGCCGTCCACGAGTATCCGGACGACGCCCACGATCAGGGCCGCCGCGGCAGCGCCCACGACCGAGTACCTGAGTGCCGCCGCGGGCAGCACCGGCGCGGCCGGCCCGAGCAGCCGCTGCGCCGGTCCGGCGCTGTCCGTCGGTTCCATGCCCGTACCCTCTCGCAGCCGCGTGCGCCGTTCCACCACACGCCCTCGCCCGCGGCATTGACCGCCGGGCTGCTGGAGGGCCCAAGCCCGGAGGGCGCGCCTCTCAACAGTAGGGCGATAAAGGCTGTCACGGGCACCGATCGGCTGCTGTTGCCCGAATGGATCCCACTCTCCCGGATCGTTCCACTATGGGCCGAAAGGGTGATGATGGGGTGTCAGCCCTCCGGGTTCACGGCGGCCTCGCGGGCCGCGTCGGCACCCTGTCCGAGCAGCACGGCGAAGCCGTCCTCGTCCAGGATCGGCACCTTCAGCAGCACGGCCTTGTCGTACTTGGAGCCCGGGCTGTCGCCGACGACCACGAAGTCGGTCTTCTTGGAGACCGATCCGGTGACCTTCGCCCCGCGACTGACAAGCGCCTCCTTGGCGCCGTCCCGGGTGTGGGTGGCGAGGGTGCCGGTGACGACGACGGTGAGGCCCTCCAGCGGGCGCGGCCCCTCGTCGGAGCCCTCCTCGGTGAAGCGGACCCCGGCCGCCTTCCACTTGCGCAGGATCTCGCGGTGCCACTCCTCCTCGTACCACTGCTTGAGGGAGGCGGCGATGATCCCGCCGACGCCGTCGACTCCCGCCAGGCGCTCCTCGTCGGCCGCGAAGACCGCGTCCAGGTCGCGGAACTCGCGGGCCAGGGCCTCGGCGGCGACCGGTCCGACGTGACGGATCGACAGGCCCGCGATGATCCGGGCCAGCGGCCGCTCCTTGGCCTGCTGGATGTTCTCCAGCATGGACACCGCGTTCTTCTTCAGCTCGCCCTGCTGGTTGGCGAAGACCGAGACGACCTTCTCCTGGCCGGTCTCCGGGTCGCGCTTGGGCAGGCCGCTGTTCTGGTCGAGGACGTGGGCGCGGATGGGCAGCAGGTCCTCGGCGGTGAGGTCGAACAGGTCGCCCTCGTCGCGCAGCGGCGGGTCGGCGGGCTCCAGGGGCCGGGTGAGCGCGGCCGCGGCGACGTAGCCGAAGTTCTCGATGTCCAGGCACTTGCGGCCCGCCAGGTAGAACAGCCGTTCCCGGATCTGCGCCGGGCAGCCCTGCGCGTTGGGGCAGCGCAGGTCGATGTCGCCCTCCTTCATGGGGCGCAGCGGGGTGCCGCACTCGGGGCACTGCGCGGGCATCACGAACTCGCGCTCGTTGCCGTCCCGCAGGTCGACGACCGGGCCGAGGATCTCCGGGATGACGTCACCGGCCTTGCGCAGCACGACGGTGTCGCCGATGAGCACGCCCTTGGCCTTGACCACGTCCTGGTTGTGCAGGGTGGCGAACTCGACCTCCGAGCCGGCCACCGTGACCGGCTCGACCACCGCGTACGGCGTCACGCGGCCCGTGCGGCCCACGCCGACCCGGATGTCGACCAGCTTGGTGTTGACCTCCTCCGGCGCGTACTTCCACGCGATGGCCCAGCGCGGCGCACGGGCGGTGGAGCCGAGCCGGCCCTGCAGCGGGATCTCGTCCACCTTGACGACGATCCCGTCGATCTCGTGCTCGACGTCGTGGCGGTGCTCGCCGTAGTAGGCGATGGCCTCCTTGACCTCGGCGAGCGTGCCGACCACACGGGCGTACCTGGTGGTGGGCAGGCCCCACTCGTGGAGCAACTCGTAGGCGTGGGACTGGCAGTCGATGGCGAAGCCCTCGCGGGCGCCGATGCCGTGCACCACCATGTGCAGCGGGCGGCTCGCGGTGACCCGCGGGTCCTTCTGCCGCAGGGAACCGGCGGCGGCGTTGCGCGGGTTGGCGAAGGGCTTGTCGCCGGCCTCGACCAGGCGGGCGTTGAGCTCCTCGAACTTCTCCATGGGGAAGAAGACCTCGCCGCGGATCTCGACCAGAGCTGGGACGCGCTCCCCCGCCAGCCGGTCCGGGATCTCGGCGATCGTGCGGACGTTGGGCGTGATGTCCTCACCGGTGCGGCCGTCGCCGCGGGTGGCGCCGCGCACCAGGCGGCCGTTCTCGTACGTGAGGTTGACGGCGAGGCCGTCGACCTTCAGCTCGCACAGGAAGTGGTAGGTGCCGCCCTCGCCCGCCGGCGGGCCCAGTTCCGCGGCGAGGCGGTCGGCCCAGGCGTTCAGCTCCTCCTCGGTGAAGGCGTTGTCGAGGGAGAGCATGCGCTCGCGGTGCTCGACCGAGGTGAACTCCGTGGCGTACGCGCCGGAGACCTTCTGGGTCGGTGAGTCCGGCGTGCGCAGCGAGGGGTGCTCGTCCTCCAGCGCCTCCAGCCGCCGCAGCAGCTTGTCGAAGTCGGCGTCGCTGACGACCGGCTGGTCCTTGACGTAGTAGCGGAAGCGGTGCTCCTCGACCTGCTCGGCCAGGGAGGCGTGCAACTCGCGCGCTTCGGCCGGCACGGCCTCGTTCCTGGCGCCCTCGGGGATCACGGAGTCCTCCACGTCCACGTCCTTCCTCATCCCGTTCCTCACTCAGGGTTGTCGACGAGCGAGCGTGCCGCCTTCGCGCAGTGCACGAGTGCGGCACGGGCATAGGCCGGCGAGGCCCCCGCCAGACCGCAGGACGGGGTCACCGCCACGGAGGTGCCCAGATCCCCCGGGGACAGCCCCAGCCTGCGCCACAGCGCCCGGACACCACTGACGCTACCCGCAGCGTCCGACAATCGGGCGTCGGTCCCCGGGACGACACCGGTCAGGAGCGCGGTTCCCGCCTCGGCCGCCTCACCGAAGGCGTCCCAGTCACCCTCCGTGAGCAGCGAGAAATCGAACGACACCCCTGCCACCCCGGCCCTGCGCAGCAGCGCGAAGGGCACCTCCGGCGCGCAGGAGTGCGCGATCACCGGTACGTCACCGACCGCCGCCATGACGTCCCGCAGCGCGCCCTCGACGACGCCCCGGTCCGCCGCGCGGTGCGTGCGGTAGCCGCTGGCCGTCCTGACCCGGCCCTGGAGCACGGCGGTGAGCGACGGCTCGTCCAGCTGCAGCACGGGCTGCGCGCCGGGCACGCGCCGGCGCACCTCCTCCAGGTGCAGTCGCAGTCCCTCGCCGAGCGAGGCCGCCAGGTCACGGCAGGCGCCGGGGTCGGAGAGCGCCGCCTCGCCGTTCTTCAGCTCGACGGAGGCCGCGAGCGTCCACGGCCCGACCGCCTGGAGCTTGAGGGGCCCCTGGTGGCCCTGGGTGAACTCCTCCAGGGCGTCCAGGTCCTCCCCCAGCCACGCCCTGGCCCGGCGGGTGTCCCGTCCCGGGCGGTCGCCGAACCGCCATCCGCTGGGCTCCACGCGCGCGTACAGCTCGACCAGCATCCCGAGCGTGCGGCCGATCATGTCGGCGCCCGGGCCGCGCGCGGGCAGCTCCGGCAGGAACGGCAGCGCCTCCAGCGCCCCGGTCGCCGTCCGTGCCGCCTCGCGCGCGTCACCTCCCGGCATCGAGCCCACACCGGTGGCCGCCCCTGCGGGCAGCCGGAACTTCGCTTCGGTACCTTCCGTGCTCACCGGTGCAGCCTACGACGACGGGACGGTCAGGCTCCCGGCCGGATCGTCAGGTCGTTGATCTCGGCGTCCCGCGGCAGGTCCAGCGCCGTCAGGATCGCCGTCGCGACCGACTCGGGGGCGATCCAGCGCGAGGGGTCGTACGCCTTGCCCTCCTGCTGGTGCACCTTGGCCTGCATCGGCGTGGCGGTGCGGCCCGGGTAGACGGAGGTGACCCGCACCCCGTTCGCGTGCTCCTCCTCGCGCAGGGAGTCCGCGAGCGCCTTCAGGCCGTGCTTGCTGGCCGCGTAGGCGCCCCACTCGGCGTGCGCGTTGAGCCCGGCGCCGGAGTTGACGAAGAGCACGTGGCCGCGGGAGAGCCGCAGTTGGGGCAGGACGAGGCGGGTCAGCTCGGCGGGGGCGACGAGGTTGGCGGCGAGCGTCCGGTTCCAGGTCTTCGGGGTGAGCTCGCCCACCTGCCCCAGGTCCACGACGCCCGCGATGTGCAGCAGGGAGTCCAGCCGGTCCGGCGGCGACTGGTGGCCCAGCGCCCAGGACAGCCGCTCCGGCTCCGCGAGGTCACCGACGAGGGTGTGCGCGCCGGGGAAGCGTCCGGCCAGCTCCTTGGCGCGTCCGGCGTCGCGGGCCAGCAGCCACAGTTCGTCGCCGCGGTCGAGGAGACGCTGCGCCACGACGGCGCCGATGCCGGAGCCCGCGCCGGTGATCAGGTGAATCGACATGGGCCCCATGCTGTCATCCCCGCCGGCTCACACGATGCCGGCGTTCTCCTCCAGGTAGGCGAGCGCCGAGACGCCGTCCTCGGCGAAGAACACCAGGTCGGTGAGGGGCAGCGGCAGGAAGCCCTCCTCGTCCATGCGCTGGAACTGCTCCTTGAGCCCGTCGTAGAAGCCCGCCGTGTTCAGCAGGACGACCGGCTTGGTGTGCAGCCCGTGCTTCTTCAGCTCCAGGATCTCGGTCGCCTCGTCCAGCGTTCCGGTGCCGCCCACCATGACCACCACGGCGTCCGCGCGGGCCAGCAGCTCCGCCTTGCGCTCGGCGAGGTCGGCCGCGATCACCATCTCGTCGGCGCCCCTGCGGGCCTTGGCCGCCAGGAACTCCACCGAGACCCCGACCAGGCGCCCGCCGTGTTCCTGCACCCCGTCCGCCATCACCTTCATCAGGCCGACGTCCGAGCCGCCCCACACCAGGGTGTGGCCACCCTTGCCAATCAACTCGGCGAACTCGCGGGCGGGTTCGGTGTACCGGGGCTCGAGGTCGGCGGCGGAGAGGAAGACGCAGATGTTCATGCGGGCCAGTCTCGCGCATTCCACCGGGAGCCGGGCAGGGGGGCGCCCGGCCCGTTCCGTGACCCGCGTGACACGGTCAGGCGCCGGCCGCGGCGGCGGCGCGCCGGCTGCGCTCCGTCGTGGCGATCGTCGCCGAGCCGACGACACGGGTGCCGTCGTAGAGCACGACCGCCTGGCCCGGCGCGACGCCGCGGACGGCTCCGCCGGTGAAGCGGACGCGCAGTTCGCCGTCGGCCAGCTCGGCGGTGACGGGCACGTCGTCGCCGTGGGCGCGCAGCTGGGCGGTGTACGTACGCGGCCCGGCGCCGTCGGGCGCGGTGCCGCACCAGCGCGGGCGGATCGCGGTCAGGGCCGTGACGTCCAGCGCCTCGGCCGGGCCGACGGTCACCGTGTTGTTCACCGGCGAGATGTCGAGCACGTAGCGCGGCTTGCCGTCGGCGGCGGGCACGCCCAGGCGCAGCCCCTTGCGCTGGCCCACGGTGTAGCCGTAGGCGCCGGAGTGGGTGCCCAGGCGCCGGCCGTCCTCGTCGAGGATGTCGCCCTCTGCGGTGCCGAGGCGCCGCGCGAGAAAGCCCTGGGTGTCGCCGTCCGCGATGAAGCAGATGTCGTGGCTGTCCGGCTTCTTGGCGACGGACAGGCCGCGCCGGGCCGCCTCCGCGCGGATCTCGTCCTTGGTGGTGAGGGTGTCGCCGAGCGGGAACATGGCGTGCGCCAGCTGCCGCTCGTCGAGGACGCCGAGCACGTACGACTGGTCCTTGGCCGCGTCGGAGGCGCGGTGCAGCTCGCGGGAGCCGTCGGGGTTGACCACGACGGTGGCGTAGTGACCGGTGCACACCGCGTCGAAGCCGAGGGCGATCGCCTTGTCGAGCAGCGCGGCGAACTTGATCTTCTCGTTGCAGCGCAGACAGGGGTTGGGCGTGCGGCCCGCGGCGTACTCGGCGACGAAGTCGTCGACGACGTCGGCGCGGAAGCGGTCGGCGAGGTCCCAGATGTAGAAGGGGATGCCGATCACGTCGGCGGCGCGGCGGGCGTCGTGGCTGTCCTCGACCGTGCAGCAGCCGCGGGCTCCGGTGCGGAAGGACTGCGGGTTCGCGGAGAGGGCGAGGTGCACGCCCGTCACGTCGTGCCCCGCTTCGGCGGCGCGGGCGGCCGCCACGGCCGAGTCGACGCCACCGCTCATCGCGGCGAGCACGCGGAGGCGACGGCCGTCGCCAGGGCCTGTGGGTGCACCGGGGAAGTCAGTCATAGCGCCTCCTAGGGTACGGCGCCCCGGCGACGCTTCGCCGGGCGGTGCGGGTGCGGGCCCCTGGCGGGGTGCGGGCCCTGGCGGGGTGCGCGCGCGTGCGGACGGGTGCAGGTGCGTGGGCGTGGGCGGGTGCGTGGGCGAGTGCAGGTCCGTTGCGCCTGCGGCGGGCCGTCTCCCACCCGCCCACCCGTTACCGCCTGCGCTGCGTGAACGCGGGCGCGCGCGTGCGGACGGGTGCAAGCGCGTGGGCGGGTGCGGCGGGCTGTCTCCCGCCCACCCGTTGCCGCCTGCGCTGTGTGAACGGAGGGGCGGCACACCGCCGCGAGCCGCCGACGCGCCGGCACCACCCACGGGGGCCACCCGCACCCGCCGACGATGCCGCACGGGTGGGCGGGCGGGAAAAGCCCGGCGCGCGCCGCCGCGGCGGCGCGCGGGGGCTACATCAGGCCCGCGCTGCGCGCGCGGGCCACCGCCGGGCCGATCGCCTCGCCGAGGACCGCGATGTCCTCCGCCGTCGACGTGTGCCCGAGGGAGAACCGCAGGGAGCCCCGGGCGAGGTCGGGGTCGGCGCCCATGGCGAGGAGGACGTGGCTGGGCTGGGGGACGCCGGCGGTGCACGCGGACCCGGTGGAGCACTCGATGCCCTGGGCGTCGAGCAGCATCAGCAGGGAGTCCCCCTCGCACCCGGGGAAGGAGAAGTGGGCGCTGGCGGGAAGACGGCCCCCGGGGGCGGGGTCGCCGTTGAGGATGGCCTCGGGGACGGCCTCGCGGACCCGGGCGACCAGGTCGTCACGCAGGGCGCCGATCTCCCGCGCGAAGTCCTCGTGCCGCCGCGCGGCCAGTGTTCCGGCGACGGCGAATGCGGCGACCGCGGGGACGTCGAGCGTGCCGGAGCGTACGCCGCGCTCCTGGCCGCCGCCATGGAGGATGGGGACTGGGCCGATCTCGCGCCGGAGCACCAGCGCGCCGACGCCGTACGGGCCGCCGACCTTGTGCCCGGTGACGGTCATCGCGTCGAGCCCGGACGCCGCGAAGTCGACCTCGACCTGGCCGAGGGCCTGCACGGCGTCGGAGTGCAGCGGCACCTCGAACTCCCGGGCCACGGCGCTCAGTTCCGCGACCGGGAAGACCGTGCCGACCTCGTTGTTGGCCCACATCACCGTGGCGAGCGCCACATCGCCCGGGTCGCGGGCGATGGCCTCGCGCAGGGCCTCGGGGTGGACGCGCCCGTAGGCGTCGACCGGGAGCCATTCGACCCGGGCGCCCTCGTGCGTGGCGAGCCAGTCGACGGCGTCGAGGACGGCGTGGTGCTCGACGGGGCTGGCGAGGACCCGGGTGCGCCGGGGGTCGGCGTCGTGGCGGGCCCAGTACAGCCCCTTGACCGCGAGGTTGTCGGCCTCGGTGCCGCCCGCGGTGAAGACGATCTCGCTGGGGCGGGCGCCGAGCGCGGCGGCCAGGGACTCGCGGGACTCCTCCACCGTGCGCCTGGCCCGGCGGCCGGCCGCGTGCAGGGAGGAGGCGTTGCCCGTGACGGCGAGGTGCGCGGTCATCGCCTCGACCGCCTCCGGCAGCATCGGGGTCGTGGCGGCGTGGTCGAGGTAGGCCATGATGAGCGTGATTCTACGGCGGCCACGGCGCCTTCCCGGACCGAGGGCCACCCTCCCGGGGGGTGCCCCGCTACAGGTGGAGTTCCTCCGCGGCGGTGGTGCGGCGGTGCCACGCGCGGGGCGCGCGCCAGTGGTAGCGCATGGCCAGCAGCCTGAGGGCGAAGGCGCTGACGACGGCGAGGACCCCGGTGGCCGGGGTCAGGGCCTCGAACTTGATGAGCACCACCACGACGGTGGCTCCCACGATGGCCGGCACGGCGTACAGGTCGCGGTCCCAGCGCAGCAGGGAGGGGACCTCGTTGCCGAGCAGGTCGCGCAGCACGCCCCCGCCGACGGCGGTGGCGAGGCCGAGGGTGGCCGAGGCGGTGAGGTTGAGGCCGTAGTCGTAGGCCTTGGTGGTGCCGGCGACGCAGAAGAGGCCGAGGCCGGCGGCGTCGAAGACGCTGATCGTGGTGTTGATCCGCTCGACCTGGGGGTGCAGGAAGAACACCACCGTGGTGGCGATCAGCGGGGTGAGGAAGTACCCGAGGTCGGTGAAGGCGGCCGGCGGCACCGCTCCGATGATCAGGTCCCTGATCAGCCCTCCGCCCAGCGCGGTGACCTCGGCGAGCACCGCCATGCCGAAGACGTCGTAGTTCTTGCGTACGGCGAGCAGCGCGCCGGAGATCGCGAAGACGAAGATCCCGACGAGGTCGAGCACGTGCTGGACGGAGTGGCTGAACAGTTCGGTTTGCACCGGTCCCATTGTGCCGGGGGGCCGGGGTTACGCCTTTTCTTCGGTCTTCCCGGCCGCACCGCCGGCGGAGCCGGAGTCACCGGTGTTCTCCGGGTGGTGGCAGGCGACCTCGTGCCCGGTGGCCAGGGTGACCAGCGGGGGCTCCGTGGTCTTGCAGACCTCGGTCGCCTTCCAGCAGCGGGTGTGGAAGCGGCAGCCGGACGGCGGGGAGATCGGCGACGGGACGTCGCCGGTCAGCAGGATCCGCTCGCGCTTGGCGCGCCGCTTGGGGTCCGGCACCGGCACCGCGGAGAGCAGCGCGTTGGTGTACGGGTGCATCGGCTTGGTGTACAGGTCCTCGCGGTCGGCGACCTCGACGATCTTGCCGAGGTACATGACCGCGATGCGGTCCGACACGTGCCGGATGACCGACAGGTCGTGCGCGATGATCACGTAGGTCAGGCCGAGCTCGCTCTGCAGGTCGTCCAGGAGGTTGACCACCTGGGCCTGGATGGAGACGTCGAGCGCCGACACGGGCTCGTCCGCGACCACGAGCTTGGGCTTGAGCGCCAGCGCGCGGGCGATGCCGATGCGCTGCCGCTGGCCGCCGGAGAACTCGTGCGGGTAGCGGTTGTAGTGCTCGGGGTTGAGGCCGACCAGCTCCAGGAGGTTCTGGACCTCCTTCTTCACCCCGTTCTCCGTCTGCACCTTCTGCAGCCGGAACGGCGCGCCGACGATGGTGCCGACGGTGTGCCGCGGGTTGAGGGAGGAGTACGGGTCCTGGAAGATCATCTGCACGTCGCGGCGGAGCGGGCGCATGCCCGCGGTGCCCAGGTGCGTGATGTCGCGGCCCTCGAACTCGATCTTCCCGCCGGTCGGTTCGAGCAGCCGGGTGATCAGCCGGCCCATGGTGGACTTGCCGCACCCGGACTCGCCGACCACACCGAGGGTCTCCCCGGGGTTGACGTGGAAGTCGATGCCGTCGACGGCCTTGACCGCGCCGACCTGGCGGCGCAGCAGGCCCTTGGTGATCGGGAAGTGCTTGACCAGGCCGCTCACCTTGAGCAGCGCATCCGACCCGTCGGCGGTCGACTGCTGGGGGATCGTCATCTCCTGGCCTTTCACAGCTTCGGCGCAATCTCTTCGGTCCAGATGCGCTCCCGGTCCGCCACGCTCAGGTGGCAGGCGGCGTGGTGCCGGCTGCCGACCTCGCGCAGTTCCGGAACGACGGTGGTGCTGGCGCCGCCGGTGAGCTCCGCGTACGGGCAGCGCGGGTGGAAGGCGCAGCCGGACGGCACGTTGATCAGGCTCGGCGGCGAGCCCTTGACCGGGTTGAGCCGCTCGGTGCGCTCGCGGTCCAGGCGGGGCATCGAGCCCAGCAGGCCCCAGGTGTAGGGGTGCTGCGGCTCGTAGAAGACCTTCTCGGCCGGTCCGCGCTCCACGCAGCGTCCGCCGTACATCACCAGGATGTCGTCCGCGAGCTCGGCGACCACGCCGAGGTCGTGGGTGATGATGATGACCGCGGAGCCGAACTCCTTCTGCAGGTCCCGGATCAGGTCCAGGATCTGCGCCTGCACGGTCACGTCGAGCGCGGTGGTCGGCTCGTCCGCGATGAGCAGGTCGGGGTTGTTGGACAGCGCCATGGCGATCATCGCGCGCTGCCGCATGCCGCCGGAGAACTGGTGCGGGTAGTCGTCGACGCGCTTGTCGGGCTGCGGGATGCCGACGCGGTCGAGCATCTCGATCGCGCGCTTGCGGGCCACCGCCTTGGACACGTCGTGGTGCACCCGGTACGCCTCGACGATCTGCGCGCCGACGGTGAAGTAGGGGTGCATCGCCGACAGCGGGTCCTGGAAGATCATCGCGACGTCCTTGCCGCGCAGCCGCCGGACCTCGTCCGGGTCGGCTGCGATCAGCTCCTTGCCGTCGAGCCAGATCTCGCCGGACATCCGGGCCTTGCTGCGGCCGTACTGGCCGGCCCGGTGCAGACCCATGATGGCCAGCGAGGTGACGGACTTGCCGGAGCCGGACTCGCCGACGATGCCGAGGGTCTTGCCCTTCTCCAGCTGGAAGGAGAGGCCGTCGACCGACTTCACCAGGCCGTCGTCGGTCGGGAAGTGCACCTTGAGGTCACGGACCTCGAGGAACGACGTGGGCTGCGCCTTCCCGGCCACCGGCTCGTTCGGGGCGGAATCCGCCCCGGTACCGGACTTCTGGATGGGGAGGTCGGTCATGACAGCCTCACGCGCGGGTCGACGACGGCGTACAGCAGGTCTACGAGGAGGTTCGCCACCACCACGGCGACGGCCGCGATCAGCGTGACGCCGAGGATCAGGGGGAAGTCCTTGTCCGAGATCGCCTTCACCGCCGCCTGGCCGATGCCCGGCAGGCTGAACGTCGTCTCGGTGAGGATCGCGCCGCCGACGAGGGCGCCGAGGTCCATGCCGAGGATCGTCAGCACCGGGGTCATGGTCGAGCGCATGGCGTGCTTGCCGATGACGACCGGCTCGCGCAGGCCCTTGGCGCGCGCGGTGCGGATGTAGTCCTCGCCCATGATCTCGAGCATGGTGGCCCGGGTCATCCGGGCGTACATGGCCGCGTAGAGGAAGGCGAGGGTCACCCAGGGCAGCAGCATGCCGCCGAACCAGCCCGAGGGCGAATCACCGAACGGTACGTATTGGCCGTCGATCCATCCGAGCCCGTAGACGACCACCGCGAGGGCGATCATGCCGGTGAAGTAGATGGGGAGCGAGACGCCGGCGAGCGCGACCGTCATCAGGGAGCGGTCGAGCGCGGAGCCGCGCTTGAGGGCGGAGACGACACCGGTGCCGACACCGACGATGACCCAGATGACGCAGGCGCCGGCGGCCAGCTGCAGGGTCACCGGCAGACGGTCGGTCAGGACCGGCCAGATCGCCTGCTCGTTGCGGAAGGAGTAGCCGAAGCAGGGGGCGGGGCAATGGGTGACGTCCGCGCCGTTGGCGTAGTCACGCCCGGCGAACAGCCCCCACAGGAACTTGCCGAACTGCACGAGGACGGGGTCGTCGAGCCCCATCTTCTTCCGAATGCCCTCAAGGGAGGCCGGGTCCGCCTGCTTCCCGATGAAGTAGGTGGCGGGGTCGACACCGACCCATTTGGGGATCAGGAAGAAGATCCCGAAGGTCACCAATGTGATGACCAGCAGCATGACGACGACAGCGAACAGTCGCCGGATGATGTATGCAAGCACTGTGCTCGGCCCGGCGGCGGCCCGGGGGTTCCCCGGGCCGCCGCACGCGGCCATCACCTGCCCTTCGTGCCTAGCGGGTGTGGCACTCGATCGATTCGAGGGTTGTTACTGCACGCCCAGCGAGGCGTAGTCGTAGCGGCCGTTGTACGCGTCGGCCGTGTAGACGTTGGTCAGGCGCGAGCTGCGCCAGATGATGTTCTTCTCGAAGGTGAAGGGCAGGTAGTACGCGCCCTCGGAGACCTTCTGGTTGATCTGCTTGTACACCTCGGCCGCCGCGTTCGGGTCGGTCTGCGTCAGCGCCTGGTCGAACAGGCCGTCGATCGTCTTGTCCTTGATCTCGGCGAAGTTGTTGTTGCCGCTCTCGAGGATGAACCGGCTGTCGACCAGCGGCTGGAGGAAGCCCTGGCCCGACGGGAAGTCGGCGCCCCAGCCCATGATGATGATGCCGTAGCCCTTGGACTTGACCGTCTTCGGGGCACCGATGATGCCGGAGGTCTGCGCACCGTCGAACTCGTCGAGCTCGGTGGTGATGCCGACCTTCTTCAGCGACTCCTGCAGCGACTCGGCCGTGGCGATCTCGATCGGCTTGTTGTTGCGGACCGCGATCGTGGTCTTGAAGCCGTTGGGCTGGCCGCAGGCCGCGAGCTCCTTCTTGGCCTCGGCGACGTTGCCCGTGGTGTCCTTCAGGACGTTGTACGGGTCGTAGGCGCCGTCGGCGCCCTTGATGCCCAGCGGGAGCATGTTCGGGGCGATGGCGCCACCGGCCTGCGGGCCGCCGCGGGCGGTCTGCAGCGACTTGTGGTCGGCGGCGAGGATGACCGCCTTGCGGCAGTGGATGTTGTCCATCGGCTTGACCGTGGTCGGGAAGACCGCGTAGCGGATGAAGCCGGTGTCCGGGTTGTCGGCGTTGCCCTTGTTCTTGCCGAGCACCTCGGCGCGCGCGGCCTGGCCGACGCCGGTGGCGTTGAGGTCCAGGTCGTAGTCGCCGTTGATCAGACGCTTGTCCATGTCGTCGGCGTTGGTGGTCAGGGTGACCGTGATCTTGTCCGGCAGCGCCTTGCGGAGGTCGTCGGTGGACGCGCTCCAGTTGGTGTTGCGGACCAGCACCATCGACTTGTTCGGCGTGTACGACTGGAACTTGTACGGGCCGCTGGAGAACGGCTTGAGGCCGTACTTGGCGCCGGTGTCCTTCGCCGCGGGGACCGGGGAGCCGGACGGCATCGCGAGCATCTGCTCGAAGTCGCTGTTCGGCGTCGCCAGGTGGAAGGTGATGGTCTTGTCGTCCGGCGTCTCGACGGCCTTCAGGCCGAGCTTGTCGGGCGAGGTGTCCTTGTACGGGCCCTTGTACTCACCCTTGGGGTCGAGCACCTGCTGCAGGTAGATCGGGCCGCCGGAGATGACGTCCTGCGCCCAGATGCGCTCGATGCCGTACTTGATGTCCTTGGAGGTCAGCGGGGAGCCGTCCTCCCACTTCAGACCGTCCTTCAGGGTGTACGTGTAGGTCTTGCCGCCGTCGCTGACCTTCGCCAGACCGGTGGCGAGGTCCGGCTTCAGCGTGGTGCTGGCCAGACCCGGCTCCGGGGTGAAGGAGACCAGCTGACGGGTGTAGTACCGGGCGAAGTCCCACATGAAGCCGTAGTAGCCACGCTGCGGGTCCCAGGAGTCGGCGTCCTGCGTGCCGATGAACTTGAGCGTGCCGCCCTTCTTGTCGGACGCGTTCGCCACCTTGTTGACGGCGGCGTTGAATCCGGGGGCCTTGGCGTTGCCGTCGGACTTGCCGCCACCGCCGCCTCCGCCGCAAGCGGCGGTGGACAGCAGCGCGGCGACCACGACGACCGTCCCTGCGGCCAGCCTGCGCCTCGATGAGCGTGGGGATGTCACTTTTTCGTAACCTCCGTGATTCGCGGTCCGCGACTTTCCGCGGACCTGCGGTCCTTCTCGGTGAGAAGCCACCTGACGGGAATGGCAGGGGCGGTGTGCGAGGGCTAGCGGGAGCCCTTCGGGTCCAGCGCATCCCGTACGCCGTCACCGAAGAGGTTGAAGGCAAGCACGGTGATGAAGATCGCCAGGCCCGGGATCAGCATGAAGATCGGGTCCGTCTCGTAGAAGGACAGCGCCTTGAAGAGCATCTGTCCCCACGACGAGGTGGGCGGCTTCACGCCGACCCCGAGGAAGCTCAGGGCGGCCTCGGTGAGGATGTTCGTCGGGATCATCAGCGTCGCGTAGACGGTGATCGGGGCGACGAGGTTGGGCAGCAGTTCCCGGAAGAGGATGTAACCGCGGCCGGCACCGAGACTGCGGGCCGCGTCGACGTACTCGCGCTCCCTCAGGCTCAGGGTCTGGCCGCGCACGATGCGCCCGACGTAAGGCCAGCCGAAGAACCCGATCACGACCACCAGGACGCCCATGCGCACGCCGGTGCCGCTGAAGCCCAGCAGCGAGTTCGGCATGACCGAGACCAGGGACATGATGAAGAGCAGCTGGGGGAAGGCCAGGAGGACGTCCATCACGCGGCCGATGGCGGCGTCGACCCAGCCGCCGAAGTAGCCGGCCATGATGCCGAAGAAGGTGCCGAGGACCACGGCGACGACCGCCGACAGGAAGGCCACCAGCAGGGAGATCCGCGTGCCGTAGACGATGCGGCTGAAGACGTCGCGGCCGTTGACCGGTTCCACGCCGAAGAGGTAATCGCCGCTGATGCCGCCCCACTTGCCGGTGGGGGTGCCGAAGAGCGGGTCGATCTTGTTCTCGTGGAAGTCGTTCGGCGGGTGACCGAGGGCGCTGACGATGAGGGGGGCGAAGATGGCGACCAGGATGAGGAAGACGACGATCACGCCGCCTGCCAGCGCCACCTTGTCGCGCTTGAGGCGCATCCATGCGATGCGCCCGGGCGAACGCCCCTCGATCGCCTTCGCGGGTATGTCGGCGGCGACGTCGGCGACGGCCGTCTCGGCGGTGTCGTGCAGCGGTGCTGTCATGTCTCCTCGTGCATCCCCCTGCCGGCGGTGGCCGGCTTCGCCTGGCCGTCCGCCCGGGTCGACGGAGCGGACCGACCATGTCGGGCGCAGCTCTTGATGGTGGTGCGGTGGCGCTGGGCTGTGTGTTTGGCTTGTGATGAATCGTTAAGGCGACGCATGAGGCGTCTTGGAGCGCGAGTCTTCATGGGGCGTGGATCACGCGCCAGACCCCGCAGGGAAGCGATGCGCAACCGTGATGTGGTGAGCCTTCGTCCGTTATTACCGCAGTGTTACGCGCGTTGACAGATCGCCGCGATGCAACGGGAGTCGCTACCGTCGATGCCATGAATGATCGGCTTCGCTCGGTGTGCGACCTGATGGTCCCCGTGGTCAGGGAGATGGCGGGACTCCACGAGTACGACGGCCAGGTGCAGGATCTGTCGCCCGACGGCGTCCGCCGCGGACTGTCCTCCCTCGCCCACGCCCGGTTGCGCGAGCCCGCCCTCGCCGACCCCCACGACGAGCGGCACCTGTCGGTCTTCGAGGACACCCTCAAGGTCCAGTACGGCGAGCTGGAACTGCACCGTCGCGACCCTTATCCGCATTTGTCCAACCTCGAACTCACCGCCTACGACCGCGAGTACGCACCCCGCGAGGAGCTGGCCGAGGCCCGCAGACGCCATCTCCAGCAGTGGCCGGACGCCGTCGACGCGGCCATCGCGTCGCTCGACCGGGTGAGCGCGCCGGTCGCCGGGGCACTCCTCGGGGCGGTCCGCGGCCTCGCCGCCGACCTCGACCCGGACGCCGAGCCGGAGGCGGGTCCGGCGCTCGCCGCGCACTCCCGGCTGGTCGACCACATCGCCCGCGCCGCCGAGACCGGTGACCCCGACCCTCGGCTCGGCGGGGAGGCGCTCACATTGCTGATGGGCAGTCAGGAAGGTTTGCGCGTCGACCTCGCGGCCCTCGCCGACGAGGCCGAGCGCGAACGGGACCGGCTCACCGAGCTCCTCACGGAGTCCTGCGGACGGCTGGACCCGAAGGCCGGCGTGGACGAACTCATCCCGCGACTGCTGGCCGACCACCCGGACGCGGACGGGGTGATCCCCGAGGCCGCCAGGCTCACCGACGAGGTCATCGACTTCACCCGGCAGCGGGGGCTGGTGCCCTGGCTCGACGGCGACTGCCTCGTCGGGCCGGCGCCGCCGTCGCGCCGCTGGTCCATGGCCATGATGACCTGGGCCGCGCCGGAGGAGGCCGACTCCGCCTCCTGGTACCACGTCACCCCGCCGGAGCCGGACTGGCCGGAGGAGGAACGCGAGGAGTGGCTCTCGGTCTTCAGCCGCACGAGCCTGCCGGCGATCACCGTCCACGAGGTGGCGCCGGGTCATTTCGCCCACGGACGGGCATTGCGGCACGCACCCACGCAGGTGCGGCGTGTCCTGCACTCGCTGTCCTTCTGCGAGGGCTGGGCGCACTACGTCGAGGAGGTCTGCCTCGAGGAGGGCTTCCGCGCCCGCGACCCCCGCTTCGCGATCGGCGTGGCCCTGGAGGCGCTCGTACGCGTCACCCGGCTCGCGTGCGCGATCGGGCTGCACACGGGGGCGATGACGCTGGAGGAGGCCACCCAGCGGTTCATGCGGGACGCCCACCTCGCGCGGGCCGGCGCGGCTTCCGAAGCGCGGCGCGGCACCTTCGACGCGGCCTACGGGCGGTACACCTGGGGCAAGTTGGAGATCATGCGGCTGCGGGAGCGCGCCCGGCGCGCCTGGGGGCCGGAGTTCTCGCTGCAGCGGTTCCACGGCGCGCTGCTGGAGTTGGGGAGCCCGCCGCTGGGGCTCATCAACGCGGTCCTCTGACGGGCGGCCCCCTGCGGGGCCCCTGGCGGGGGTGCGGGTACGTCGGCGGGTGCGGGTCCGTTGCGCCTGCGGCGGGCCGTCTCCCGCCCACCCGCCCGTGACCGCCTGCGATGGGACGGTACGCCGCCGACGCGCCGGCACCGCCGACAAGGGCCACCCGGACACGCCCGCGATGCCGCACGGGTGGGCGGGCGGGAAAGGCCCGCCGCAGGCGCAACGGCGCGCACGCCGCCCACAACGCAGGCACGTGACCGCGGCGAACCGCCGGAGGCTCAGTAGGGCTGCGGGGCCCAGCCGTACGTCGCCCCGGGAGCGCCCGGCGCACCCGGTGCGCCGTGGGCGTCGCGGGAGTAGAAGGGCTGCGCCGAGGCCCGCATCCACATGCCGACCGGGTCGTACTCGTCCGTGAGCGCGACCGTGGCGACCGGCAGCCCCTGCGGCACCGCCCCGAGGGCGGACTGCATCATCAGGCGCACCGTCTCCGCGGCCTGCGGCCCGGCGTCGTAGAGGTCGACGCCGATCGCCAGGTACGGCTCGCCGAGCACGGGCTGGACCCAGGCGCGCCGCAGCGAGCGGACGGCCGGATTGCGATGGGCCTGCTGGGTCAACAGGGCGTAGTACTGGGGGATCTGGAGCGCGGGCTCGCCGATCCGCAGCGGTCCGGCCGGGGAGCGGTCGAGCCCGAGGCACACGCGCCGCAGGTCGAGCCAGGGGATGCCGACGCCGCCGCCCGGGGCGTGCGGGTTGAGCCACAGTCCCCAGCGGTCGGGGAAGAGCGAGGCCGCGATCTCGCGACCGGACACCACCTCGTGGGCCCGGTTCCAGCCGCAGGCGGTGAACTCCTGCGGCGAGGTCACGCAGGGCGCGTAGCCGTGGCCCGCGACCTCCATGTTGCCGTACTGCGCGTCCGCCCCGCCGGGGGTGCCCTGCCAGAGCAGCATCCACACCTGACTGTCGGCGAGGGTCCTCAGCACTTCCTCGTAGGCGTCGTACCTACCGGGCGTCACCTGCCGGAGCGCATGCTCCAGCCCCCCGCCCCCTCCCACGCCGGCGCTCACGTGTCCCGCCCTTCCGCGTCTGCCTCGTCCGCGTCGTCTGCTTCGCCGAATGCCTCTGGTGCCGTGCCGGACCCAGGTTATGCGCCCGTGCCGACATAGAAGGGTCGCACGCGCTCCAGCATCCAGTCGCCGATGGGGTCCTGCGCGACGTCCAGCAGCACCAGATTGACCTGCCAGGGCAGTGGTACGGCGCCGAGCGCGCGCCCGATGGCGGCCATGGCGGCGGCCCGGTCCTCCTCCTGCCAGCGGTCGAGCTCCACGCCGACGAAGAGCGTGGCCGGGTCGCCCTCGACGCTGGCCAGCGCGCGGCGGGCGGAGAGCACGACCGGGGTCACGGCGAACTCGCCCGCGGCGACGGCCAGGAAGTCCACCGGCTCCTCTTCCGGCGAGGGTTCCCACAGCCGGACCCGGGCGCCGCTCGGGGTGCCGGGCTCGCGGTCGGTGCGGCACAGCTCCATCACCGCGGCGGGCGGCAGCGGGATGCCCACCGCGCCTCCGGGGTTCACGGCGATCCCCAGCTGCGGGGGCAGCCCGCGGGCGAACTCACGGGCGGGGGCGACGGCGAAGCTCATGCCGGATCCGGCGGCGAGGAACTGCTGTTCGGAGCTGAAGACCGGGACGTAGACGCCGCCTTCGAGTTCGAGGGTCGGCAGGTCGAGGTCGGTGCTGTCGGGGCCGCCGCCGTTCGGCAGCGGGATCCACAACTGCGAGCGCCCGAGCACCTCCAGGACGCGGGCCGTGGCACCCGGATCGCCGAGTGCCGCGGAGAGCACTTCCTCCAGCTCGTTGGCGGGCCAGCCGCCGGCACCGTGGCCCGACGGGGCGAAGCCGTCCGGTATCCGCTGCCCCGGGATGTTCACTGCGTCTCGCCTCGCAATTTCCTGTGGTCGTGCGCTCCGTGGAAACCCTATCCGGCGGCGGGCGCGGGCGACCCCCGCATCACAAGCCCGCCACACGAGCCCGTCACGCGATGCGATCGTCCGGTTGCGAAGCGTCACCGCCGCTCCGAAGGTAGGACGAGCAAGGAGAAAACCCTCAACCGGGAGATATCTCGACATGCGCATCACCAGGATCAACTCCACCCTCATAGCGGCGGCCGTGTGCGCCTCGCTGACGATGGGCCTCACCGGCGGTGTCGCGAGTGCCCAGGCCCCCACCCGGAGCACGGCCGTCGAGGTCGAGCACCTCGCCGCTCGCGCGGCGGACACGGGTAACGCCGAACTCATCGCCAAGCTCGGTGACACGCTGTCCATCGGGGCCAAGCTCACCCAGGAAGCCCAGGTCGAAAGCCCCGACTCGGCGAAGCTGGAGGACCTCCGCAAGGGTCTGGAGGAGTCGAGCCGGCAGCTGGCCTCGGTCCTCGACCAGGCTGGTGCGGTATCTCCCGGCATCACCGACCCGTCGGCCTACGATCCGGGCGCGCCACAACCGGGCCTGGAGCCGGGCGATCCCGGCCAGCCGGGTGACCCGGCCCTCATCGACCAGGTCGGCGGACCGGGTGGTGACCAGAGCGCCGCGGACGCCGTCACCGACGTCAAGAACGCGCTCACCAAGCTGGTCCAGGACGTCACGGACCTGCTGGCCAAGGTGGTCGCCAAGGACCTCGCGGGCGTGACGGCCGGTGTCGCCACCGTCGTCGCCGACCTGCAGGCCCTGCTGCTGGCGGTGCCGAAGCTGCTCACCGGCGCGCTGCCGCTGCCGCTTCCGCTCCCGCTGCCGCTCCCCCTGAACGACCAGGGCGAGCAGCTCCCGCCCGAGGCGCAGCTCGCGCCGGAGGCCCAGGTGGATCCGCAGCTCCAGTAGCGGTACCGCCCCTCACGCGACGCGGCCCGGCCGCTCAGCCGTCGAAGTCGATGGCCTCGAGCTCCCGGGCCGCTTCGCGGTCCAGCAGCACCACCGAGGCGCACGCCCCGGGCAGCCGGCCCGCTTCCGCCTCGGTCAGCAGGCGGCGGGAGGCGGCGCGGTGCCGGGCCATGGCGTACGCCGAGACCCCGCGGCCGCGTTCGCGCTGACCGTCCAGCGCGGTCCGCACGGGAACGTCCAGCAGCACCAGGTGCATGCCCCGCCCCCGGCGCCGCGCCTCGCGGGCGACCCAGGCGCGCACCCAGCGCAGGGTGCCGCAGTCGTGCAGGACGACGCTGTCGCCCGAACGCAGCGCCCGCCACAGACCGGCGTAGTGCGCGATCCGCACCAGGGGACGGTAGAGGGCGTACGGCAGCAGCCGCGGAACCCGGGCCTGCCAGCGTTCCCGCACGTCCTGGGAGTCGATCAGGCGGGCCCCGCCCGACGCGCGCCGCATGAGGGTGCTCTTGCCGCCGCCGGGCAGTCCGGAGACGACCAGGAAGTCACCCGGCGGGTAGCGCAGGGTGCGCACGGGCCGGCGTCCCCGCCGCAGGTCGAGCAGCCGTCGCGGCCGCACGGCGCGGCCCGCGCGGCGCGCCTCCCCGGCCCGCGCCGGTACCGGCCGGGACACGGCCGGACCCCCGGCCGTCGCATACGCACTCTGCCACCGCACAGTTCGCCCTCCGGGTCCGACGTTCAAGAAATGGTAAATCCTGTGTCTTTGCCTACCCAGAGAAGCGGCGTCGTTACTACCGGATCGGGACCGGACCCGGACATCCGGGACGCGATCGCGACAACGACGGGCGCCCGTGCAATGATGGCGCCCTCAATCTCATATCGGCCGTTCGAGGCCGCGCGGGAGAGCTTCCGCACCGCTGCGGCGGGCGGGACGCCGAAGGAGCAAGTCCTCCCTTGAATCTCTCAGGCACAGATACCGCGCGTTCGAGGCACATCTGAAAAGCGGGCGAGCCCTCCCGGCGACGGGGGTGCCGCCCCACCCAAGGTGCAAGCCAGGCTCCTCCGACCGGAGGGTCCAGGTGAACCTCTCAGGTTCCGATGACAGATGGGGAGGGCCTGCCCCGTCATCGCCCTACCTGTCTCTTCCTCGCCTTGGGAGCCCGACCGATGAGTGAACCCCGCCGTACCGCACTGGACGCGCTGCACCGCGCCCTCGGCGCCACCATGACCGACTTCGCGGGCTGGGACATGCCGCTGCGGTACGCCAGCGAGCGCGACGAGCACACCGCCGTGCGGACCCGGGCCGGTCTCTTCGACCTGTCCCACATGGGCGAGATCACGGTCACCGGTCCGGCCGCGGGCGAGGCGCTGGACCACGCGCTGGTCGGCCACATCTCGGCGCTGGCCGTGGGCCGTGCCCGCTACACGATGATCTGCGCGCCCGACGGCGGCATCCTCGACGACCTGATCGTCTACCGCCTCGGCGACGAGGAGTACATGGTCGTCGCCAACGCCTCCAACGCCCAGGTCGTCCTCGACGCGGTGGCCGAGCGCGCCGCCGGCTTCGACGCGGCGGTCCGCGACGACCGGGACGCCTACGCGCTGATCGCCGTCCAGGGCCCGAACTCCCCCGCCATCCTGAAGTCGGTCACCGACGCCGACCTGGACGGGCTGAAGTACTACGCGGGCCTGCCGGGCACCGTGGCCGGGGTCCCCGCGCTGATCGCCCGCACGGGCTACACCGGCGAGGACGGCTTCGAGCTCTTCGTCGCCCCGGCCGACGCGGAGAAGCTGTGGCTGGCGCTGACCGAGGCGGGCGCGGACGCCGGCCTGGTGCCGTGCGGCCTGTCCTGCCGCGACACGCTGCGCCTGGAGGCGGGCATGCCGCTGTACGGGCATGAGCTGACCACCGCGCTCACCCCCTTCGACGCCGGGCTCGGCCGGGTCGTGAAGTTCGACAAGCCGGGTGACTTCGTGGGCCGCGAGGCGCTGACCGCGGCCGCCGCCAAGGCCGAGGCCACGCCGCCGCGCAAGCTGGTCGGCCTGGTCGCCGAGGGCCGCCGCGTCCCCCGGGCGGGCTACCCCGTGGTGGCGGGCGGCGAGGTGGTCGGCGAGGTCACCTCCGGCGCGCCGTCCCCGACCCTGGGCAAGCCGATCGCCATGGCGTACGTGGACGCCGAGCACGCCGTTCCGGGCGCCTCCGGTGTGGGCGTGGACATCCGCGGTACGCATGAGCCGTACGAGGTGGTGGCCCTGCCGTTCTACAAGCGGCAGCGCTGAGTTCCCGCTCACATCCGGCACAGCCGTCCCACCTGTCAAGACAGCCGTCACCAGCACATACCGTCATCCAGGAGAATTCACGCCATGAGCAACCCCCAGCAGCTGCGGTACAGCAAGGAGCACGAGTGGGTCTCGGCCGCCGACGCGGACGGTGTGTCCTCGGTGGGCATCACCGAGCACGCGGCGAACGCCCTCGGCGACGTCGTCTACGTCCAGCTCCCGGCGGTCGGCGACACGGTCGCCGCGGGCGAGACCTGCGGTGAACTGGAGTCGACCAAGTCGGTCAGCGACCTGTACGCCCCGGTCTCCGGTGAGGTCACCGAGGTCAACGAGGACGTCGTCAACGACCCCTCGCTGGTGAACTCGGCGGCCTTCGAGGGCGGCTGGCTGTTCAAGGTGAAGATCTCCGAGGAGCCGGGCGACCTGCTCTCCGCGGACGAGTACACCGCCTTCACCGGCGCCTGACCGCTCGGGACCTCCCGACCGCTCCGCCCTGTCCACTCCGACCTCCGGACGGATGACCCCCCTGATGTCGCTTCTCAACAGCTCACTGCACGAGCTCGACCCCGACGTCGCCGCCGCCGTCGACGCCGAACTGCACCGCCAGCAGTCCACCCTCGAGATGATCGCCTCGGAGAACTTCGCTCCGGTCGCGGTGCTCCAGGCCCAGGGCTCGGTGCTGACCAACAAGTACGCCGAGGGGTACCCCGGCCGCCGCTACTACGGCGGTTGCGAGCACGTCGACGTGGTCGAGCAGCTCGCGATCGACCGGGTCAAGGCGCTCTTCGGCGCCGAGCACGCCAACGTCCAGCCGCACTCGGGCGCGCAGGCCAACGCGGCCGCGATGTTCGCGCTGCTGAACCCCGGCGACACGATCCTGGGTCTGAACCTCGCCCACGGCGGGCACCTGACCCACGGCATGAAGATCAACTTCTCCGGCAAGCTGTACAACGTGGCCGCGTACCACGTGGACGCGGAGACCGGGCAGGTCGACATGGCCGAGGTCGAGCGCCTGGCCAAGGAGTCCCGCCCGAAGCTGATCATCGCCGGCTGGTCGGCGTACCCGCGGCAGCTGGACTTCGCGGCCTTCCGCAGGATCGCCGACGAGGTCGGCGCGTACCTGATGGTCGACATGGCGCACTTCGCCGGTCTGGTGGCGGCGGGGCTGCACCCCTCCCCCGTGCCGTACGCGGACGTCGTCACCACGACCACGCACAAGACGCTCGGCGGCCCGCGCGGCGGCGTCATCCTGTGCAAGGCGGAGCTGGCCAAGAAGATCAACTCGGCGGTCTTCCCCGGCCAGCAGGGCGGCCCGCTGGAGCACGTCATCGCGGCGAAGGCGGTCGCCTTCAAGGTCGCGGCGAGCGAGGAGTTCAAGGACCGCCAGGTCCGCACCCTGGAGGGCGCGAGGATCCTCGCCGAGCGGCTGACGCAGGACGACGTGGCCGCGGCCGGTGTCTCGGTGCTGTCCGGCGGCACCGACGTCCACCTGGTCCTGGTCGACCTGCGCGACAGCGAGCTCGACGGGCAGCAGGCCGAGGACCGGCTGCACGAGATCGGCATCACGGTCAACCGCAACGCGGTCCCGAACGACCCGCGCCCGCCGATGGTCACCTCCGGTCTGCGCATCGGCACCCCGGCGCTGGCCACCCGCGGCTTCGGCACGGAGGACTTCCGCGAGGTCGCCGACGTCATCGCCGAGGCCCTCAAGCCGGGCTTCGACGCGGAGACCGCCAAGGCGCTCGGCGCCCGGGTCACCGCCCTGGCCGGCAAGCACCCGCTGTACCCCGGCCTGAAGTAGCGAGCGTCACCCGGTGTGCGGGGCCGACCGCGAGGACGGTCCCGCACACTGGAACAAGCGCGGCGCACCCACGCCGCACACGTACCACTCCGGCGGTGACCCCGCCGGCCGCCCGCGGACAACGGGGTCCGCGAACCCGAGGAGTCATCGCACCGTGGCCATCTCCGTCTTCGACCTGTTCTCGATCGGCATAGGCCCGTCCAGCTCCCACACGGTGGGCCCGATGCGCGCCGCGCGGATGTTCGCCCAGCGGCTGAAGAACGACGGCCTGCTGGCGGGCGTCGGCTCCGTGCGCGCCGAGCTGTTCGGCTCGCTCGGCGCGACCGGTCACGGGCACGGCACCCCCAAGGCGGTGCTGCTGGGACTGGAGGGGCACTCCCCCCGCACGGTCGACGTCGACACCGCCGACGAGCGGGTCGAGCAGATCCGCAGCGGCCGCCGCATCAGCCTGCTCGGCGCCCACGAGATCCCGTTCTCCGCCGACGACGACCTGATCCTGCACCGGCGCCGCTCGCTGCCGTACCACGCCAACGGCATGACGCTCTTCGCGTACGACGGGACCGGCGCGCCCGTGCTGGAGAAGACCTACTACTCGGTGGGCGGCGGCTTCGTCGTCGACGAGGACGCGGTCGGCGAGGACCGCATCAAGCTCGACGACACCGCGCTGAAGTACCCCTTCCGCACCGGCGACGAGCTGCTGCGGCTCACCCGGGAGACCGGGCTGTCCATCTCCGGCCTGATGCTGGAGAACGAGAAGGCCTGGCGCACCGAGGCGGAGATCCGCACGGGCCTGCTGGAGATCTGGCGCGTCATGCAGGACTGCGTGCAGGCCGGGCTGACCCGCGAGGGCATCCTCCCCGGCGGCCTCAAGGTCCGCCGCCGCGCCTCGGCCACCGCCCGGCAGCTGCGCGCCGAGGGCAACACGGCGGCCCACGCCATGGAGTGGGTCACCCTCTACGCCATGGCCGTCAACGAGGAGAACGCCGCGGGCGGCCGCGTCGTCACCGCCCCCACCAACGGCGCCGCCGGCATCATCCCGGCCGTCCTGCACTACTACGTCAACTTCGTGGCCGGGCAGTCGACGGAGGCGGAGAAGGAGGACGGCGTCGTCCGCTTCCTGCTCGCGGCGGGCGCGATCGGCATGCTCTTCAAGGAGAACGCCTCCATCTCCGGCGCAGAGGTCGGCTGCCAGGGCGAGGTCGGCTCCGCCTGTTCCATGGCCGCGGGCGGCCTCGCCGAGGTCCTCGGCGGCGGCCCGGAGAAGGTCGAGAACGCCGCCGAGATCGGCATGGAGCACAACCTCGGCCTCACCTGCGACCCCGTCGGCGGGCTCGTCCAGATCCCCTGCATCGAGCGCAACGGCATGGCCGCGGTCAAGGCCGTCACCGCCGCGCGCATGGCGATGCGCGGGGACGGCCGGCACCACGTCTCCCTCGACAAGGTCATCAAGACCATGAAGGAGACCGGGGCGGACATGAAAGTCAAGTACAAGGAGACCGCACGCGGCGGCCTCGCGGTCAACGTCATCGAGTGCTGACGCCACGGGCCCCGGCCCGCCCGGATCCTCCCGGAGCGGCCGGGGTCCTGCCGCGCCCGGGCGGACCCGACGGGTTCGCGCCCCGGGCCCGGCCACGGGGGTTCGGCCCCGGAGATATCGGTCGCCCTCCCCGGTAGCCGCCCGTGGGCGATGTCGACGTCGACGCCCGGCTCCTTGGTGCGGCCCTTCGTCTCTCCCACGGTCCGCCGACCGCCTCGCACGGCCTCGCTGCCGGTGTGGTGGTCGGTCGGCAGCACGCTCCGCCGTTGGTGGGGAGCCTGCGCAGCACGGCGAGGTCGGCCTCGGGAATCCGGCGCAGCCGTCCCCTCGCGTCGGCCCGGACCGGGACCCCGCGTCAGCGGTACGTGGCCACCGCCCATACCGCGGCCGCCGCGACCGCGAGGGCGTAACAGGCGGTGGCGGCAAGGAGGATGCGTGTCGTCGCCCGGTCGGTCAGGCGGGTGCGGGACAGCAGCCGGGCCAGGGCGGGGAGGACGAGGACGGCGTGCAGGCTGACGCCGTGGAGGGGCTTGAGGGGGGCCGTCGAGGCGTACGCGGCGGCCTGGTGGCCGGTGCGGGTGAGATATACGCCGCGGGCGATCATGGCGGCGCCGGAGAGCAGGGCGAGGAGCAGGATCGCAAAGCCGGCGCGCAGGGCGAGGGGCATGCCCGCGGGGCCGGCGGGCCGGCGCCGGAAGGACGCGACGGCGAAGACCGACAGGACGGCCACGAGAACGGCGCCGCCGACCGCGAGCGTCATGGAGACGGCGGTGTCGAAGCCGGTCTCCATGTCGAGGTGCGACGGCACACGCCGCCACGCCTGCAGGGTGATGCCGGCGACCTCGACGACGCAGTCGGCGGCGAACACGGCGAGCAGCGGCGTGCGCAGGCGCGCGCCGACGTCCAGGTACGAGGTGACCCAGGTGATCGCGACGAGGGTGAGGCCGAAGGAGAGCCCGAAGGTCACGGGCTTGCGCCAGGAGACCGGGCCGTCCCAGGGGCCACCGTCCACCGCGAGGACGCCGAGGTGGAACAGGCCCGAGAGGATCAGCAGGGCGCCGGTCGCGTGGCACAGGCGGTCGGCCGTGCGGGGGCCGTCGTGCGCCCGTGCCCCGGCGGTGGGGATGGTGGTCGTCGCCATGGCCCCAGCGTGCCGGGGGCGGCACGCCCGGTCGTCGTCCGGGGGGAGGCCGGCCGGATACGTCCCCGGGAGCAGTGGTTCCGGCTCAGCGGGTGGCCGCGTGCACGATCCCCGAGGTCGCCGCGATGCGGTCGAGCAGGAACATGGTGCCGACGCTCGCCACGATCCAGCTGCAGAGGATGACGATCCCGCGGGTCAGGCCGTCGTGGTGGAAGTAGGCGATTCCGTCCATGGCACGGACGCCCACTCCGGCCGGCATGACGGAGGCCAGTGGCTCCAGCCAGCCCGGCAGGAAGTACGGCGGGAGGACGCCGCCACTGGTGGCGTTCCCGATGATGAGCATGAAGATCGAGCCCAGGAGCACCCCGGCCGGGCCGAAGACGCGGATGAGCGCGACGGTGGCGGCGGCGACCGCGCCGGCCATGAGGGTGACGACGCCGAAGATCCCGAAGAAGGAGCCGGGTATCGCGCCGAAGGCCGTACTCGCGATGAGGGTGGTGGCCAGGCCGCCGACGACGGCGAAGAGGCCGATGCTCAGGACCCGCTGGTAGAAGGAGAGCCGTGGCGCGACCTGGTAGGTCAGCTGGCCGAAGAGGAAGCCGGCCAGGATCAGGCCGAAGGAGGCGTAGAAGACCGACAGCCCTCTGCTGTCACCGGACGACAGCGGCAGGATGTCGACCACGGGGATCTTGTGTTCCTCGCCGTGCGGAACGGACGCCAGGGGGGTGAGCAGGGCGGACACCGCGGGGCCGTTCGCACCGGCGTAGACGACCTGGGGCTTGCCGCCCTCGGACAGGTAGGCCGCGTAGGCCTCCCGGTGCTCCACCGCCTGCCGGGCCGAGGCTGCGTCGGGGTACCGGTCGACCTGGAAGGCCTCGGGCGCGATGCGCTGGAGGCGGACGTCGAACAGGGCCGCCGAGTGGTCCGAGGCGACGACCGCCACCGGCAGCCGGTGCGCCGTGGGCGTGTGGAAGGCGGCGAGGAAGACGCTCACGAAGGAGAGCCCGACGACGAGCACCGTGATCACCGGGGTGATCACGGCCTTCGGGCCGGTCAGTCCCGCCCGGGCGGGTGGTGCGTCGGTCTGCGGCCCCGGGCCGTGCCGGTGCCGGTGCCGGTGGTGGGACGGGGGCGGGTCCGCAGGGGGGTTCGCATCGGTGATGATCACAGTGTCCACCAGGGGGAGTCCCTCCTATAATGTAAGTTGACTTATATAAGTTAACAGACAACAGAGAGGCACCCGGCATGCCCCTGCGCGAACCCCGCGAGCACATCGGCTACCTGATCTGGCAGCTCTCGCAGGCTTACGCGATCCGCATCGAGCAGGCGATGCGCCCGCTCCGGCTGACCCAGGCGCAGTTCAGCACCCTCATGCAACTGAGCGTCTACGGGGCCATGTCGAGCGCCGAACTGGCGCGCCGCTGCGGGGTCACACCGCAGTCCATGGGCACCGCGGTCCAGGGACTGGCCGAGCGCGGACTGGTCGAACGCAGGGCACATCCGACGCACGGCCGGATCATCGAGATCAGCGTCACCCCGGAGGGCGAGGAGCTGGCGGTCCGCGCCGAGCGGGCCGTCATGCCCGCCGAGGAGGAGGCCCTCTCGCTCTTCGCCCCGCAGGAGCGGGGACGCGTCCAGGCCGACCTGCAGCGGATGCTGGCGGCCCTGAACCCGCACGCACTGCCCGAGTGATTGAACTCTCACTAGTTTATCTTTCAACGAACTTTCCCCTACCGTGGCAGGAACACCGACCACACGATCGCGCTCCGCCCACCCGGGATATGGATTGTGCGATCCAGTATTTTTTGGGGAATCCCATGGCTCACCTGCTGCACATCGACTCCAGCGCCCGCGCCGAAGGCTCCGCGAGCCGCCGGCTGTCCGCCGCGTACGTCGCCGCCTGGAAGGCGCGCGATCCGCACGGCACCGTCACCTACCGCGACCTCACCGTCGACACCCCGGCGTTCGTCTCGCCCGAGTGGATCACCGGGGTGTTCGGCCCGGCCGAGGCCGCCGACGCCGGCACCGAGGCCGCGGTGGCCGCATCCGAGCGGTTGATCCGCGAGATGGAGGAGGCCGACGTCCTGGTGCTGGGCGTGCCGATGTACAACTTCGGCGTCCCGGCAGCCTTCAAGGCGTGGATCGACCAGGTGATGATGGCGGGCCGCACCTTCGCCTTCGGCGAGGACGGCCCGGAGGGTCTGCTGAAGGGCAAGAAGGCGGTCGTCCTGCGGGCGTCCGGCAGCGACTTCGACAACCCGGACTTCGCGCCCATGGACTTCCACGCCCCCTACGTCCGCGGCGTCCTCGGCTGGATGGGCATCACCGACGTGGAGATCATCGCCGTCAACGGTCACACCTCCGAGCAGCTCGACTCCTCGGTGCGCGGGGCGGGCGCCGCCATCACCGCCTCCCTCGGCACGGCACCGCGGGCGGCCTGAGGCCCGCGCGGGCGTTCGCCGGGGGCGGCGCCGGCCGCCCGCGGCGGAGCGAGAAGTCCCCGCACCGGAGCGGGGTCCGGGGGCCGGTGCCCTGCCCGGCCGGCGGGACGGTCAGGGTCTCGCCGACACGTACGCCCTGCCGTCGGCGGACTCAACGACGACCGCGACGACCTCCTGCGGGGCCACCGCCGCCGAGCCGTCCAGGCTGACGCCGTGGCCCTCCCCGGTCGGCGGGACCACCCAGCTGCCGGCGATCTGCCGGGCACCGTCCCGGGCCACCACGACCAGCAGGCAGTGCTCCCCCGCCGGGACGCCGCCGACACGGGCCTGCAGCCGCACCCAGGCGGTGGCCGGAGTGAGCCGTACCGTCAACCGGGCCCCGGTGGACGGGTCGGCGGCCGAGACGGTGCGCACGGGCCCCGGCGGCGCGGCCGCGGCCGGTGGCCGGGCCCCCCGCCCGGCCCGGTGCTCACCGATGATCACACCGCCCTGGAGGAGCGCGGCCGCCGCCACCGCGGCGGCAAACACGGCGGCCGCCCGCCGGCGGCGCAGCGCGCCCGCGCGCTCGGCACGCACCTGACGCAACGTCCGCTGCAGCAGCAGGTCCCCGCCCTCCGGCGTTCCGTCCAGGAAGGCTTCCGGCGGGACGTCACCGAGTGCGTGCACCATCGCGCGCAGTTCGCCGAGTTCGGTCCGGCAGGGCTCGCAGGACGCGACGTGCTCGTCCACCGCGCGGGCCTCCTCCTCGTCCAGCCCGCCCAGGACGCGGGCGGTGAGCGCCTCCCCGTCGTGCCGCTCCCGCGTGCTCATGCGGCGACCTCCCCCAGCTCGACGGGCCCCTGCCGGCAGAAGTCGCGCAGCGCCTTGAGGGCGTAGTGCGACCGGGACTTCACCGTGCCCGGGGGGATGCCCAGGGTTCTGGCGGCCTCGGCGACGCTCTGCCCCCGGAAGTAGAGCACGTAGAGCACGTCGCGGTGGTCGGCGGAGAGCCGTTCCAGGGCCTCCATGACGACCATGGCGTCCACCACCGCCTCCGCGTGGTCACGTGCCACGGGTGGGGTCGCCGTCGACTCGGCGACCTCGGTGGGACGGGCGGCCCTGGCCCGGTGCCGGTCGGTGATGATGTTGCGCGCCACGGTGAGCAGCCATCCCCGCACCGAGCCCTTGCCGTTGAGCAGCGCGTCGGGATGGCGCCAGGCGCGGATCAGGGTCTCCTGGACGACGTCCTCGGCCGCGGCGCGGTCTCCGGTCAGGCGGGTCGCGTACGCGAGCAGGGCTCTGCCGTGTTCCTCGTAGAGCGCCCTGACGAGCGCCTCGTCACTCGTGCCCCGGCTCTGCCGGGTACGGGGCCGCACTGCCGCCATCCGCCCACTCCGTCCGCCCACCGACCGTGCCGCGGTGCCTCGAGGCAGACACGGCCCCCGTCCGGGGCGGGTTCAGGTGAGCCGCCTCACACCGCGCGGCCCGCGATTGAACCGCCGGGCGGCGCGGGCCGTGTCTGGTCACACGCCCCGCGTGCCCGGCCGGTCCACAGGAGGAGAGGAACGATGCGGTACAGCCCCGCGATGAGGACGGTCCGTCTGCTGGCGGCGGCCGCCGTGCTGTTCGCCGTCGCCCCCTCCCCCGGCGCCGCCGCGGACCGCTCCCCCGCCGCCCCCGTACGACTGGTGCCGGAGGGCCCGGGAACCGCCGCCGGTGCGCCGGGGCCGGCGCGTGACGGGGCGGCCCGTGACGGGGCGGCCGGCCGGCCGGCGTACGGAGCCGGGGCGGCGGCCATCGGGGCGGTGGTGCTGCTGGCCGCTCTCGCCGCGGGACGGCGGCCGCTGCTGCGGGCGGTGCGGCGGCGCCGGCGGGCGGCGCTCGGCCGGCGGCTCGCCGCGGACACCCGCACCCCGCTGGTGGTCCGGCACGCGCTGCGCGAACTGGCCCTGGCGGGACGGCCCGACAGCCCGGTCCGGGTGCGGGGCGTGCTCGCCGAGCCCGGCCGGGTGCTGGCGACGGTCTCGGCGTGCGGGCCGGCCCCGGCGCCGTGGACGGCGCTGACCCCGACCCGCTGGGAGCGCACGGGTCTCGCTCCGGCCGAGACGGCCGCCACCGGCCCGGGGCCGCTCCCCCAACTGACCAGGCTCGGTGCGGTCGGCCGGGGCCAGGTGCTGGTGAACCTCGCGCGGATCGGCGGCGTGCTCAGCGTGCTGGGGGATCCTGCCGTCGCACGGGACGCGGTGCTCGCCCTGGTGGACGGGGTGTTGGCGGCGGCACCCGCGGCCCGCACGGTGGTGGTCGCCGTGGGTCCCGGCGCCCGTGACCTGCCCGGGCCGCCCACCGTGATCCGGGTCCGGAGCATCCGTCAGATCCCCGCGCTGCGCGGGGCGGGGACGCCGCAGGCCACGACGGGACTGGTCGTGCTGCTGCACCGGCCGGGGGCCGAGGAGGCCCGGTTGCTGGCGGCGCTGGCGGGCCCGAAGGGCGGCGGCTGGACGGTCCTGACGGTCGGCCAGGTCCCTGGCGCCCGTTGGCGCTGGTACGCGGCGGCCGACGGAACGGTGGACGCGGGGGTGCTCGGTCACCGGGTGGTGGTGCCCGTGCGGCCCTCCGCCCGCTGCCGCCTCTGATGCCCCGGCAGAGTGGCGATCCGACAGAACCACTCATAGCGTCAGATTTCGGGTGACCCGGGACGTCACTCGGAAAGCAGGTACGCCAGTCATGACACTTCGTCGGCCCCACGCGGCCGCCGTGGCCGTGGTCGTCAGTGTGCTGGGGCTGTGCGCCTTTCCCCGGGCCGAGGCGGCTTCGCCGGGCGCACTCGTCGTCCGGCCCGGGGAATCCGTCCAGGCCGCGGTGGACCGGGCCCGGCCGGGCGACGTCATCAAGATCCTCCCCGGTACCTACCCGGGCAGCGTCAACGTGACCAAGCCGCGGCTGACGCTGATCGGCCACGGCGCGGACACCGTCCTCACCCCCGGCGCGGGGCATGACGGGAACGCCTGCGCCCTGGCGGGCAACGGGCTGTGCGTCACCGGAACGGAGCAGAGCGGGCTGGACGGCGTCCGGCTGCGGTCGCTGTCGGTCTCCGGCTTCCCCAAGAACGGCGTCGACGCCTCGTGGACCGACCGCCTGGAGGTCAGTGACGTGACCGCCGAGCACAACGGGCGCCAGGGCATCGGCGTCCAGCACTCGGTACGCGCGCTCCTGCGCGACAACGTCTCCCGGCAGAACGCCGAGTCGGGGATCTTCCTGGCCAACACCGCCGCCGCGGAGGGCGGCGCGCTGGACACCCGGCGCACCCGCGTCAGCGGCAACGAGCTGACGGGCAACCGGATCGGGGTCGTGCTGCGCCGGGTGCGCAACCTGGGGGTCGTCGACAACCGCATCACCGCCAACTGCGGCGGCGTCTTCGTCGTCGGGGACGAGGGCGTTCCCCGGGCCGGGGCCCTGACCGTCTCCGACAACCTCGTGGCGGCGAACAACAAGTACTGCCCCTCCAACGCCCGGCTCCCCTTCATCCAGGGTGCCGGGATCGTGCTGACGGGGGCGGAGCGGACCCTGGTGGTCCGCAACCGGGTCGTGGACAACCACGGCACCTCACCGATGTCCGGCGGGATCGTGCTCTTCCGCAGCGTGGTGGGCGCCCCCGACACCGGCAACACCGTCCGGGGCAACACGACCCTGGGCAACAGCCCGGCCGATCTGGCCGACCGTGACCAGGGCACCGCGAATGTCCTCCGTGACAACACGTGCCGCGTCTCCGAACCGAAGGGGTTGTGCGAGGAATGACCTTGACAGAAACCACCAGCGCGGACGGCACCGCGAACGCGGCGGCCGCCGAGGCCGCCACGCCGCCGGCGATGCGGCTGCGCGAGCTCGTCTTCGGCGCCGCCTGCGCCGCCGCCGTACGGGCCGCGGTCAGGCTCGGTGTGCCGGACGCGCTCGGCAAGGACCCGTCGCCCGTGGACGAGCTCGCGGCCATGGTCGGCACGGCGCCGCGCCAGCTGCGCCGCCTGCTGCTGGCCCTGGCCTCGTACGGGGTCTTCGAGGAGCAGGCCGACGGCCGCTTCGTCCACACCGAGATGTCGCGGATGCTCCGCAAGGACAGCCCGAACACCCTGCACTACATCGCGCTGTGGTGCACCGAGCCCTGGACGTGGGAGGTCTGGCCGCGGCTGGATGAGGCGGTGCGCGGCGGCCGCAACATCTTCCCGGAGGTCTTCGGCAAGGAGTTCTTCCAGTACCTGCACGACGACGCCCGCGAGAGCGCCCGGGTCTTCGACCGCGCCATGACCGCCTCCAGCCGGCAGTCCGCCGAGGACATCGCGGCGCTGCTCGACCTGTCGGGCGTCGGCTCGGTCGCCGACATCGGCGGCGGCCAGGGACATGTGCTGGCCGCGCTGCTGGAGAAGCACCCCGATCTGCAGGGCACGCTGCTGGACCTGCCGAAGGTCGTCGCCGGCGCCGACCCGCGGCTGCGCGAGGGCGGTCCGCTGGCCGCGCGCGCCCGGATGGTGCCCGGGGACTGCCGGGTGGACATCCCGGTGTCCGCCGACATGTACATCATCAAGAACATCCTGGAGTGGGACGACGACAGCACGCGGCGCACGCTGCGCAACGTCGTCGCGGCGGGCGGCGCCGGCGCGAAGGTGGTCGTCATCGAGAACCTCGTCGACGACACGCCGTCCATGCGCTTCACCACCGCCATGGACCTGCTCCTGCTGCTGAACGTCGGCGGCCAGAAGCACACGCGCGACAGCATGGTGAAGCTGATGACGGAGGCCGGGCTGCAGGTGGGCGAGGTGACCCCGGTCAACGCCTACCTGCACGCCCTGCACAGCACGGTCGGCGGGGCGCGGTGACCCGCTAGCCGGTCATCTCCCCCACCAGACCGGTGGTGTGCCGGCCCGCCCGGAACTCCGGGCGGGCCAGCACCTTGCGCAGGAAGCCGGCCGTGGTGCACACGCCCTCGCCGCGCACCCGCAGTTCCTCCAGGACGCGGTCCATCCGGGCCAGCGCCCGCTCCCGGTCCGGGGCCCACACCACGGCCTTGGCGAGCAGGGAGTCGTAGTCGGGGCCGATCCGCCAGCCGGGGAAGGCGTGGGTGTCCACCCGTACGAAGGGCCCGCCGGGCACCTCGAACTCGGTGAGCAGGCCCGGGGCCGGTGCGAAGTCCCGCGCCGGGTCCTCGGCGTTGACCCGGCACTCCACGGCGACCCCGCGGTGCACGACGTCCTCCTGGCGCAGGGTCAGCGGATGTCCGGCGGCGACCAGGATCTGCTCACGGACCAGGTCGATCCCGGTGACCATCTCGGTGACCGGGTGCTCCACCTGGAGCCGGCAGTTGACCTCCATCAGGTGGAAGTTACGCTCCGGGGTGAGCACGAACTCGAAGGTGCCCACGCCCGTGTAGCCGACCGCCCGGGCGCCGCGCACGGCCGCGTCGCACATCGCCGACCGCAGCCGCGCCGGCAGGTCCGGGGCGGGGGTCTCCTCGACCAGCTTCTGGTGGTGCCGCTGGACCGAGCAGTCGCGCTCGCCGAGGTGGACCACCGCGCCGTGCCGGTCGCAGAGCACCTGCACCTCCACGTGGCGGGCCCGCTCGACGTACCGCTCCAGGTAGAGCCGGTCGTCGCCGAAGACCGAGCGGGCGTGCGCCGCGGTGCGCCGGTAGGTGTCGAGCAGCCGGTCCGGGTCGGTGACCACGGCCATGCCGCGTCCCCCGCCGCCCGCGACGGCCTTGAGGATCACCGGGTAGCCGGTCTGCTGTGCCACTTCCTTCGCGTCCGCGACCCCGGCCAGCGGACCGGTGCTGCCGGGCAGCACGGGCAGTCCGGCCTCGGCCATCAGCGTGCGGCACGCCGCCTTGTCACCCAGCCGGGAGAGCACCTCCGGGGAGGGCCCGATGAAGGTGAGGCCGTTGGCCTCGCAGACCTCGGCGAAGTCGGGGTCCTCGGAAAGGAAGCCGTAACCGGGGTGGACGGCCTGCGAGCCGGTGCGGCGGGCGGCTTCGACGACGGCGGGGATGTTGAGGTAGCTCGCCCTCGCCGGGGGCGGCCCGATGTGCACGGCCTCGTCGGCGAAGCGGACGACGGCCGAGTCACGGTCGGCGGTGGAGTACACCGCGACCGTCCGGATGCCGAGTTCACGGCAGGCACGCGCGACCCGCAGCGCGATCTCGCCACGGTTGGCGATCAGGACGGTGGAGAACACGGGCCCTCACTCCCCCGCCGGTATGGGCTCCAGTGCGATCAGCGGCTGCTGGAACTCGACCGGCTGCCCGTCCGGGACGACGACCTCCACGACCCGGCCGGCCGCGTCCGCCTCGACGATGCTCATCATCTTCATGACCTCCAGGACGCCCACCGGCTGGCCGGGGCGGACGAGGTCGCCGACGGAGACGCACGGGCGCTCGCCGGGTTCCGGGGCGTGGTAGAAGGTGCCCACGGTGGGGGCGCAGACGTAGTGAAGTGCCGTTGAATCGTGCGCTCCGTGCGCCCCTTGCGCCCCCGGTGCGCCGGCCCCCTGGGTCCGGCCGGCGGCGGGTGGCGGAGCCGGTGCGGAGGCCGCCGCGGGAGCGGTCGCCGGTGCCACGGCGGCCTCGGCCGCCGGGACGTGTGCGGAAGCCTGCGCGGGGGCCTGTGCCTGCGGTTCCGGCCACTCGATCTCGACCGCCGTCTGGCCGTGCCGCAGCCTGATCCGCCGCGGCGGGGTGGGCATGGAACGGGCCAGCTCGGTGGCGCTGCGGCAGACCGCCTCCAGCGCCGGGAGCGCGGCCGCCGCACCGGCGGGGGACGTTCCGTTGAGGGCCTTGCCCGCGCCCGTGGGGCGGGCCGTCCTGTCGTCGCCGTGGAGTGTCACGGTGCTGCCTCCTCCTCCAGTCGGCCGAAACGGTGGAACCGGTCGCGGCGCTCGGCCAGCAACCGGTCGGGGGCCCGGGGACGCAGTTCGTCCAGGGCGGCCGAGAGCGCGCCGCCGACGAGGGCGGCCGCGTGGGCGTGGTCCCCGTGGGCACCGTCGGGCGGCTCGGGGACCACGCCGTCTACGATGCCCAGCCGGAGCAGATCGCGGGCGTGCAGCCGCAGGGCTGCCGCCGCGGCGGGGGCCGCGCCGGGGTCCTTCCACAGGATCGCGGCACAGCCCTCGGGACTGATCACGGAGTAGATGCCGTTGGCGCTGACCAGGACCCGGTCGGCGACGGCGAACGCCAGTGCCCCGCCGCTGCCGCCCTCGCCGGTGATCACGGCGACGACCGGTACGGGCAACCGGGCCATCAGCCGCAGGTTCTCGGCGATGGCGAGGGCCTGGCCGCCGCTCTCCGCCTCCGGGCCGGGGTTCGCGCCCGGGGTGTCGATGAGGGTGACCACCGGCATGCCCAGCTTGGCGGCGGTCCGCATCAGGCGCGCCGCCTTCCGGTAGCCGGCCGGGGTGGCCATGCCGAAGTGCCGTCGCCGGCGTTCCTCCAGCCCGGGGCCGCCCTTGTGGTGGCCGATCAGCATGACGGGGCTGCCGTGGAGCAGGCCCGGCCCGCCGATGACGGCCGGGCAGTCGGCCGCCAGCCGGTCGCCGTGCAACTCGTGGAAGTCCTGGAGCAGATGGGTCGCGTAGTCGGCGGCCGTGGGCCTCAGCGGGTGCCGGGCCAGGCGCACCGCCTCCCAGGCGTCCCGCTCCGGCAGTTCGTCCGCCGTGCGGACCACGCGGACGGCCGGCCCGCGCGGCACGGTCGCCGGACGGGGCCGCTCGGCCGGGCGGCGCGCCCCCGCCCGCTCGGGCTCCTCCCCCGAGCGCAGCCGCAGCAGCCGGGCCAGGGTGGGGCGGAGCGCGGCACGGGGGACGACGTCGTCGATGAGGCCGCGCGAGAGGAGGAACTCCGCGGTCTGGAAGCCCTCGGGGAGCCGCTGGCCGGTGGTCTGCTGGATGACGCGCGGCCCGGCGAAGCCCATCCGGGCGCCGGGCTCGGCGATGATGACGTCGGCGAGGGTCGCGTAGGACGCGGCGACGCCGCCGTAGGTGGGGTCGGTGACCAGGGAGACCACGAGGACGCCCGCCTCGTCGAGTTCGGCGAGCGCCTGGGCGGTCCTGGCCATCTGCATCAGCGACAGGGCGCCCTCCTGCATACGGGCGCCGCCGGAGGCGGTCACGAGCAGCAAGGGGACGCGCCGTCGCAGACTGGTCCGGGCGGCCCGGGTGATCTGCGAACCGACGCCCAGACCGAGACTGCCGCCGAGGAAGCGGAAGTCCATCGCGGCGACGACGACGGGCTGTCCCTCGACGGTGCCCTGCACGCAGGCGACGGCCTCGTCCATCCCGGTCTCCGCCCGGGCCTCCCGCAGCCGCTCGGCGTACGGGCGGGTGTCGGTGAAGCCCAGCGGGTCGTGCTCCGCCGGCCGCTCGCCGCGCTCCGCGGCGAGCGGCTTGCAGGAGCCGGGGTCCAGCAGCTGGTCGAGCCGCTGCCCGGCGGTGAGCCGGCCGTGCGCGCCGCACTCGGGGCAGACGCGCAGCGTGCGGGCGTAGCGCTTGCCGTACACCAGCGCGGCACAGCGCTCGCAGCGCACCCAGTCCGGCTCGGCGGTGGCCTCGTCAGCCACTGCGCTCCCAGCGGTAGAACTCCCGGGCCATGGCGTCCTTGGGCTCGCGCCAGGTCTCGGGGTCGTACGCGGAGATGAAGGACGACAGCTGTTCGCTGATGTCCCGGAACGCCGGGTGGTCCTTGTACCTGCCGACCTCCGGGCCGGGCGGCCGGTCGGCCTCGACCAGGTGCAGGTAGACGTCGCCGAACTGGAACAGGCTGCGTCCGGTGACCCCGATCAGACCGGGCAGCTCGCCCTTGTCCGACTCGGCGAAGACCTGCGCCACCCGGTCCTCGACTCCGGGCTTCATCCTGGCCACGATGAGGCTGCGGTAGGTCTTCATGCGCCGCCGCCGTGGCGCTGCACGATCCGCTCGCGGATCAGCTCCAGCTGGATCTTGGAGTTGTCGTTGATCCGGGCGGTCATCGCCTCGTCGTCGAGGGGGGCGCCGGGCTTCATGGCGAAGTCCTGGGTCCAGCGCATCCGGGTGCCGCCGGGGACCTCCTCGTACTCCCAGTGGATGTCCATGTACTGGAACGGGCCGGTCTCGACCCGGTGCGCGCGCACCGTGCGGGTGGCCCGGTCGGCGGTCCGCTCGGAGACCCAGCTCCAGACCTGGCCGTGCTCGTCGGGGTGCATGGTGAGCCGGAAGACCACCCGCTCGCCCTCGCGCTCCACGATGTCCACGGAGGCGTACTCGCTGAACAGGTCCGGCCAGCCCTCCACGTCGTTGGTGATGTCCCAGACGACGTCCATGGGGGCGGGGATGGTGATCTCGTTCTCGGTGTGGCCGGGCATGGCTCAGACTCCTGCCTTGAGTGAGTTGTTGACGACGTTCATGAAGGCGCCGGGGGTCTTGCACGAGTCGGCGTCGCCGGCGATCGGGATGCCCCGGTCGTTCTCCAGGGCACCGACGATGCCGAGCAGGCCGAGCGAGTCGAGGCCGTACTCGGCGAAGGGCGTCTCGGGGTGGCCGCTCAGCAGGGCCACGTCGACGGTGATGCCGGCATTGGACTTCATCAGGGCGGCGAGTTCGCCGTAGGTCAGTTCCTTGCTCATGGAAGAGCTCTCCTTCACTGCGCCTGCGTCACGACCGGACGACCAGGGCCGAGTTGGAACCCATGAGGCCGCGGCTGAGCACCAGCGCGGTCCGCAGTTCCGCCGGCCGGGGCCGGCCGGTGACCAGGTCGAGGTCGTGGCAGGTGTCGGTGATGTTGGGGGTGGGGGGCACGACTCCGTGCCGCAGGGCGAACACGGCGGCGGCCACATCGAGCACCGGGGCGCCGCAGTAGGCGCGGCCGGTACCGGTCTTGGGAGCGGTCACCGGGATCTTCGGGGCGCGCTTGCCGAACACGTCGGCCAGTGCCTGCGCCTCGGCGCGGTCCGCCTCCGGGGTCCCGAGCGCGTCCGCGAAGACGACATCGATGTCCCCGGGTGCGCACGCGGCCTCCGCGAGGGCGTCGCCGATGGCGCGGGCCAGTCCCTCGCGGGACTCCGCCCAGCGCGAGGCGCCGGTGAAGGTGGCGCCGTGCCCCGCGATGACGGCCTGCACCTCGGCCCCGCGGCCGGCGGCGTGCCCGGGGTCCTCGACCACGAGCATCGCGCCGCCCTCGGCGGGGGCGAAACCGCGGGCGTTCCGGGTGAAGGGCAGATAGGCCCGTTGGGGGTCCTCCTCCAGGCTGAGTTCCTCGTATCCGAGCTGGCAGACACCCGAGTACGGCGCCAGCGGCGCCTCGGCGGCGCCGACGACGACGGCCCGGGTGCCGGTGCCGCGGGTGATGTTGCGGCAGGCGTGGGCGATGGCGTCGAGGCCGCCGGCCTCGTCGCTGGCGACCACGCCGCACGGTCCCTTGAAGCCGCCGCGGATCGAGATCTGTCCGGTGCTGGCGGCGTAGAACCAGGCAATGGACTGGTACGGGCCGACGAAGCGCGGCCCCTTGCCCCACAGCTGCTGGAGCTCGCGCTGGCCGAACTCGCCGCCGCCGGAACCGGCCGCGGTCACCACTCCGATGTCGAAGGGTGCCTCCTCGTCGAAGCGCAGTCCGGAGTCGGCGAGTGCCTGGTCGGCGGCCGCCATCGCGAAGTGGGTGAACCGGTCGGTCTGCACCGTGTAGCGGTCCTCGACGACCGCCGACACCTCAAAGCCGCGGACCTCTCCCGCGACGCGAAGCGGCAGGTCCCGGCAGCCCTCGCGGCTGATCGCGTCGAGGACGGCGACACCTTCCCTGGTCGCCTTCCAGAATGCGTCGGCTCCGATGCCGTTCGGCGCGACGACGCCGATGCCGGTGACCACCGCTTGCGTGTTCATCGCTGGTTCCCCTCCGGTCGGTTGAGGACCACCGCGGACTGGAAGCCGCCGAATCCGCTGCCGACGGACAGCACGGCGCGCAGCTTCAGCTCACGGGCGGTGCGCGGGACGTAGTCCAGGTCGCACTCCGGGTCCGGGGTCTCGTAGTTGGCGGTCGGCGGCACCACGCCGTGGGCGAGGGCCAGGGTGCAGGCGGCGAGTTCGATGGCGCCGATCGCACCCAGGGAGTGGCCGACCATGGATTTGATGGAGCTCATGGGCGTGGAGTAGGCATGTGCGCCCAGCGAGCGCTTCACCGCCGCGGTCTCGTGGCGGTCGTTCTGCTTGGTGCCCGAGCCGTGGGCGTTGACGTAGTCGACGTCGGCCGGGTCGAGCCTGGCGTGGTCCAGGGCCCGGTCGATGGCCTCGGACATCTCCAGGCCGTCGGTGGTGAGCCCGGTCATGTGGTAGGCGTTGCCGTACGTGGCGTAGCCACCGATCTCGCAGTAGATCCGGGCCCCCCGGGCCTTGGCGTGCTCCAGTTCCTCCAGGATGAGCACGGCGCCGCCCTCGCCCATGACGAAGCCGTCACGATGCGCGTCGAAGGGCCGGGAAGCGTGGGCCGGGTCGTCGTTGTTGGGGGAGGTGGCCTTGATCGCGTCGAAGCAGGCCACCGTGATGGGTGAGATCGGGGAGTCGGACGCGCCGGTGATGACGACGTCGGCACGTCCCTCCTCGATGGTCTGGAACGCGTACCCCACAGCGTCGAGACCCGAGGTGCAGCCCGTGGAGACGGTCTGCACGGGGCCGCGGGCGCCGTGCCGTTCTGCTATCTCCGAGGCGAGCGCGCTGGGCGCGAACGCCCGGTGCAGGTGCGCGCCCGCCTGGCGGTGGTCGACGTCCCAGCGGGCGCCGCGTTCGCTGACTCGTATGTAGTCGTGTTCCAGCCGGGTGGTGCCTCCGACGGCGGTGCCGAGGGAGACCCCGACCCGCCAGGGGTCCTCCTCGTCCAGTTCCAGCCCGGCGTCGCGGACCGCCTCGGCGGTCGCGACGAGCGCGAACTGGACGTACCGGTCGGCGCGTTCCACGTCCTGCGGACTCAGCCCGCAGGCCGCCGCGTCAAAGTCGACCTCGGCGGCGATGCGGGACCGGAAGCCCGTCGGGTCGAAGAGCGTGATCCCGCGGGTCGCCGTCCGGCCGGCGGTGAGCAGTTCCCAGAAAGCGGGGACCCCGACACCGCCGGGGGCGACGACACCGGCCCCGGTGACCGCCACCCGGCGGGTCATGACGCCGCGTCCTCGGTCTGCTCGGTGACCTCGGTGTCGACGTGGCCCAGCTCCGGGCGCGGAGCGAGCGGACCGAGGTGGAAGACGAGCCGGGCCTCGGTGTCGCCCACGTTCCGGAAGCGGTGGCGGACGTACGGCGGGATCATCAGGCCCTGCTCCGGGCGGAGCACGTGGGGCTCGCCGTCGAGGTCCACCTCCAGCGCGCCGCACACCACGTACACGAACTCCTCCGAGTACGGGTGGTAGTGCTCGCCGATCCGGTCACCGGGGTCCACGAGCGCGACGCCCATGAAGCCGCTGGTGGCGCCGCACGCGGTCGGGGTGAGCATCGCCCGCAGGTCGCCGCCGCGGCGGCGGTTGTGCGGGGTGTCCCCCAGGTTCACGATGGTCGGCGTGAACGGGACGTTCCGTTCGTTGGTCAGAAGATCATCCATGCTTGCCTCCTCCGGCGGGGGCCGGTCCGGGGCGCACCCCGGACCGGCCGGTACCTGCCGGCTGCCAATGGCTCGGACGGGTCAGGACGTGGCCGCGCTGCGGTCGGTGAGCAGGCGCATGTCGCACTCGACGAGGAACCGCTTCAGGCCCTGCTCGTCCGCGAGGTCCCAGTCGGGACCGAGGTCGAGCAGCCTGGCGAGGACGCCGGCCTTGTGCTTGCCGGCGGCGCCCACGGCGACCAGCGGGACCTCCTCGACCGGGACCCGCAGGTCCACCAGTCGCACGACGATGTCCTCGCGGAGGTAGACGGTGCTGCGCGCGAGCGGCCCCTTGGGGGCGTCCACGGCCTCCTCGTCCTGCTGGGCGAGCATCTTGGCGACGGCCGGGCCGGAGCCCGCCTTGGCCGGGTAGATCAGGGCGTGCCGGCTCAGCTGCTCCGGCCGGTCGGCGCCCATGGCGACGTGGTGCACGGCCGGGAGCGCGGCGCGGGCGAAGAACTCCCGTGCCGAGCCGGGGTCGTTGAGGTCCCGGTCCACCTCCAGGTAGGGGTTGATGGCTTCCTCGACCGCCCGCACCTCGGGCTGGCGGGCCACATGGCGCAGTGCCCTGGCCAGGTCGCCCTCCACCTCCACGGCGCGCACGACGCGGTTGCCGTGCATGAACAGCGAGGTGCGGCGCAGCCGCGTGTTCTCGTCGACCACGGCCTGCGGCGAGGTGTAGCCGGACAGGATGTCCGCCACCTTCTGTTCGCTGCCGGGCTTCACGGTGAAGGTGATGGCGTGGCGGATGATCCCGTCCCCGACCCGCGGCACGGTCTGCATGCGACCGGACTCGTAGGAGGTACGGGTCTCCCGCAGCACCCCGAAGCGGAGCGAGCGGGTGTCCTTCACGCAGCCGTGCATCGGCTGCACCATCTCCAGATGGGTCGGGCTGTCCACCCAGGCGAGGAAGTGCAGCGCACTGTCCCACTCACTGGTGATCAGCCACTGCGAGGGATTTTCGATCGACTGGCAAAGCTGGTCGCTGACGTGTCCGGGCACGGCAGCGACACGGCGGCACATCTGGTCATACGCATCAAGAAACCGCTGCTCGGCACCGTCCTCGACTTCAAGCATGAGGACGACGCGCAGGCGATTGCCATCGAGCGCGGACTGCGAGACCTTTTCGGCCTGGGCCGGCATATTCCACCTCTTCCGAGAGCGAGCAACCCCCGAGGTCCGTCGTCCAACGATCGTGCTGTGGTGGCCCAACCGGTGCGAGATATGTGATCCAATTGGGTGACGGGCGAAAATACTCCCGGTAATCGGGCATCAAGGGACCTATGACTCCACAGGCCGAAGACCGGGTCCCGGTCCTCATCGTGGGGGGCTCCCTCGTCGGGCTCTCCACCTCAGTCTTCCTGGGCCGGCTCGGCGTCCGGCACGTCCTCGTCGAGAAGCACCCGGGTACCTCCATCCACCCCCGTGGCCGCGGCAACAACCTGCGGACCATGGAGCTGTTCCGCACCGCCGGCGCCGAGCCGCTGATCCGGCGGGCCGCCTCGGTACTCGCCGACAACCACGGCATCCTGCAAGCCGACTCGCTGACCTCGGACAACGCGGAATGGCTGTTCCGGGAGATCGACCCGGGCGGCCGGCTGTCCGGCATCAGCCCCAGCGGCTGGTGCCTGTGCAGCCAGAACGACCTGGAGCCGGTGCTCCTGGACTACGCCCGGGAGCTCGGCGGCGACCTGCGCTTCAGCACCGAGCTGCTGTCGTTCACCCAGGACGACGACGGCGTCACCTGCGAGCTGATGGACCGGGAGACCGGCGAGCGCAGCACCGTCAGGACCGACTACCTGGTCGCGGCCGACGGCCCGCGCAGCCCGGTGCGCAGCGCCCTGGGCATCGGGCACAGCGGCCGCGGCGACCTGTTCGCCAACATCAGCGCGACCTTCCGCGCCAAGCGGCTGGCCGACGCGGTGGGCGACCGCTACTTCATCGCGTGCTACCTGACCAATCCGGACGCCGACGGGGTGCTGCTGCCCGTCGACAACCAGGAGAACTGGGTCTTCCACGCACCCTGGCACCCCGAACGGGGCGAGGCGCCGGAGGACTTCACCGACCACCGGCTGGCCGCCCACATCCGCACCGCGGTGGGTGTGCCGGACCTGGAGGTCGAGATCACCGGCCGGGCCCCCTGGCGGGCCGCGGAGCGGGTCGCGGACTCCTACGGCCGCGGGCGGGTGCTGCTGGCCGGCGACTCGTGCCACGAGATGTCCCCCACCGGCGCCTTCGGCTCCAACACCGGTATCCAGGACGCCCACAACCTGGCGTGGAAGCTCGCCGCGGTGGTGGGCGGCTGGGCCGGTCCGGGGCTGCTGGAGACGTACGAGGCCGAGCGCCGCCCGGTCGCCGTGGCCACCAGCGAGCGGGCCTCCGCCCGTTCCGCCGAGCACGCCCACCCCGGTTACGCGCCGCCGGCGGGCGGTGGTCCCCAGAAGGGGGTCCTGGTGGTCGCGCTGGGCTACCGCTACCCCGAGGGCGCCTTCCTCGGCGCGGATCCGGGGCGCCCGGTCGTCCCCGAGGACTTCCGCCCGGTCGCCGAGCCCGGTGGCCGTTCCCCGCACGTGTGGGTGACCACCCGGGAGGGCGAGCGGCGCTCCACGCTGGACCTGTACGAGCGCTCCATGGTGCTGCTCACCGGAGACGGCCCGAAGGGCACGGCCTGGCACGACGCGGCCCGCTCGGTCGCGGAGCGTCTCGGGGTGCCGCTGCAGGCGTACCGGCTCGGTGAGTCCACCCAGGCCGACCTGGTGCCCGAGGCGGGCACGGACTGGACGGCCGTGCACGGCATGACGCCGAGCGGCGCGATCCTGGTCCGCCCGGACGGGTTCGTCGCGTGGCGGAGCCGGGACGCCGTGGAGGACCCGGCGGCAACCCTGGAAGAGGTGCTCGCCTCGGTGCTGCGCCTCGGCTGAAAGCCCCGCCGCAGCACCTGCCGAACGGCGGCCGCCACGCTCACCGGAGCGCTGGTGGCCGCCGTTCGCGTTGCCGTGACCGGGGCGATCGCCCACGGGCCGGGATGAGGAACGGCCCGTGGCGAAGCGGGCTCCGCCGCGGGTGCGGTGTCCGGCCGGGGCCGGTCACCGCACCGCACGACGGAGCGGGTACCGCGGGTGCCGTCAGCCCACCGGGCCGTCCCCGCCCTCCACCGGGGTCCGGGGTGCGCCCGGCTGGGCGACGGGCGGCGCGGCCGGCCGGGCCGCCGGAGGCGTGCCCTGCTGGACGGGCTGGGGCGCGGCCGGACGGCCGGCCGGTGACGCGCCCGGCCGGACCGCCGGAGGCGCTGACGGCTTGACGGCGGGCGGCTGAGCGGCGGGCGGCTTGACGGCGGGGGGTTTGACGGCAGGGGGTTTGACGGCGGGCGGCTTGACGGCGGGCGGCTTGACGGCGGGCGGCTGGGCGCCGGGTTCCTTCACTCCCGTCCAGTCGGGGGCGGGCCAGCCGCGCCACGGCGAGTACGCGGGGTTGGGCACGCACCGGGCCGTGAGTTCGGCCTTGGTGGCCTTGTCCACCGGGCAGGCCTTCACGATGAACTGCCGCGCGACGCCCCCCGGGAAGACCACGCCGGTACGGGCCGAGCGCAGTTCCCGGGTGCCGAGGGTCTCGTCGAGCTCGATGCCCCCGGGGGCGTCGATGTAGTAGTGGTAGACGGTCGTCCGCTGTTTGAGGGCCTCGTGGTCGTAGGTGGTGGCCACGAACGGCGAGGGCTGCTCCCGCCGGGCATAGGCCTGCAGGTCGTACTCGCCGTCGCTCACGTCCTCGGGACGCAGCCCGTCCTTGAAGACGGACTCCGGCGGGCGGTCGTCGCCGCGGAAGAGGGCGTTGCAGTTGGAGCGCCAGCTCGGCTCGCCGGGCCTGATCCGGTCGAGGTCGACGCTGGTGTCCGCGGCCGCGTAGAGCCGGTCCGGGACGACGGGGCACCATTCGGGGACGGCCGGGTCGCGTGGAAGACCCGGGTCGACGGCCGCGGCGGCCGTGCAGACGGGGAGTGCGAGCACCCCCAGCGAAAGGGCGGCGGCGCAGAGCCGGCGCAGTGTACGCAGTGCGATCATATGCCCACGATCACCCCGGTATCGCCCGGTCGCCGGAATGGTCACCCTTGTCGGCGTGTCCCGCCGGAAGACAGAAGAGGCCCCTGCGCATCGTTGTGCGACGCTGCTGGGGCCTCTCGATTCGTCGTGGAGCCAGGGGGTGTGATCCACGACGCCATGGGACGACCGAGCCCGGGTCATGGGGGTCGTGCTCCACAACTATACGAGACATCGCAGCTGAAACCTCACGATGTGGGAGTGAGGTGGGACACTGACCTTGCAAACGCAGGTTAGCTGTTCATTTGCCGTTCAGCGGTCCATGACCCGCATTTCGAACCAGGTGGTCTTGCCGCGCGGCAGCAGGTCCACGCCCCAGCGGTCGGCGAGCTTGTCGATCAGGAAGAGCCCGCGTCCGCTCACGTCCATCTCGCGCACCGGCATCAGGCAGGGCAGCGCCCGGGAGGGATCGCGCACCTCCACCCGGATCCAGCCGCGGCGGCGCAGCATGCGCAGACCGAAGGTCCGGGCCCCCGTGTGACGCACGGCATTGCCCACGAGCTCGGAGACGAGTAACTCGACGACGTCGTTGAACTGGGGAAGCCCCCAGAGCCGCAGCACCGACCGGGCGAGCCGGCGGGCCGCGGCCGCGGACTCCGGTCGCGAGGTGAGCCGCACCTCGTCCACGGAGGGACTCCCCAACAGATCGAGGGACGTCGCCGCCAGATCGTCGACCGCCGTGGGCGGCCACCCCGCCGCCGGGACCGTTACCCGCTGCGGCTGCTCAGATGCTCCCTGCTGCCCCGCCATGCTCTCATGATGGCCGTACACAACGGCGGTTCGGGGCGGATCGGGGGAATTGACGGGGCGGAACGCGTCATTCCGAGTTGCCGTACTGGCATATGTCAAGGGCAATGATGGATCTCACGCGACCCCCCTCACCTGCACGAAGGGGGCGCCCGCGACGAACGGCCGGTGAAATCGGCGCAGGTCGCCTTAAGGTCCTCTTAAGGTCGGCTTAAGGCGACCAGACGGCTGCCGGCTGTCACTCAACCGGGTTCGCTCTAGCGGAACTTCGCCTTGCCCGGACCCTCCTCGACGAAGCTGCGCATGCCCGTCGTACGGTCCTCGGTGGCGAACAGCCCTGCGAACAGGTTCCGTTCGATGGTGAGGCCGGTCTCCAGATCGGTCTCCAGACCGGCGTCCACGGCCTCCTTGGCGGCGCGCAGCGCCAGCGCCGGCCCGCGGGCCAGCCGCTCGGCCCACGCGCGGGCCTCGGCGTACACCTCCGCGGACGGGACCACCTTGTCCACCAGACCGATGGTGAGCGCCTCTTCGGCCTTGACCATGCGGCCGGTGAAGATCAGGTCCTTCGCCTTGGCCGGGCCCACCAGGCGCGACAGGCGCTGCGTGCCGCCCGCGCCGGGGATGAGGCCGAGCAGGATCTCGGGCTGGCCGAGCTTGGCGTCCGCCGCGGCGATCCGGATGTCGGCGCAGAGCGCCAGTTCGCAGCCGCCGCCGAGGGCGTAACCGGTCACGGCGGCCACCACCGGCTTGGGGATCCGGGCGACCGCCGTGAAGGAGTCCTGCAGTGCGCGGGACCGCACGGCCATGGCCTCGTAGTCCATGACCTGCATCTCCTTGATGTCCGCGCCCGCCGCGAACACCTTCTCGCCGCCCCAGATCACGACGGCCCGTACGTCCTCGCGCCGGGACGCCTCCTCCGCCACCTCGCGGAGCCGGTCCTGGGTCGCGATGTCCAGGGCGTTCATCGGGGGACGGTCCAGGCGGATGGTGCCGACACCCTCGTCGACCTCGAGATTAACTGTCATGGCCGACGAGGGTATCCGTGAACGCCCGTTTACGCTGCGACGTGCCTCACGGGGCGCGTCAGGAGGCGGGGGTCCACTGGCTCCACGGCAGGTTCCAGCCGTTGAGCCCGTTCCACCACTGCACGGTCTTGTCGTGGGAGTTCCTGACCTCCACGACGTCACCGATCATCGAGCTGTTGTAGAACCAGGAGGACGGGGTGGCGCCGTTGCCGCCGCGCACGTCCCGCAGGCCCACGCAGCCGTGACTGACGTTGGCGTTGCCGAACGTCCCCGACGAGGCCCAGTAGTTGCCGTGGATGAAGGTGCCCGAGGTGGTCAGGCGCTGGGCGTTCGGCACGTCCTTGATGTCGTACTCGCCGCCGAAGCCCACGGTGTCGCCGTTCATGCGGGTCACCTTGTACCGCTCGGTGATGACCATCTTGCCGTTGTAGGTGGTCGTACCGGGCCCGCCCGAGGTGATCGGGATGGTCTTCAGCAGCTTGCCGTCGCGGTAGACCTTCATCGTGTGCTTCGCGGCGTCCACGATGCTGACCTGGCTGCGGCCGATGGTGTAGTGCACATCCTTGGACTGGGTGCCGTAGACGCCCTTGGCGGCCTGGACCCCGTTCAGCCGCAGGGAAAGGGTGATCTTGGTGCCCTTGGCCCAGTACTTCTCGGGACGGAAGTCGACGCGCTGGTCGCCGTACCAGTGGCCGACGACGGGGACCGAGGGGCTCGCGGTCACCTTGATCGCGTCCTGCACCGCCTTCTTGTCGGTGATCGCCCGGTTGAACTTGAGCGAGACCGGCATGCCGACGCCGACCGTCTGGCCGTCCTCGGGGGTGAAGAAGCCGATGAACGTGTCCTTCGGGGTGACCGTGGTGAAGCTCGCGTGCTTCGCCGACTCACGGCCCGCGCCGTCCTTGGCTATCGCGTCCACCGAGTACTTGGTGGAGGTGCCCAGCGTCTCGGTCGGCTCCCAACTGGTGCCGTCGGCGGATATCTTGCCCTCGACCGGGTCGCCCTTGCCGCTCTTCACCACGACCGAGGTGAGCTTGCCCTTGCCGGCGGTGACCTTGAGGTCCCCCGCCGTGGCCACCTCGTCGGCGCCGTCCTCCGGCGCGATGGTGACGACGGCCTGCGACTCGGTCGTGTCACCCTTGCCGCCCTGCGAGGCCGAGGCACCGGGCCTGGCCTTGTCGCCGTCCTTGCTGTCGCCGCTGGCGCTGCCCCCGCACGCGCTGACCAGGAGCAGCATCGCCCCCACCGCCAGGGCCAAGGTGGTCCGCCTTGCGCCCGGCGCGCCCTGTATCGCCTTCAACTGTCGTCTCCCCAAAACCGGCCCGTGGCCCCGTGGCCCAAGTGTGAGTCCCCCTCACCTTGCGCTTAGAAAACCACACGAAACCGGTGTTGTGGATCCCGGTATTGTCACCGTTCCGTCCCAGTCGCCGGGCCCGGTCTCAGGCGCCCGCCACCCACTGCTCCCAGGTCATGTTCCAGCCGCCCAGACCGTTGTCCGGAGAGACGGTGCGGTCGTGGGAGTTGACCACGGTGACCAGGTCGCCGACGAGCGAGTGCGCGAAGAACCAGCCCGCCGGGGTGACCGCGCCGCCGCCCTTCACGTCGTAGAGGCCGACGCAGCCGTGGCTGGTGTTGGCCGCGCCGAAAGTGCCTGGGGCGGCCCAGTAACTGCCGTGCACGAAGGTGCCGGAGCGGGTGAGCCGCATGGCGTGCGGGACGTCGGGGATGTCGTACTCGCCGCCGAAGCCCACCGTGTCCCCGTTCATCCGGGTCAGCCGGAGCTTCTCGGAGATGACCATCGCGCCGTTGTAGGTCGGGTTGGACGGGGCTCCCGCCGAGATCGGCAGGACACGTGTCACCTGCCCGCCGCGGCTGACCGTCAGGGTGTGCGCGGCGGCGTCCACGGTGCTGGTCTGGTCCCGGCCGATGTCGAAGGTGACGTCCTTGGACTGCACCCCGTAGACCCCGGGGGCGGTCTCGACGTCGCGCAGCCGCAGCGAGAGCGTCACCTTCGTGCCGGGGAGCCAGCGTTCACGGGGCCGGAAGTCGAGGCGCCGGTCGCCGAACCAGTGCGGGGCGATCTCCACGGCGGGCGAGGAGCCGACGCGGACGGCGCGCTCGACGGCCTCGCGGTCGGCGACCGGCCGGTTGAAGTCCAGGGAGACGATCATCCCCGTGCCGACGGTCTGGCCGTCCTCGGGGGTGAAGTAGCCGATGAGGGTGTTCTTGGGGACGAGGGTGGTGAACACCGCGTGCTTGGCGGCGCGCCGGCCTCCCGTGTCCTCGGCGACGGCGTCCACCGTGTACTTCTCCGAGAGCGACAGCCTGGACCGGGCGTGCCAGCGGGACCGGTCGGCGGTGAACACGCCCTCGACCACCTCCCCGTCCCCGTCCTCGACCTGCACGGAGGTGAGCCGGCCGTCCTGGGCCTCGACCGTGAGCGGGTCGTCCGCCTCCACGTCACGGGCTCCGTCCACCGGAGTGATCCTGATCCTCGCCTCTGACACCGTCGGGGTGTCGTCGGCCGGCGCACCGCTGTCCGCCGGCCCGAACCCGAGCCCGCACGCCGTCAGCATCCCCGCCAGCCACATGGCGGTGGCAAGCCCCGCCCCCGCGCGCAGAGCGCGCCGCACCGCAGTCGTCACGTTCGGTCAACGACCGGACGGCCCCGGGGAAACGTCTGCGACGCGTCCGATCGATCACGCGTGTGACGCCGCAGGGTGAACGGGAAGGTAAAGCGGGAGGGCGCGACGCGCGCGCGGAGGGACACCGCGCCGCGCACGGGCACGGCCGGCGCCGGCCGGGTCCGGCGTCCCCCGAGCCGCAGGAGGCGAGCACGTGTCGGAGACGCGCGAGGACGAATCGGTCGACCGGGCCGGAAAGCGGCGCCCGAACGGCCACCGGACCGCCCCCGTGGCCGTGCCGCTGCCGCGCCCGGAGACCGCGCCGGCCGTGCCGGGGCCCGCGGGGGCCGGGGACGCCGTGGTGTGGCCGGGCAGCCCGCAGCCGCTGGGGGCGCGCTTCCACACCGGACCCGACGGACGCCCGGGCACGAACTTCGCCCTGTGGGCGGGCGGCGCCGAGTCGGTGGAGCTGTGCCTGTTCGACGACGAGGGGACCGAGACCCGGGTCCCGCTGACCGAACTGACCCATGAGATCTGGCACGGCTTCGTGCCCGGGGTGCTGCCCGGCCACCGCTACGGCTACCGGGTCGGCGGCCGCTGGGACCCGTGGACCGGTGCCCGCTGGAATCCGGCCAAGCTGCTGCTGGACCCGTACGCGCGGGCGGTCGACGGCGACTTCACGCTGCCGCCCGAGGTGTACGCCCACGTCCGCGACTGGCCGGAGCAGGCGGTCGCCGACACCGTCCGGGACAACCGCGACTCGGCCCCGTACGTGCCCAAGGGCGTCGTGGTGGACGACGACGACCCCTGGACGGACGACCGCCGTCCCAAGACGCCCTGGGCCGACTCCGTCATCTACGAGCTGCACGTCCGCGGCTTCACCATGCGCCACCCCGGCATCCCGCCCGAACTGCGCGGCACCTACGCCGGGCTGGCCCACCCGGCGGCCGTCGAGTACCTCACCGGCCTCGGTGTGACGGCCGTCGAACTGCTGCCGGTGCACCAGTTCGCCCACGAGGACCATCTGCTCCGCCGGGGCCTGCGCAACTACTGGGGCTACAACTCGATCGGCTACTTCGCCCCGCACGCCGGCTACGCCGCGACCGGCACCCGCGGTCAGCAGGTGGGCGAGTTCAAGCGGATGGTGCGCGCCCTGCACGACGCGGGTCTGGAGGTGATACTCGACGTCGTCTACAACCACACCGCCGAGGGCAGCGAGTTCGGGCCCACCCTCTCCCTGCGCGGCATCGACAACCGCGGCTACTACCGGCTGGCGGGCGACGCGCGCCGGTACGCCGACTACACCGGCTGCGGCAACACCCTCCACGTCGTCCAGCCCCAGGTCCTGCGGCTGATCACCGACTCCCTGCGCTACTGGGTGACCGAGATGGGCGTCGACGGCTTCCGCTTCGACCTCGCCGCGGCGCTCGCCCGGTCGATGCACGACGTCGACATGCTCTCCCCCTTCCTCGCCGTCATCGCCCAGGACCCGGTGCTGCGCCGGGTCAAGCTCATCGCCGAACCCTGGGACGTGGGCTCCGGCGGCTACCAGGTCGGCGCCTTCCCGCCGCTGTGGACGGAGTGGAACGACCGCTACCGCGACACCGTCCGGGACTTCTGGCGCGGCACCCGGCAGGACGTGCGCGACCTGGGGTACCGGCTGTCCGGCTCCAGCGACCTCTACGCGTGGGGCGGGCGCCGTCCGTACGCCTCGGTCAACTTCATCACCGCGCACGACGGCTTCACCCTGCGCGACCTGGTGAGCTACGAGCGCAAGCACAACGAGGCCAACGGCGAGGACAACCGCGACGGCACCGACGACAACCGGGCCTGGAACTGCGGCCACGAGGGCGAGACCGACGACCCGGCCGTGGGCGGGCTGCGCCGCCGCCAGCTGCGCAACATGCTCTCGACGCTGCTGCTGTCGACCGGCGTGCCGATGCTGGTGGCCGGCGACGAGGCGGGCCGCACCCAGGGCGGCAACAACAACGCGTACTGCCAGGACAACGAGATCAGCTGGCTGGACTGGTCGCTGCCGGAGGAGCCGGCCTGGGCCTCGCTGCGCGAGCTGACCGCCCGGCTGATCGCGCTGCGCCGGGCCCACCCCGTACTGCGCCGGCGGGCCTTCTTCTCCGGCCGACCGCAGTCCGCCGAGGGACTGCGGGACCTGGCCTGGTTCACCGCGCAGGGCCGGGAGATGACCGACGCCGACTGGCACGGCCCCACGTCCACGCTCGGGATGTACCTGTCGGGCGCCGACATCCCGCACCGCGACGCCCGCGGCCGCCCGGTGGCCGACGACAGCTTCCTGGCGGTCTTCCACGCCTCGCACCGCCCGGTCCGCTTCACCCTGCCGGGCGGGCCGTGGGCCCGGGAGTACGAGCTGCTGCTCGACACCTCGCGCGAGGACCAGGCGGAACCGCCGGGCAGCCGCCACCCCGGCGGGCGGGCACTGACCGTGCCGGGGAGGACGGTGCTGCTGCTGCGCGCCGTCTGAGGGGCGAGACGCGGCGGCAAAGGTGTGGACTCGGCCAATTGGTCCAGTCCACACTGGTCGGCCGTGACCTCCGCACCCCCGCCCTCGCCGCCGTGCGCCTCCGCCCTCGACACACCGGGCGTCCCCCGGGACCGCCTGTGGTCACGGGGGTTCAGCCTGTACTTCACCGCCCGCAGCGTCGCCATGCTCGGCGACTCGATGCTGCCCGTCGCACTGTCGGCGGGACTGCTCCAGCACGGCTACGGCGCCGGGGACATCGGCTACGCCATGGCCTCCTTCACCGCCTGCTTCGCCGGGCTGGTCGTCCTCGGCGGGGTGTTCGCCGACCGGTTCAGCGCCCGCGGCCTGATGATCGGCGCGGACCTGGCGCGGGTCGGCACGCAGTCGCTGGCCGCCTGGCTCTTCTTCTCGGGGCACGTCGTGCTCTGGCAGATCTGCCTGATCGGCGCGGTCAACGGCGTGGCGGGCGCCATGTTCCAGCCCGGGGTGGCGAGCACGGTGCCCCTGGTGGCCCGGGACGTCCAGGAGGCGAACGGGGTGGTGCGCACCGCCGAGTCGCTGATGGCGCTGGCCGGACCGGCACTCGCCGGGGTACTCGTGGCCTTCACCTCCGCGGGCGGGGTGTTCGCCGCGCACGCCGGCACGTACGCGGTGAGCGCCGTCTGCCTGCTGCTGCTCCGGCTGCCGGGGCGCACCGCCCGGGGGCCGCGGGACGCCGCGCCGCGCAGCAGTTTCCGGGCCGACCTGGTCGAGGGGTGGCGGGAGTTCCGGGCCCGCACCTGGATGTGGTCGGTGATCGTCATCTGGATGGGCTTCATGATCCTCGTCATGGGCCCGGTGACCCCGCTGGCGGCCGGCGAGATCCTGCCCGCGCACGGCCCGAAGGCGTACGGCCTGGTCTCCTCCGCGCTGGGGGCGGGCACCGCGCTCGGCGGGCTGCTGGCGATACGGCTGCGGCCGGCCCGGCCTCTGCGGGGCGGGGCCGTGGCGCTGTTCGGGTTCGCGCTCTACCCGGCGGCGGTCGGCGCCGGGCTGCCGGTGCCGGCGGTCGCAGGGGCGGTGCTGGTGGCCGGGACGGCCTGGGCGTTCTGGAGTGTGATGTGGGCCACCAGCGTCCAGACCCAGGTGCCCGGTGAGATCCTCAACCGGATCCACGCGTACGAGGTCGCCGGCTCGGTCGCCATGCTGCCCGTCGGCCAGGCCCTCGCGGGGCCGGCGGCGGGCTTCTTCGGGGCGCGCCCGGTGCTGCTCGCCGGGGGCGCGGTGACCCTGCTGGTGTGCGTGGCGCTGCTGGCGGTGCCCGCCGTGCGCGACCTCGGCCGAAAATCCGGATGAGCGTTGTCGGTGGTCGCACGTAGTCTCTGAAACGATGCCTGAGTCGACCAACCAACCCGAGCCCGAACGTTCCCGATCCGCGGTGCGCTCGCTGCGGCGCCTGTGGCCGTACGTGAAGCCGATCAGCCACCGGCTGTTCGGTTCCGCGGGCGTGGCCGTGGTCGCGTCCTGCCTCGCGCTGCTGATCCCCCTGGTCCTGAAGTGGATCGTGGACGGCCCGGTCGCCCACCACGATCCGTCCGGGGTGTGGCTCGGCGGCGGGCTGGTGCTGCTGCTCGGCCTCCTGGAGGCCGGGCTCTTCGGCGTACGGCGCTGGCTGGTGGCGCGCCCCATGGCCGCGCTCGAGGCCACGATCCGGGCGGACCTCTACCGGCGGCTGCAGCGCCTGCCGGTGTCCTTCCACGACCGCTGGGGATCGGGGCAGCTGCTCTCCCGGGCCACCAACGACCTGCAGATCCTGCGGATGTTCCTGACCTTCCCGATGGTCTTCCTCGCGGTCAACACCGCCACCATCCTGGCGGGCTTCGGCATCCTGTTCGTGCAGCGCTGGTCACTGGGGCTGATCCTGCTGGGGCCGGTCGTGCCGCTGGTGATCCTCTGCTCGTACTTCGAGTCGCGCTACCAGCTCGCCTCCCGGACCGCGCAGGACCAGGTCGGCGACCTGACCACGCTGGTCGAGGAGTCGGTGCTCGGCATCCGCATCATCAAGGCCTTCGGCCGCCACCGCAGCCAGGCCGAGGCCTTCCGCCGGCAGTCGCGCGAACTGCGCGGCACAGAGCTCCGCAAGGCCCGGCTGCTGGCCGACCTGTGGATGGTCATCGTCGGCCTGCCTGACGTCGCCCTCGGCGCGGCGCTGGTCCTGGGCGTGGTGCAGGTCGCCGACGGCGACCTGTCGGCGGGCACGCTGGTCGCCTTCCTCTCCACGGCGCTCGCGCTGCGCTGGCCGGTGGAGTCGCTGGGCTGGCTGCTGTCCTTCAGCAACGAGGCGGCCACCGCCGCCGACCGCGTCTTCGAGGTCCTGGACACCGAGGTCCCGCCGGAGACGGGGACGGGCACGGGTGCCGGTGCGGCCCCCGGTGAGGAGGGGCGGCCCGCCGACGGCATCCGGTTCAGCGCCGTCCGCTTCCGCTACCCCGACGCCCCCGAGGGCACCCCCGACCTGCTCACCGGGATCGACCTGCACATCCGCAGCGGCGAGACCGTGGCGCTGGTCGGCGCGACGGGCAGCGGCAAGACGAGCCTGACCTCGCTCATCCCGCGGCTGTACGAGCCGACCGGCGGCCGTATCACGCTGGACGGCACCGACGCCGCGCTGCTCACCCGGTCCACGCTGCGCTCCCTGGTCGCGACGGCCTTCGAGGAACCGACCCTGTTCTCCGCCAGCGTGCGGGAGAACGTGCTGATGGGCGCGCCCGACGCCGATGAGACGGATCTGCTGCGGGCGCTGGAGATCGCCCAGTGCGACTTCGTCCACAAGCTGCCGCAGGGTGTGGACACCCAGGTCGGCGAGCAGGGCCTGAGCCTGTCCGGTGGTCAGCGGCAGCGGCTCGCGCTGGCCCGTGCGGTCGTCGGCCGCCCCCGCTTCCTGGTGCTGGACGACCCCCTGTCCGCCCTCGACGTGCACACCGAGGCCCTCGTCGAGGCGGCCCTGCGCCAGGTGCTGGCCACCACGACGGCGCTGGTGGTGGCGCACCGCCCCTCCACGGTGATGCTCGCCGACCGGGTGGCGCTGCTGTCCGAGGGCCGGGTCACCGCGGTCGGCACCCACCAGGAGCTGCTGTCCTCCTCCGCGGCCTACCGCCGCCTGATGTCCGGCCAGGACGCGAGCACGACCGCCGCGCCGGACCACGCGCAATTCGAAGGGAGCAGCACCCGATGACCTCCGTCACGGAGTCGCAGCCCGCCGAACAGTCGGCCGACGAGGAACCGGCGGGGCACCGGGACACCGGGGAGGCACGCACGGGCCGGGAGGACGACCCCCTCGACCTGGACCGGCTCCCGGCGCCCGAGGGGGCGTCACGCGCCCTGCTGCGGGAACTCGTCGGGCCGCACCGGCGGCGGGTGTGGCTGGCCGCCGTGCTCCTGCTGGTGCAGCAGGCGGCCGTGCAGGCGGGCCCGCTGATCGTGGCGTTGGCGATCGACCGGGCCATCCCGGCGCTGCGCCGCGACGACCACGGTCCGCTGATCGCGGTGGCGGTCGGCTACATCGGCTGCGCCGTCGCCGGCGCTCTGCTGCAGCGTTCGTTCATCCGGCAGGCAGGCCGGGTCTGCCAGGACGTCCTGGTCGAGCTACGCGGCCGGATCTTCCGGCACGCCCAGGCGCTCGGCCTGGACTTCCACGAGCGGTACACCTCGGGCCGGATCATCGCCCGCGCCACCTCCGACGTGGAGTCGATCCGGGAGCTGCTGACCGAGGGCCTCCAGGAGCTGCTCAACGTCGGGCTGTCGGTGCTCTACATCTCGGCGGTGCTGCTGTGGCTGGACTGGGGGCTCGGCCTGTTCGCGCTCGCCACCGCGGTGCCGCTGGTGGTGACCGTGCGGATCTTCCGGCGCCGCTCGGCCAAGGTCTACACGCGCCGCTCCGCGGCGATCGCGTCCGTGATCGTGCGCTTCACCGAGACGATGAACGGCATCCGGCCCGTGCAGGCCTTCCGCCGCGAGAAGGCGAACGACGAGGCGTTCGACGAGCTCAACGCCGCCCACCGGCAGGCCAACGGCGACGCGATCCTGGAGATGGGCCGCTTCACCGTCGGTTCCTGGATGATCGCCAACACCTCGGTGGCGCTGGTGGTGCTGTGGGGCGCGTACCGCGTGGCCTCCGGCTCGCTGGCGCTGGGCGTGCTCGCCGCCTTCGTGCTCTACCTGCGGCGGCTGTACGCGCCGATCGACCCGCTCGGCATGTTCCTCAACTCCTACCAGTCGGCGGCCGCCTCACTGGAGAAGATCGCCGGGCTGCTGGCGCAGCGGCCCTCGGTGCCCGAGCCGGAGACGCCGCGGGCGCTGCCGGCCACGCAGGCGGACATCCCCGGCCGTGAGGTCGTCTTCGAGCAGGTCCGCTTCGCGTACCGGACGGGCGGCGAGGTGCTGCCCCGCTTCGACCTGAGGCTGCCTGCCGGGCAGACGGTCGCGGTGGTCGGCGCCACCGGTGCGGGCAAGTCGACGCTGGCCAAGCTGCTGGCCCGGTTCTACGACCCGACCGACGGCCGGGTCACCCTGGACGGGGTGGACCTGCGCGACCTGGCCCTGCCGGAACTGCGCCGCGGGGTGGTCATGGTGACCCAGGAGGCGTTCCTCTTCTCCGGCACCGTCGCCGAGAACATCTCCATCGGCCGTCCGGAGGCCACCCGCGAGGAGATCGAGGCCGCCGCCCGGGCGATCGGCGCCCATGACTTCATCGCGGCGCTGCCCGAGGGCTACGACACCGACGTCCGCAAGCGCGGCGGCCGCATCTCCGCGGGCCAGCGCCAGTTGGTGGCCTTCGCCCGCGCCCTGCTGGCCGATCCGGCGGTGCTCATCCTGGACGAGGCGACCTCCTCGCTGGACGTGCCGGGCGAGCGCGCGGTGCAGCAGGCGATGCGCGAGGTGCTGCGCGGCCGCACGGCCGTGATCATCGCGCACCGGCTGTCGACGGTGGAGATCGCGGACCGGGTGCTGGTGATGGACCGGGGCCGCGTCGTGGAGGACGGCACCCCGGCCGAACTCGTCTCCGGCGCGGGCCGCTTCGCCGATCTGCACCAGGCCTGGCGCGACAGCCTGGTCTAGGGTCACGGCCGGCGCGCGTGGCGCGTTGGTGTCGGCGGGGCTCACCGGTCGGCCCTCGGAGCCCCCTTGGCCTGGTGGCGGGGGTGAGTGGTTGGGTCGGCTGTCTCGCCGGCCCCACCCCCCACCCCGCCGGAACCAACCGTTCGCCCCGCACTGTCCGGAATGCGAACTCCGCGTCCCCCTCAGAGGACGAATTCGGCCAACTTCTCGTCACGTACATGACACCAAGCCATCAACAGTGGCACTCTTCCCCCGGTCGGCCGTCAGTACGCCCACACCGCACCGCTTCGTGCTGACGCACCGTCCGAACTCCGCACGTCCCACCCGCACGGCTAGTTCCGCCCGGGCAGCACACCCCGTCTGCCCGGCTGTCCCCGGCCGCCAACCGCGGCCGACGCAGTAGGAGTCCGAGTGAGACGATCCCCCCGCAAGGCAGTCGCGGCCGCCAGTGTGGTCGCCACCGCCGCGTTCATCGCCGTCGGCATACCGGCCACGTCCGCGACGGCGAACGCCGCCCCCCACACGAGCCAGCTCCGCGCCGGAGCCCTCGAGGCGAAGCTCACCCCCACCCAGCGCACCGCACTGATCAGGAGCGCGAGCGACCGCACGGCCGTCACGGCCCGGTCGCTGGGTCTGGGCAGCAAGGAGAAGCTGGTCGTCAAGGACGTCGTCAAGGACGCCGACGGCACGCTGCACACCCGCTACGAGCGCACCTACGCCGGGCTCCCCGTGCTCGGCGGCGACCTCGTGGTGCACACGCCCGCCAAGGGCACCGGCACGGTCGGCACGACGTTCAACACCGACCAGCGGATCACGGTCGCCTCGACGACGCCGAAGGTCGCCGAGTCCGCCGCGACCACCGCCGCGCTGAAGACCGCCAAGACGCTCAAGGCCGAGGCGCCCGCCGCCGACAACGCCCGCAAGGTGATCTGGGCCGGCCAGGGCACGCCGAAGCTCGCCTGGGAGACCGTGGTGAGCGGCCTGCAGGACGATGGCACGCCGAGCCGGCTGCACGTCGTCACCGACGCCGTGACCGGCAAGGAGCTCCACCGGTACCAGGACGTCAAGACCGGCACCGGCAACACCCAGTACAGCGGCCAGGTGACGCTGTCCACGACGCTGTCCGGCTCGACGTACCAGCTGAACGACACGACCCGCGGCGGCCACAAGACGTACAACCTCAACCGCGGCACCTCCGGCACCGGGACCCTGTTCACCGACGCCGACGACGTCTGGGGCGACGGCACCGGCTCCAACACCCAGACCGCGGGCGCCGACGCCGCCTACGGCGCCCAGACGACCTGGGACTTCTACAAGACCACCTTCGGCCGCAGCGGCATCCGCAACGACGGTGTCGCCGCGTACTCGCGGGTCCACTACAGCAGCGGTTACGTCAACGCCTTCTGGGACGACAGCTGCTTCTGCATGACCTACGGCGACGGCTCGGGCAACACCCACGCGCTGACCTCGCTGGACGTCGCGGGCCACGAGATGAGCCACGGCGTCACCTCCGCCACGGCGAACCTCACCTACTCCGGGGAGTCCGGCGGCCTGAACGAGGCGACCTCCGACATCTTCGGCACCGGCGTCGAGTTCTACGCGAACAACAGCAACGACATCGGTGACTACCTCATCGGTGAAGAGATCAACATCAACGGCAACGGCACCCCGCTGCGCTACCAGGACAAGCCGTCCCGCGACGGCACCTCGCCCGACAACTGGTACTCCGGCATCGGCAACGTGGACGTCCACTACTCCTCGGGCCCGGCGAACCACATGTTCTACCTGCTCTCCGAGGGCAGCGGCGCCAAGGTGATCAACGGGGTCAGCTACAACAGCCCGACCGCCGACGGCATCGCCGTCGCCGGCATCGGCCGCGCCGCCGCGCTGCAGATCTGGTACAAGGCGCTGACCACGTACATGACCAGCAGCACCAACTACGCGGGCGCACGCACCGCCTCGCTGAACGCCGCCCAGGCCCTCTACGGCGCGGGCTCCGCCCAGTACGCGGGCGTGCAGAACGCCTTCGCGGGCATCGGCGTCGGCAGCCACGCGCCCGTCTCGGGCGTCACGGTCACCAACCCCGGCAACCAGGGCAGCACCGTCGGCACCGCCGTCAGCCTGCAGATCCAGGCCAGCAGCACCAACAGCGGCGCGCTGAGCTACGCGGCGAGCGGCCTGCCCTCCGGTCTGTCGATCAACGCCTCCACGGGCCTGGTCTCCGGCACCCCGACCGCCGCGGGCACGTACAACACCACGGTCACGGTCACCGACTCCGCCGCCAAGACCGGCACCGCCTCGTTCACCTGGACCGTCACCACCCCCGGCAGCTGCGCCTCCGCCCAGCTGCTCGGCAACCCCGGCTTCGAGTCCGGCAGCGCCTCCTGGACGGCGACCAGCGGTGTGATCACCAACGACAGCGGCCAGGCCGCCCACGGCGGTTCGTACAAGGCGTGGCTGGACGGCTACGGCTCCACCCACACCGACACGCTCACCCAGTCGGTGACCATCCCGGCCGGCTGCAAGGCGACCTTCACCTTCTGGCTGCACATCGACTCCGCCGAGACGACCACCAGCACCCAGTACGACAAGCTGACGGTCACGGCCGGCTCGACCACCCTGGCCACCTACTCCAACCTCAACAAGGCCACGGGCTACACCCAGAAGTCCTTCAGCCTGAACTCCTTCGCCGGCTCCACTGTCACCCTGAAGTTCACCGGCACCGAGGACTCCTCGCTGCAGACGAGCTTCGTGGTCGACGACACCGCGGTGAACACCAGCAGCTGATCCCCGTCGGCTGACCGCACACGCCGGGCCCCGGCCGTGTTCACCTAGGGCCGGGGCCCGGTCCCGTTCCCGGGGAGGACGTCCGGCTCAGCGCAGCACGCCGGCCGTCATCCCCGTCGCCTCGGGCGGCACGGCGATCAGTCCCAGCTCGGCGACCGAGGCGAGCAGCCGGTGCATCGGCAGGACGCGGACGGTGTAGCCGAAGGGGCCGGTCCGGTCGAGGGAGAGCGGGCCCTCGTAGAGCCAGCGGCCCTCCAGGTCCGGCCGGCCGCCCGGCTTGAGGGAGACCACCGTCGGGTCGGCGATCCGGTCGGAGTCGTCGACGCGCCCGGACACCACCTGGACGTCCACGTCCCCGGGTTCCAGGCCGCCGAGGGCCACCTGGACCCGCAGGGTGAGCGTGCTCCCGAGTTCCGGGGAGCCGCCGACCGAGGCACCGGTCTCCACGTGGTCGACGCCGACCATGGGCCACTGCTCGCGCACCCGCCGCTTCCACGCGGCGAGTTCGACGGACTCCCCGCCGCCCGCGAGGCGGTGGGCGCGCGCGGCGGGCGCGTACAGCCGGGTCACGTACTCGCGGACCATGCGCCCGGCGAGCACCTTCGGCCCCAGGGTGCTCAGGGTGTGCCGGACCATCTCGATCCAGCGGACCGGCAGTCCGTGCGCGCCGCGGTCGTAGAACCGGGGCGCGACCTGGTTCTCGACCAGGTCGTAGAGGGCGGCCGCCTCGATGTCGTCGCGGCGGTCCGGGTCGCCGGCCGCGCCGAAGCCGTCGGCGGTAGGGATCGCCCACCCGTTGTTGCCGTCGAACCACTCGTCCCACCAGCCGTCCAGGACGGACAGGTTGAGGCAGCCGTTCAGCGCGGCCTTCATGCCCGAGGTGCCGCAGGCCTCCAGCGGCCGCAGCGGGTTGTTCAGCCAGACGTCGCACCCGGGGTAGAGGTGCTGGGCCATGGCCATGTCGTAGTCCGGCAGGAAGACGATGCGGTGCCGCACCCGGGGGTCGTCGGCGAACCGCACCAGCTCCTGCACCAGCCGCTTGCCGCTGTCGTCTGCCGGGTGCGCCTTGCCCGCGACGACGATCTGGATGGGCCGGGACGGGTGCAGCAGCAGTTCCATCAGCCGGTCCTGGTCGCGCAGCATCAGGGTGAGCCGCTTGTACGACGGGACCCGGCGAGCGAAACCGATGGTCAGCACGTCCGGGTCGAGGACGTCATCGACCCAGCCCAGCTCGGCCGAACCGGCGCCGCGCTGCCGCCAGGAGGCGCGCACCCGGCGGCGCACCTCCCGCACCAGCTGTTCGCGCAGCTCCCGGCGGAGCTCCCAGATCGCCGCGTCGGGGATGCGGAAGACGCTCTCCCAGGTGTCGGCGAGCCCGGTGGTCATCGCGTCCTCGGCGTTCTGGACGCCGGCCTGCCGGGCACCGAGCCGGAACACCTCGGGCGCCACCCAGGTGGGGGCGTGCACGCCGTTGGTGATGGAGGTGATCGGCACCTCCTCCGGATCGAAGCCCGGCCACAGCCCGGCGAACATCTCCCGGCTGACGCCGCCGTGCAGGGTGGACACGCCGTTGGCGCGCTGCGCGAGCCGCAGCCCCATCACGGCCATGTTGAAGACGTTGGGGTCGCCGCCGGGGTAGGTCTCCATCCCCAGCTCCAGCACCCGCTGGACGTCGACGCCGCGCAGCTCGCCGTCGTCGCCGAGGTGCCGGGCGACCAGCTCGCGGTCGAAGCGGTCGATGCCGGCCGGCACGGGCGTGTGGGTGGTGAAGACGGTGCCCGCCCGCACGGCCTCCAGGGCGGAGTCGAAATCCAGCCCTTCTCCGTCGGCCGCGAGCTCGCGGATGCGCTCCAGCCCCAGGAAGCCCGCGTGGCCCTCGTTGGTGTGGAAGACCTCGGGTTCCGGGTGCCCGGTCAGCGCGCAGTAGGTGCGCACGGCACGGACGCCGCCGATGCCGAGCAGCATCTCCTGGAGCAGCCGGTGCTCGCTGCCGCCCCCGTAGAGGCGGTCGGTGACGTCCCGTTCGTTGGGGTGGTTCTCCTCGACGTCGGAGTCAAGCAGCAGCAGCGGGACCCGGCCCACCCCGGCCCGCCACACGTGGGCGCACAGGCTGCGCCCGCCGGGGAGGTCCAGCGCGATCAGGACGGGGCCGCCGTCCTCGTCCCGCAGCAGCGACAGCGGGAGCTCGTTCGGGTCGAGCACCGGGTAGTGCTCCTGCTGCCAGCCGTCCCGGGACAGGGACTGGCGGAAGTAGCCGTGCCGGTAGAGCAGGCCCACCCCGATCAGCGGCACGCCCAGGTCGCTGGCGGCCTTGAGGTGGTCGCCGGCCAGGATGCCGAGACCTCCGGAGTACTGCGGCAGCGCGGCGGTGATACCGAACTCGGGTGAGAAGTAGGCGATGGCGGAGGGGAGTTCCCCGGCCTCGGCGGCGCCCTGGTACCAGCGCGGGTTGCCGAGGTAGTCGTGGAGGTCCTCGACGGCGGTGCCGAGCCGGCGGAGGAACCTGCGGTCCTTGGCGAGGGCGTTCAGCCGGTCCTTGGAGACGGCGCCGAGCAGCCGCACCGGGTCGCCGGCCGCCGCCCTCCAGCCCTCGGGGTCGACGGACTGGAACAGCTCGCGGGTCTCGTTGTGCCAGGACCAGCGCAGATTCTGCGCGAGCTCCCCCAGGGGACGTAGTGGTTCGGGCAGGACGGTTCGCACGGTGAATCGACGAATAGCCTTCACAACTCCGACGGTAGCGGCATCTTTCGGTGCGGTGGTGACAACCGGGTACCCAACATCCCGAAGCGGGGCGGCGCCGCGCGGCACCCGTGCCCTGGCGTACCGGGACGTCCCGGCCGTCCCGGTGCCCCCGCGCGCCGCCCGGCGGACGCCTCGTCAGCGTGTCGGGCGGCGGCTACGACTGTCGCGGCAGGGCCGTCGGCCGGGACGCACCGCGACGGCTACGACGGGCGGCCAGGACGGTGTCACCGGTGGTGGCCCGGTGGCCCGGCGGCCCCGCGCGCCGGCCCGCCGGACGGTGGCCGGTTGTCTTCGTCCGGGCGCCGCCGGGACCGCCCGGCGCGCAACTTACGCGCCAGTACCCCTTCCCGGGGAGTATTCGACCGGCATCCAATGGGCAGGCTCACCCTTGCGCGACGCGGCGCCGAACCCTCCCACACCACAACTCGTATCCGCCCACCCGAGTGAACGCGGACAGGAGCGGTCATGCCCACAGGCAGGCATCCGAAGGAGCAGATAAAAAGAGCGGAAGGTACCCGTCCGGCCACCCGCACAAACTGGTGAGGCGCAATGATCGGTCGTATCCCCGTCCTGGACGTCCGCCCGCTGGTCGACTGCGGCCGCCGCCCCGCCAAGGCCGTGGTCGGCGAGACCTTCCAGGTCACCGCGACGGTGTTCCGTGAGGGGCATGACGCGGTGGCGGCGAACGTGGTCCTGCGCAACCCCGCCGGACGTTCCGGGCCACGGATCCCCATGCGCGAACTCGCCCCCGGCACCGACCGGTGGGGCGCCGAGGTGACGCCCACCGCAGAGGGCCGCTGGACGTACACGGTGGAGGCCTGGAGCGATCCGGTGGCCACCTGGCGGCACCACGCGGGCATCAAGATCCCCGCCGGCATCGACACCGAACTGGTCCTCGCCGAGGGGGCCGAACTGCACGAGCGCGCGGCGGCGGGGGTACCGAAGAAGGACGGCCGGGCCACGGTGCTGGCCCTGGCCGACGCCCTGCGCGACACCTCGCGCACCCCCGCCGAGCGGCACGCCGCCGCCCTCGCGCCCGAGGTGGCGGACGTGCTCGGCCGGCACCCGCTGCGCGACCTGGTGAGCGCCTCCCGTCCGGCGGCCCTCCAGGTGGAGCGGCAGCGGGCGCTGTTCGGGTCCTGGTACGAGATGTTCCCCCGGTCCGAGGGCGCCGTGGTGGACCCCACGGGCCGGCGGCCACCGAGGTCCGGCACCTTCCGCACGGCCGCCGAGCGGCTGTCGGCGATCGCCGCGATGGGCTTCGACGTGGTCTACCTGCCCCCCGTCCACCCGATCGGCGCAGCGTTCCGCAAGGGACCGGACAACACGCTAGACGCCGGCCCGCACGACGTCGGCTCGCCCTGGGCGATCGGCTCCGCCGAGGGCGGCCACGACGCCGTCCACCCCGACCTCGGGACGATCGAGGACTTCGACTTCTTCGTGGAGCGGGCGCGCGAGCTGCGGCTGGAGATCGCCCTGGACTTCGCGCTGCAGTGCTCGCCGGACCACCCGTGGGTCGGCAAGCACCCCGAGTGGTTCACCACCCGGGCGGACGGCACGATCGCCTACGCCGAGAACCCGCCGAAGAAGTACCAGGACATCTACCCGATCGCCTTCGACGCCGACTTGGGCGGCATCGTGCAGGAGACCGAGCGGGTGCTGCGGCACTGGATGGACCACGGGGTGCGGATCTTCCGGGTCGACAACCCGCACACCAAGCCGGTGGTCTTCTGGGAGAGGGTCATCGCCGACATCAACCGCACCGACCCCGACGTCATCTTCCTGGCGGAGGCGTTCACCCGTCCGGCCATGATGCACACCCTGGCCCAGATCGGCTTCCAGCAGTCGTACACGTACTTCACCTGGCGCAACGGCAAGCAGGAGCTGACGGAGTACCTGACGGAGCTGTCCGGTGAGGCCGCGAGCTACATGCGGCCCAACTTCTTCGTCAACACCCCGGACATCCTCCACGCCTACCTGCAGCACGGCGGCCGCCCGGCGTTCGAGGCGCGTGCGGTCCTGGCGGCGACCCTTTCCCCCACATGGGGGGTGTACGCCGGATATGAGCTCTGTGAGAACGCGCCGGTGCGCGAGGGAAGCGAAGAGTACCTACACTCGGAGAAGTACGAGCTCAAGCCCCGCGACTGGGCGGCAGCCGAGGCCGACGGCCGTTCGCTGGCTCCGCTGCTCACGACGCTGAACCGGCTGCGACGCCGCCACCCCGCGCTCCAGCAGCTACGCGACCTGCGCTTCCACCCCGTGAACAACGACGCGGTGCTGGCGTACTCCAAGCGCTCGGGCGACGGCAGCGACGTCGTACTGGTGGTCGTCAACCTGGACCCGCACCACACCCAGGAGGCGACCGTCTCGTTGAACATGCCGGAACTCGGCCTCGCATGGCACGAGTCCACCCCGGTGCGCGACGAGCTCACCGGCGAGACCTACCACTGGGGCAGGGACAACTATGTGCGCCTCGAGCCGGGCCGCGCGCCCGCGCACATCCTCACCCTGCGACCTACTCCATCGACAGGAGGGTCACCCACTTGATCGTCAACGAACCCGTACCTGACACGTTCGAAGACACCCCGGCCAAAGACCGGGACCCCGACTGGTTCAAGCGGGCCGTCTTCTACGAAGTGCTCGTACGGTCCTTCCAGGACAGCAACGGCGACGGCATCGGCGACCTCAAAGGGCTCACTGCCAAACTGGACTACCTGCAGTGGCTCGGCATCGACTGCCTGTGGCTGCCGCCGTTCTTCGCCTCGCCGCTGCGAGACGGGGGCTACGACGTCGCCGACTACACGGCCGTACTGCCGGAGTTCGGCGACCTGGCCGACTTCGTGGAATTCGTGGACGCCTCCCATCAACGCGGGATGCGGGTGATCATCGACTTCGTCGTCAACCACACCAGCGACCAGCACGAGTGGTTCCAGCAGTCCCGCACGGACCCGGACGGCCCCTACGGCGACTACTACGTCTGGGCCGACGACGACAAGCAGTACCAGGACGCCCGCATCATCTTCGTCGACACCGAGAGCTCCAACTGGACCTTCGACCCGGTGCGCAAGCAGTACTACTGGCACCGCTTCTTCTCGCACCAGCCGGACCTCAACTACGAGAACCCCAAGGTCCAGGAGGAGATCCTGGCCGCCCTGCGGTTCTGGCTGGACCTCGGCATCGACGGCTTCCGGCTGGACGCGGTGCCGTACCTGTACCAGGAGGAGGGCACCAACTGCGAGAACCTGCCGCGCACCCATGACTTCCTGAAGATGGTCCGCGAGGAGATCGACGCCCACTACCCCGACACGGTGCTGCTCGCCGAGGCCAACCAGTGGCCCGAGGACGTGGTCGACTACTTCGGCGACTACGCCAAGGGGGGCGACGAGTGCCACATGGCCTTCCACTTCCCGGTGATGCCGCGCATCTTCATGGCGGTACGCCGGGAGTCCCGCTACCCGGTCTCGGAGATCCTGGCCAAGACCCCGGCCATCCCCAGCAACTGCCAGTGGGGCATCTTCCTGCGCAACCACGACGAGCTGACGCTCGAGATGGTGACGGACGAAGAGCGCGACTACATGTACGCCGAGTACGCCAAGGACCCGCGCATGCGGGCCAACATCGGCATCCGGCGCCGGCTCTCCCCGCTGCTGGACAACGACCGCAACCAGATCGAGCTCTTCACCGCCCTGCTGCTCTCCCTGCCGGGGTCGCCGATCCTCTACTACGGCGACGAGATCGGCATGGGCGACAACATCTGGCTCGGTGACCGCGACGCGGTGCGCACCCCCATGCAGTGGACCCCGGACCGCAACGCGGGCTTCTCCTCCTGCGACCCGGGCCGGCTCTACCTGCCGACCATCATGGACCCGGTCTACGGCTACCAAGTCACCAACGTCGAGGCACAGATGAGCTCACCGAGCTCGCTGCTGCACTGGACCCGTCGGATGGTCGAGATCCGCAAGCAGAACCCGGCCTTCGGCCTGGGCTCGTACACCGAGCTGCCCTCCACCAACCCGGCCGTGCTGGCCTTCCTGCGCGAGTACAAGGACGACCTCGTCCTGTGCGTGAACAACTTCTCGCGCTTCGCCCAGCCCACCGAGCTCGACCTGCGGTCCTTCACCGGACGGCATCCCGTCGAGCTGATCGGCGGGGTGCGCTTCCCGGCCATCGGCGAATGGCCGTACCTGCTCACCCTCGCCGGTCACGGCTTCTACTGGTTCCGGCTGCGCCGCGACGCGGTGTAGGCGGGCCCGCCGGGTGACGGCGACCCGGCGGCCCGGCACGGTTTCGTGCCGGGCCGCCGGGGCAGGCTCCCCCTGCCGGATCCAGCGTCATATCGGATGCTGTACGGGCCCTTGTCCCTCGTACGCCAAGTACGCCAATTGCTCCACCGGCTCGGATGATATTCGTCCGACACGTCCCACTCGTCGGACCATCGCCGCAGCACGCCCCTTCACTTAGGGAACCAGCAGGCCCGGCACCCGAGGAAAGGACGTCATGTCGGACACCTCGTGGCTTCGCACCTCCGCAGTCCGGTCGGGGACCACCGTGCCCCCGGCGCCCGGGCTGCTCCCCGCGCTCGTCCCGATGCTGCGGGAATGGCTGCCCCGGCAGCGGTGGTTCGCCGGGAAGGGGCGGCCGATCGGCGGCTTCGGGCTGGTCTCGGCCACCGAGTTGCTGCCCGCCGACGGCCGGCTGGGCACCCCGGGACTGCTCCATCTGCTGCTCGACGTCCACCACGACGTGCAGGAGCGGCTGCCGGGCGCCGGGCACGGGAAGCCGGCCGACACCTACCAGTTGCTGCTCGGCACCCGGGCGCTGCTGCCGCCCGCGCTCGCGCCCGCCCTCGTCGGGCACGCCGTCGGCGGGCCCCTGGACGGGCTGACCATCTACGAGGCGCTGCACGACCCCCGTCTGACGTCCCTGCTGCTGGAACGGCTGCGCGCCCCCGGCCGCACCGGGCACCTGCGCTTCGGCTCCGAGCCGGCCGCGGCGATCCCGGCGGGGCTGGCGCCGCGACTGGTCACCGCGGAGCAGTCCAACAGCTCCGTCATCTACGGCGACACCTTCATCCTCAAGCTGTTCCGGCGGGTCGCCCCGGGCCCCAACCCCGACTTGGAGCTCTCCCTCGCCCTGGCGCGGGCCGGCTCGCGGCGCGTCCCGGCGCCCGCCGCCTGGTTCGAGGCGCTCGGCCTGTACGACGAGCCCGCCACACTCGGCGTGCTGCAGCGCTTCCTGCCCGGTTCCGCCGGTGCGTGGGAACTCGCCCTGCAGGCCGTGGAGGACGGCACGGACTTCTCCGGCGAGGCGCGCGCGCTGGGGCGCGCCACCGCCGAGGTCCACCTGGCGCTGGCGCGCGCCCTGCCGACGACCACCCTGCGCCGTCCCCAGATCGAACTGCTCGCCGCCGCGATGGCCGGGCGGCTGGACGCCGCCGCGACGGCCGTGCCCGCGCTGCGGCCGTACCGCACGGCGCTGCGGACCGCCTTCGACGACCTCGCCTCGCTCGGCGGGCGCGGCACGACCCTGGCCGCGCAGCGCGTCCACGGCGATCTCCACCTCGGCCAGGCCCTGCGCACGGGCCCCGGCGGGTGGGTGCTGATCGACTTCGAGGGCGAGCCGGCCCGGCCGCTGGCCGAACGCCGCCGTCCCGCGCCGCCGGTGCAGGACGTCGCCGGGATGCTGCGCTCCTTCGACTACGCCGCCCGGCACCACGACCCGTCCGCCCCCGGGGCGCCCGAATGGGCTAAGACGCAGCGCGCCGCCTTCTGCGCGGGCTACGCGGAGGCCGCCGGGACCGATCCGCGGGACGAGCCCGTCGTCATAAGGGCCTTCGAGACCGACAAGGCCGTCTACGAGGTGCTCTACGAGGCCAGGCACCGGCCCGCCTGGCTCCCCATCCCCATGGCCGCGGTGCGCCGCCTCGCGCAGCCGCCGCACGGCCGCACCCCCTGACCGGGCACCCCCACGCCCATCCGAGGAGGACCTGATCGTGACCGATCGCCAGCCGTTCCCCGACGCCACACCCGGCACCCCCGGCCCGGGCGGGAACGGGGGGGCCCGCGCCGCACGTCCCGCTCGCGGCACCGGGTCCGAGGGCTCGGCTCCCCCGCCGCCCCCCGCAGCCCCGCCGACCCCACCGGCCTCGGCCGGCCGGCCGCAGAAGGCCGCCGCGGCGAAGCCCGCACGCGGGGGGAAGGCCGCCGGCGCGAAATCCGCGGCCAAGAGCGCCCGCCCGGCCGCGGCGGACCGTCCCCGAACGGACACGTCCGGCTCCTCCGAGTCCGTCGCGCGGGGCTACGACCCCGCCGGGTCCGAGCGGCCGCCCGCCTCGGGCACCGCCCCGCGCACCACGCCCCACGCGGCCGTCGGCCACCAGGCGCCGCCGCCGGCACCCGAGGTCGCGGCGGCCGCGGGCCCGGTGCCCGGCGACGTGCCGCCGGCCCCGCAACTCGACCCCGGCGAGCGCCGGCGGCTGCTGGACGGTGCCCACCACGACCCGCACGGACTGCTCGGCGTCCACCGGGTGGCGGACGGCCTGGCCTTCCGGGCGCTGCGGCCGTACGCGCGCAGCGTGGCCGTCCTGACCGGCGGGACGCGGACGGTGCTGAACCACGAGGGCGAGGGGCTGTTCAGCGGTGTGCTGCCGCTGAGCGAGGTCCCCGAGTACCGGCTGGCCGTCGCCTACGACGGCGACGAGCACGAGGTGCACGACCCGTACCGCTTCCTCCCCGCGCTCGGCGAGTTCGACCTGCACCTCGTCAACGAGGGACGGCACGAGCAGTTGTGGCGGGCGCTGGGTGCCGAGCCGATGACGCACGAGGGTGTCACCGGCACCCGGTTCACCGTGTGGGCGCCCAACGCGCGCGGAGTGCGGGTGGTCGGCGACTTCACCTACTGGGACGGCACCGCCTTCCCGATGCGCTCGCTGGGCTCGTCCGGCGTGTGGGAGCTGTTCCTGCCCGAGGTCGGCGAGGGGCAGCGGTACAAGTTCGAGGTCTGCGGTGCGGACGGCGGACGGCGGCTCAAGGCCGATCCGATGGCCCGCCGCACCGAGGAACCGCCCGCCACCGCGTCCGTCGTCACCGCCTCCCGCCACGAGTGGCAGGACGCCGACTGGATGGCCTCGCGCGGCCGGCTGCCGGTGCACGAGGCCCCCTTCTCGGTGTACGAGGTGCACCTCGCCTCCTGGCGGCCGGGGCTCTCCTACCGCGAACTGGCCGAGCAGCTCCCGGCGTACGTGCGGGACCTGGGCTTCACGCACGTGGAGCTGATGCCGGTCGCCGAGCACCCCTTCGGCGGCTCGTGGGGCTACCAGGTCACCTCGTACTACGCGCCGACCGCCCGGATGGGCACCCCGGACGACTTCCGGTACCTGGTGGACGCGCTCCACCGGGCCGGCATCGGCGTCATCATGGACTGGGTTCCGGCCCACTTCCCCAAGGACGACTGGGCGCTGGCGGACTTCGACGGCACCAACCTCTACGAGCACCCCTGGCGCGGGGACCATCCCGACTGGGGGACGCTGGAGTTCGACTTCGGGCGCACGGAGGTCCGCAACTTCCTGGTGGCCAACGCGGTCTACTGGTGCGAGGAGTTCCACATCGACGGGCTGCGGGTGGACGCGGTCGCCTCGATGCTCTACCTGGACTACTCGCGCGAGGACGGCGAGTGGGCGCCGAACGCCTACGGGGGCCGTGAGGACCTGGACGCCGTCGCCTTCCTCCAGGAGATGAACGCGACCGTCTACCGGCGCTGCCCCGGTGTCGTCACGATCGCGGAGGAGTCCACCGCCTGGGACGGTGTCACCCGGCCCACCCACCACGTCGGCCCGGCCGGCTTCGGCGGGCTCGGCTTCGGCCTGAAGTGGAACATGGGCTGGATGCACGACTCGCTGGAGTACATCAAGCACGAGCCGGTGCACCGCAAGTACCACCACAACGAGATGACCTTCTCGATGGTGTACGCCTACAGCGAGAACTACGTCCTGCCGATCTCGCACGACGAGGTCGTCCACGGCAAGGGCGCGCTGGTGGCCAAGATGCCCGGCGACTGGTGGCAGCAGCGCGCCGGCCACCGCGCGTACCTCGGCTTCATGTGGGCCCACCCGGGCAAGCAACTGCTGTTCATGGGACAGGAGTTCGCCCAGGGCGCCGAATGGTCCCACGACCACGGACCGGACTGGTGGCTGCTCGACGAGACCTACTCCGCGGCGGGCGACCACCGCGGCGTCCGGGACCTCGTGCGGGACCTGAACACCCTGTACCGGGCCACGCCGGCGCTGTGGCAGCGCGACACCACCCCGGACGGCTTCGCCTGGCTCGACGGCGGCGCCGCCGAGGACAACGTCTTCTCCTTCGTGCGTCTGGACGCCGACGGGAACCCGCTGGTCGCGGTCAGCAACTTCTCGCCGGTCGTCCGGCACGGCTACCGGATCGGCGTGCCGGACGGGGTGGAGGCGCTGCGGGAGGTGCTCAACACCGACGCGGCGGCGTACGGCGGGAGCGACGTCACCAACGCCGAGCCGCTGAAGTCCGAGCCGGTCGCCTGGAACGGGCGGCGCCAGAGCGTGCAGCTCACGCTGCCGCCGCTGGCCACGGTCTGGCTGCGGCCCGCCTGACCGGACGTCACGGGATGCCGAGTGCGGCCCGCCTGCGCCACGCCAGGTGCAGGCAGGCCCGCCCGGCGGAGTGGGTGCGCGGGTGCCGGGCGTAGCCGAGGACGTTCTCCTCGGTGAAGGGCAGTCCCTGGTGGCCGTGGCCGACCACGATGACGCCCTCCTCGTTGCGCTCGGCCATCCCGCCGAAGACGGTGTCGAAGGTGGCCGCCTCCCAGACGCAGACGGTGAGCAGCTCCGGCTTCCAGTTCAGCGGGTCGAGCCCGAGCCCCAGGAAGCTGAAGCGGGCGCGGCCCTCGCGGGCGGCGCGGTTCATGCTCGCGTACGGCTCGTCGGTGTCGTAGTCGAGGGTCGCCCCGCCGACGCCGCCGGCGTCCGGCGCGCCAAGAAACTCCTCCGCGTACTCGCGCATCGTGTTGTGCCACAGGTCAAGGTCGGAGTGCCACACCGGCAGCACGTCGACGTGCGGCTGGAACTCCCCGGCGGGGACGACGTGGGTGGTGTTCATGGCGGTGGCCACGCCCTGGGCATCGCGCCGGTGCAGGAAGAAGTACGCCCGGTCGCCGTCGACCCTGACCGTGAGGGTGCTGACGCCGGACTGGGCGCAGCGGCGGCCCAGGTCGAAGGGGTCCCGCAGCCAGCGGCGGTAGCGGCCGGTCATCGGGTCGTCGCCGTCGCGGTGGCGCAGTGCTGCCTCGTAGGCGAGCGGCTCGGCGGTGTCGTAGGAGTCGAAGTAGCCGGCCAGCGCGAACTCCAGGGCCAGCGTCCCTTGCTCGGGCGTCACCCCGGTCAACCGGTAGCCGGGCCCGTTGAACCACATCGCGGGCCGGTCGTACTCGCCCACGGCCGAGGCGAACCCGTCCCCGCGCGGCCAGTAGCCGCGCAGCCTGCGCCGCGCGACCTCGAACTCGCCCTTTCCCGGCTCCGGTTCGGGCCGCAGACCGAGGCGTACCCGGGCGGCGGGCAGCGGCTCGGCGGGGATCCATCCCGGCGCCGTGAGCAGCGTCAGGTCGCGGTCCCGCGTGGGATGCGCGGCCAGTCCCGCCTCCGCCAGCTCCGCCCGGTGCTCCTTGAGGTGCCGGCGCACCTCGACGAAGCGATCGGCCGCACGCTGCCGGCGCACGGTGCGCTGCGGCTCCCACGCCAGATACGCCGCCAGGGCCGCCAGCGGCAGGCCGGCCACCGCGGTGAGCGTCCCCACATCCATGCGGCGTTCCTACCAGCGGCGCAGCAACGGGACAATACGGTCCCATGGCAGTGACACAGCAACTCGCACGGGTGACAGAGGAGTTCCTGGACCTTTGCCGTAAGGCGGCCCGGGAGAGCCCGGACGGCGACCCGAACTGGGACCCACCACGCGCGGACGTCCTCGACCTCGACTGGGCACCGGCACCACTGCGGACGGTGTGCCGGGCCGCGGGCGTGGCGGCACCGGCCCTGGCCGCGCTGGAACGCGCGCTGGACGGCGACCCTGAGGCCGACGTCGCCTTCCTCGACCACCCGGAGGCGGTCGGCGTGTTCGGGCCGCCTCCCGGTGCGGTCGCCCCGGCGGGTGTGACGCAGGTCGCGGAGGGTCTGGCGGCGATCGACTGGGCCGCGGTGCGGGCGCACGGGGCGGATCACGGGATGCCGGGCGTCCGTGACCCCTGGGGATACCTGACGGGCCACTTCTCCATGCTGCGGGCCTTCTACGAAGAGGCCTCGCGGCGCGGGCTGTACGTCGTCGTGTGGTGGGACTGAGCATCCCTCACCGCGTCGCTCACCCGCCCGCGGTGGGCGGCAGCAGCGGGGCGAGCCGGGTGTGCAGGACGGGGGCGAGGGCTTCGCTGTAGGCGTCGGCGAGGTGACTGTCGTCGCGGTAGACGAAGGTGTCGCCGACGACGACGGGGCAGGTGCCGTCGGGGACGCAGAGCCAGGGCTCGGGGTCGATGACGTGGACGCCGGTGGCACGGGCGGCCTCGCGGACGGCGGTCCTGCGGGCGGGGTCCCTGATCGCCTCGGTGGCGGGCCGGGTGCACCGGGACAGCCGCAGCGGGTGGGCGGCGGTGCAGTCGACCGCGTCCAGCTCCGGCCAGGGGGTGTCGAGGAGGGCGCCGACGGAGGCGCCGGTGGCGGTGAGGCGGCCGAAGGTGTCGCGGAACCCGTCGGTCCACTGCCGCCGCGGGTCGGCCGCGAGGCGGGCCGGGGTGCCCGCCTCGGAGGAGGAGACCAGGACGAGCGCGGGACGCAGCCGCGCGATCCGGGCGAAGGCCTTCTCGCGCCAGCGGTCGCAGGCGGTGTAGGGCCGGTTGTGGTTGACGATGGTGACGGCTGCGGTCTTGCAGGAAGCCTTCGTCAGGGAGACCAGGCGCCAGTGGTGCTCGTGCGCGAGCCGGTCCAGTGCGGGGAACCACTGGGCGGCGTGGAAGTCGCCGAAGAGCACGACGACGGTGCCGGAGGAGAGGTCGCCGTAGGCGCACGGCGGTGTGCTGGTGCTCGCGTAGTCGACGTGGCACCCGTCCCGGTAGACCGCGGAGCGGACCTGCTTGATCCGGGCGAGCGGCGGCGCGAGGTTGGCGGGCAGGCGCGTGTCGGCGCCCGCCAGGAGCGTGGCGAGACGTTGCTCCGGGGCGGGCGCGGTGGCCAGGGCGCGGCGCAGCGAGGGGGCCGCGGCGCCGGAGTCGACCGCGGGCGGGAACGCGGTCACGGTCAGGGCCGTCACGGCGGTCACCGCGGACAGGCCGATGCCCAGGCGCAGGGCGCGGTGGGGATGGCCGCGCAGTGCCCGGTGGAAGCGCACCGGGTTCTCGACCAGGTGCAGCGTGAGCCAGGCGGGCAGCAGCGCGGCCACGCCGAGCGCGAGGGCCGACGGCACGGAAGGGGCCAGGCCCAGCGCCGCGGGGCCGATGACCAGCATCGGCCAGTGCCACAGGTACCAGCCGTACGAGAGCCCGCCCAGCCAGGTCGCCGGCCGGGAGGCGAGCAGCCGCCGGGCCGCGCCCTCGTCCGGCGCGCAGCCGCCCGCCACGACGAGCGAGGCGCCGAGCACCGGCAGGAGCGCCCGGGCACCCGGGTAGGCCGTACCCGCGTCGAAGCGCACTGCGGCCAGGACGACGCAGCCCAGTCCGGCCCAGGTCAGTGCCCCGGCGAGGCGGGACGGCAGATGCCGGCGCAGACGGCCGGCGGCGAAGGCGAGCACCGCCCCGGTGCCCAGCTCCCAGAAGCGGGTGTGCGGCCCGAAGTACGCCCAGGACGGCGACTCCGGCGTCAGACGGACGCTCAGCCCCAGGGACAGCAGGCACAGGACGGCGAGCGGCACCGCCTGCCGCACGCGCCCGCGCCGCCCTCGTGCCGCCCGCCGGCCGAGCAGCAGGGCAGGCCACAGCAGGTAGAACTGCTCCTCGACGGCGAGCGACCAGAAGTGCTGGAAGGGCGAGGGCGGGGCCCCCTGGGAGAGGTAGTCGGTGCCCGTGGCCGCGAGCCTCAGGTTCACCGCGTACAGGGCGCTGGCCAGTGCGTCGCCCGCGTACTCGCCGGAGCGGATCTTGGACAGGAAGAACCAGGCGCCGGCGAGTGTGACGGCGACGACCAGCGTGGCGGCGGGCAGCAGCCGCAGCACGCGCCGGGCGTAGAAGGCGCGCAGGGTGCCGCCGCGCAGCAAGGAGGCGGTGATGAGGAACCCCGAGATGACGAAGAAGACGTCGACGCCGACGTAGCCGCCGGCGAGATACGGCGCCCCGGCGTGCCCCAGCACGACGAGCGTGACCACCAGGGCCCGCAGCCCCTGGATGTCCGGTCGCCACGCCCCCGTGCCGGCCCGCCCGGCTCGCGCGGGTTCGGTCGTTCGGGGGATCTGCCGCGATGCGGTACGGAGCTCGGTCACGCCATGTACTGTCCGCACGGACCCACGCATTCGCGTGAGCCGCGCCACACCGTTGCGCTTGCCCCGGTGTCGATCACGGCCGCCGCCCGATGACAGCCGACGGCGTACTCCCCCGCGGAAGCCCGCGCCATGGCGACCGACTCACCGCCCGGAACCCCCGTCGCGCGGGCCGCACGCCCCGATCACGGCCACCACGCGACGACGGCCGAACGGCCCGCTTCCCCGCCGAAGCCCACCCCGCGACAACGCGAACGGCCAACGGCCCCGGCCGGCTCGGCACCGCCCGGAAGCCGCCGCGCGAGCGACGGTCTGGCGTCGGCCGCCGTGACACGTGCTCTGCGACACGGCGCCCCTCGCACGGCCAATGCCGGGCACGGTGAGAGACCACCCCCTCCGCGTAGGCCCCACACCCCGCTCACGGCCACCACGCGACGACGGCCGAACGGCCAACGGCCCCCGGCCGACCGGGCACCGCCCGGAAGCCCCGTCACGCGGTGGCGTCAGCGCCCGTCGCGCGGGCCCCACGCGTCGATCACGGCCTCCGCCGGGTGGCAGCCGAGGACGTACTCCCGTACCCACTGCTCCGCGCCGTCGAAGCCCGACTCGGCGACGATGCGGGCGGCCGCCGCCTCGCGGTCGTAGAGAGTGCGCCGCAGCTGGACGCCGTCCGTGCCGAGCAGGGCCCAGTGGGCGCCGGCGCGGCCGTACGGCATGCCGACGCTGCCGGGGTTGAGGACGAGGCGGCCGTGGGCGATCCGGGCGTAGGGCATGTGGGTGTGCCCGCAGACGACGGTCTCCACCTCCGGGGCGACGCCGGACATCACCTCGGCCCAGCGCTCGGCGCGGGAGTCGACGAGCACGATCTCCTCGTCGTCGCGCGGGGTGGCGTGGCAGAACAGCGTCCGGCCGGCGCCGTCGACGTCCACTTCCGCGGTGTCCGGGAGTCCGGCCAGCATCGTGACCTGGTCCTCGCGGAGCCGCCGCGCCGCCCAGTCGGACTCCGGGTACCCGGTGGTCGTGCCCGTGCGGCGGTGCTCGACCAGTTCCCGGTCGGCGTTGCCGCGGATCCACAGGGCGCGCCCGCCGAGGCCGCGCAGCGCGTCGAGGGTGGGCACCGGCATCGGCCCCGCCGCGTGGTCCCCGGTGAGGACCACCCGCTCGGCGGCGCGGACGTCGGGCTCGGCGAGCACGGCCTCCAGGGCCGGCAGGTTGCCGTGGACGTCGGACAGGACCGCGACTCGTCTCAGCACATCCGCCACCCTGCCCGCCCTCCCGGACGCCGCGCCGCCCCGTTCGCCGAGGGCGTGACGGGCACACCGACCGGGCGTGCCGGGCCCACCGGCCAGGGGCGCCGCCCGCGCGGACAAGGCGCCTTCCGGAAGCGGGAGTTCGGCCGGACGCCTACTGGGCGGCCGCCCCCGGCACGCCCATACTGGGGTGACTGCGGGATTCAGCGAGTACGGGGGGCCGCTGCCGATGGTGAGCGAACGGGATCTGCTCCCGGACCTGTTCCGGTCCGCCGACCGGGCCTCACTGCGGGGCCAGCGACAGACCGTACGGCTGTCGCGCCAGCAGCTCGGCCTGCTCACCGTGGCCTCCGTCTTCAGCTCGTTTGACGCCACCGCGGGCCGCCTGCACTGGGCCTCATGGCTCGCGGCCGCCCTGTTCGCGTTCGCCGCGTGGACCACCTGGGTGATCCACCGCCAGAACCCGCAGGCGCTCTGGTACGAGGGCCGGGCGCTGGCGGAGTCCATGAAGACGCTCGCCTGGAAGTACTCGGTGCGGGCCGACCCCTTCACCCCGCCCGGCGACGAACGCGACCCGGACGCCCTGTACCGGCTGCAGCTCGGCGACGTCCTGCACACCTTCCGGCGCAGCAGGGCGCTGCCCTCGTACGTGGACTCGGGCATCACCGCGGCGATGCGGCGGCTGCGGGACGCGCCGCTGCGTGTGCGGCACGACGTGTACCTGCGGGAACGCATCCGGGTGCAGCACGAGTGGTACACGCTCAAGGCGGCCCGCTGCGAGTTGAACGGGCGCCGGGCGGGACGCCTGGCGATGGCGTTCCCGCTGCTCGGCGTCCTCTTCCTGGTCCTGCGGGCGGGCGGCTGGTCCCCCTTCGACACCCTGGGCTTCGTGTCCGCCATCACGGCCTCGGTCGCGGCCTGGGCGCAGCTGCGCCAGTACAGCCCGCTGGCCGCGGCGTACCGGCTGGCGGCGGACGAACTGGAGCTGATCCGGGTGCAGTTGGCGTCGCTGGACCTGGACGACCAGCACGCCGAGCACCTGTGGTCCCAGCTGACCCGGGACGCCGAGGACGCGGTGTCCCGGGAGCACACCACCTGGCAGGCGAGGCGCGAGATGCGCGTGTGAGGACGGGGCGGCTCCGGGGACGGGCCGGGGCCGCGGACTGGGACGGGCCGCAGGACACACGAGAGGGGGCCGCTCGGGTGCGTGTCGTACGGGCGAGGGACGGGCGGGAACTGGCGGTGGAGACCCGGGGAGATCCGCGGGGCAGGCCCGTGTTCCTGCTGCACGGCACACCCGGCAGCCGGCTCGGCCCGGTGCCGCGCAGCGCGGTGCTGTACCGGCTGGGGGTGCGGCTGATCTCCTTCGACCGTCCCGGGTACGGCGGTTCCGAGCGGCTGCCCGGCCGGCGGGTCGCGGACGCCGCCGCCGATGTCGTGGCGATCGCCGACGCCATGGGCCTGGACGCGTTCGCGGTGGTCGGCCGTTCGGGCGGCGGGCCGCACTCGCTGGCGTGCGCCGCGCTGCTGCCGGACCGTGTGACGCGGGTGGCGGTGCTGGTGGGCCTCGCGCCGCGGGACGCGCAGGGGCTGGCCTGGCACGCGGGGATGGCCAGGTCCAACGTCCGCGACCACACCACCGCCGACGCGGCGCACCGCCGGCTCGCCGCCCGGCTGGAGCTGCGCTCCCGCGCCATCCGCGACGACCCGGCCACCCTGCTCGCCGTGCTCCGGGAGGAGATGCCGGTGCCGGACCAGCGGGTGATCGCGGACGCGGGCCTGCGCACGATGCTGCTGCGCACCTACGCGGAGGCGCTGCGCACCTCGGCCGACGGCTGGATCGACGACACGCTGGCGTTCAACCGGAGCTGGGGGTTCGGCCTGGACCGCATCGCGGTGCCGGTGCTGCTGTGGCACGGCGAGGACGACGTGTTCTCACCGGTGGCGCACTCCCGCTGGCTGGCGGAGCACATCCCCGGCGCGACCATGGTGGTGCAGCCGGGGGCCGCGCACTTCGCGGCCCTGTCGGTACTGCCCCGGGTGCTGGCCTGGGCGGCCGCCGGGGGCGGCCGGGGGCGGTCGGTGCCCGCCTGACCGCCGCTCACACCGGCTGCGGCTCCAGGTCCCGGTTGACCCGGTACCACTCGCGGGCGGCCCGGCTGAGCGGGTGCTCCTCGCCGAGCAGCCGTACGCACTCCGGGAGCACCTTGCCGCGGATCTCCTGCGCCCGCGCGTGCCGGCCCGACTGCCGCAGGGCGTAGGCCAGGTTGATCTCGCAGGCCAGGGCGTCCGGGTGCTCGGGGCCGTAGCGCTCGGTGAGGCCGCGCAGGGCGGTCTCCAGCAGTGTCACGGCCCGGTCGTTGTCGCCCAGTTCACCCGTCGCGTTGCCCAGGTTGATCGTGCAGTTGAGGGTGTACGGGTGGCGGGGGCCCACCGCGCGTTCCAGCCGGGCCAGGGTGTCGTTGCCGACCGCCACGGCCTCCTCGGCGTTGCCGCTGCCGCGCAGGTAGATGGCGAGGTTGTTGCGGCAGGCCAGGGTGAACGGGTGGTCGTCGCCGAGCATCCGGCGGTAGGAGACGAGGGCGTCCGCGGCCAGGTCGCGGGCCTTCTCCTTGTTGCCGGCCGCCGAGTAGTCGGCGGCGAGGTTGAGCGCGCAGGCGAGCGTGTCGGGCACGTCGGGTCCGTACCGCTCCAGGTAACGGTCGTAGGTCACCTGGGTGAGCCGCATCGCCTCGGCGGCGCGGCCCGCCTTGCGCAGCGAGACCGCGAGGCTCTTGGCGTTGCGGAGCGTCTCGGGCACGTCGGGGTTGAGGACGTCCTGGAAGACGTCCATCACCTCCTCGAGCATCGCGACGGAACCGGTGTAGTCGCCGATCTCCCGCAGGTCGCGGGCGAGGTTGGCCTTGGTGGACAGGGTGTACGGGTGGCGGTCGCCGAGCATCGGGCTGCGCCGGTCCACGGTCTCCTGGTCCAGGCGGCGGGCGAGTTCGGAGTCCCCGGTGAGCCGGTAGTCGATGGCGAGGTTGTTGGCCGCGACGAGGGAGCGCGGGTGCTGCTCGCCGAAGATGTCCTTGAAGCCGGCGTAGATCTCCTCGTCGCGTTCCCTGGCCTCCTGGAAGAGGCCGAGCGCCCGCAGGTCGGCGGCGAGGCTGCCGCCGGTGATCAGGGTGTGCGGATGGCCGGAGGGCAGCAGCGCGGTCTGCCGGGCCAGGGTGTCCTCGTCGTACTGCCGGGCCTCCGGGTACTTGCCCTGCGAGCGGAGCACGTTGGCGAGCTCGAACTGCAGGTTGAGGGTCTGCAGGTCGTCCTCGCCGAGGGACTGCTTCCACACGCCGAGCAGTTGCTCGGCCAGCAGCCGGGCCTGCTCCAGCTCACCGCTCTTCCACAGGTAGCGGACGCGGTTGACGAGCAGCTGGCGCGGCTTCTCCTCCCGGCAGTCCTCGGCCTGCGAGGGGGCCAGGTGCGGCCAGATCAGCTCGAACCCCGGCCAGTTCGCCGGGTCGTTGATGGCGTCCTCCGGCGGCCGGGCCTCGGCGAGGATGCGGTGTACCTCGTGCATCGTGTCCTGCCGGTCGTCCTCCGACATCTCCGCGCGCACGGCCGCCTGCACCAGCCGGTGCACCTGGATGCTGCTGTCGGCCGGGTCGACCTTGGCCAGGGCGAAGCGGTTGAGCGCCTGGATGACCTTGCCGAGCATGTAGCGGTCGCGCAGTTCGGGGTCGTGGGGCAGCAGCGCCTGGATCATGGAGTCGCTCTCGATCAGCGTCATCGAGATCGGCTCAGCGGCGAAGAACGCGCACAGCTCCAGCAGCCGGACGGCGGCTTTGGACTGGTTGCGCAGCCGGCTGATGGAGATGCTCCAGGTCGCCCCGACCTCCCGCGGGTAGCCGGCGGCGGTGGTGACCGACAGCGCCTTGGTCGTCTGCTCCTTGAGCTGGTGCACGTAGACGTCGACGGGGGTGGCGGTCTCGGCGAGCCACGCGGCGGCCACCTCGACGGCCAGCGGCAGGTCGCCGACCGCCTCGGCCACCTGAGCGGCGTCCTCCCGGCTCATGCCGCCCACCCGGCGGCGCAGGTGCTCCACGCTCTCCGAACGGTTGAAGACCTCGATCTCCAGGGGCTCGGTCGGTCCCGTCGGCGGCTTGTTCCGGGCGGTGACCACGATGTGGCCGCGCCCGCCGGGGAAGAAGCGGCGCACCCGCTCGGGGTCCTCGACGTTGTCGAAGACCAGCAGCCAGCGCGGGAAGCGGGTGCCGGTGGCCAGTTCCTCGCGGGCCGCCTCGGCGGCCTCGGAGACGCTGTCGCCGACCCGCAGTTCCAGACGGCGGGCGAGTTCGGCGAGGGAGGGCGCGATCCGGTCCTCCTGCTCCGCCTCGATCCACCACACCAGGTCGTAGTCGGCCTTGAAGCGGTGCGCGTACTCCAGCGCCACCTGCGTCTTGCCGACGCCGCCGAGGCCGTGGAGGGTCTGCGGGAAGGGCTGGACGGAGGGGTTGCCGCCGCCCAGACGGTCGCGCAGCCGGTCCAGGACGGTGGAGCGGCCGGTGAAGAAGGTGTTGCGGGGCCGCAGGTTGGACACCTTGGGGTCGCCCACGGGGTAGCGCGGGCCGTTGGCCATGGCGGTCGGGTTGAGGTCCGCCTCGTCCCGGCCGAGGGCGCGCAGCAGTGTGGTGGCGGCCGCGGCGTGGTCGAGCCGCACCAGGCTGACCGGGCTGCGCTGGGCGAGCGGCGGGCCGGGGCGTACGTCGCCGACCCTGATCGGCAGCAGTTGGTGCTGCGGGCCCGAGGGGTCGGTGCCCGCGCTCGACTCCCACACCCGCACGGCCCGCCGGGACCGCAGGTAGGCGGCGGAGAGCACGACGAGGGTGCGGGAGGAGGCCCCGGCCACGGCGGGCTGTTCCGCGGGGGCGGTGTGGGTCTCCACGTCCCAGGGGACGACCCGGAAGCCGGCCCGGGTCAGGGTCCACTCGATCCAGTCCGCCCACATCCGGTCCTCGGGCACGTACGCCAGCACCAGTCCGGACGGCGGGACGGGCCTGCGCCGGGTGAACTCCGATGCCCAGCGCAGCCTTTCGGACTCCGGGATCGGGGGCAGCGAGGTCACCGCACCGCCGGAGACCACGGACGTGAGGCGTTCGCAGGCCGACAGCATCGAGCTGGACAGACCCGGGGCGTCCCCGAAGGTCGCCAGGATCTCCTCGTAGGCGTAGAAGGGGCGGTACGGGATCTCCACCGACCCCCAGTAGGAGACGAGTTCCTCGTCGTCCAGCCCGGCGGGCAGGCCGTCGAACCGGGCGCGGGCCAGTGCCCGTCCGGCGTCCGCCTTCTCCTTCTCGCCGTCGTCGATGCGCATCGGCACGGGGAAGATGCGGATGCCGCGGCCGTTGTAGCGCTCCTCGATGTCGCGGGCGACGGCGGCGGCGCCGAAGATGCTCTGGTCGCTGAGGGTGAAGCAGACCACCAGCTCGTCGGGCATGTGGACGGTGCAGATGTCGGCGATGTCGCTGAGGCCGGTGCGGCTGTCGATGAGGACGTAGTCGTAGTGGCGCCGCATGTCCGCGCGCATGGCGTCGAGGAACTGGCCGCCGCCGAAGCGGTCGTAGAAGACGTCCCAGTCGATGCCGGTGAGCGCCGTGGAGTAGTTGCGGTCCTGCCGGCCCGCGGACAGGTAGTCCAGGCTGCCGCCGTCGGGGAAGGCCCAGTTGAGGGATATGGCGTGCGGGCGGACCCGGGCGAACTGGCGGTGCCAGTCCGGCGGCCGCGGCACGTCGCGCAGCGCCTCCTCGCGGTACTCGGTGATCAGGTCGATCATGCCGGTGGTGGCCGCGAGCGCGGAGGGGTCGAGGAAGGGGTGGAAGAAGCGGAAGAGGCCCGGCGCCTCCAGGTCCCAGTCCACCGTCAGCACCCGGTGGCCGTTGGCGGCGAGGATCCAGGCGGTGTTCGCCAGGGCCATGGTCCGTCCGGTGCCGCCCTTGTACGAGTAGAACGTGATCACACGTCCGTTACGGCTCTCGGTCATCCTGGCCCTCCGGCTTGTCGGGTTCAGTGGTGCCGCGGTCGTCGTGCAGGCCGTGCGGGGAGGGGCGGTCGGATCCGTACGCCCCGGCGGACGGACCCCGCAGCCTCGGGCGCGAGGTGTGCGGGCCCTGGGGCGGGAAGGCGGGGGCGTGGGCGGCGTAGTGCTTGGCCGCGCGTCCCACCGCCCGGGGCACGTCGTCGCTGAACGCCTCGAGGCTGGGGATGTTGTTGCGGATGTAGGGCCCACCGGAGCCGTCGGCACGGCTCGGGTCGAGCGCGTCGTCGGCGAGGCGGCGCAGCGTCTCCTCGTGGCCGTTGGACTCCGGGTCGGCGCGGTTCCACGGCACCAGGACGCTCACCCAGGGCCGGCGCTCGCTGCCGAAGCGGCTGAGCATCTCCCGCCGGTCGGCCGACTCCAGGGCCCAGCGGTCGAGCAGCAGCAGCCCGGGGGCGGTGGGGGTGGGGTCCAGCAGGCGGTCCAGTTCCTCCTCGAACACCCCGACGCTGACCCGGTAGTCGAGGTTGCGCGCCAGGTCGGCGGCGTGGTCGGCCAGCGGCCGGCTGCTCTGCGGGCGGTACGGGTTCCAGTCGCGCGGCGAGGGCCCGTAGCAGGTGGGGCTGCGGCCCGCGGGCAGGTCCTCGGTGTCGCAGCAGGCGAGCACCGTCACCCGCAGGGGCCTGCTGGCACCCGGCGGACCGAAGGCGCTGGGGACGTGGTGGTAGTCGAAGTGGCGCCCTTTGGCGATCTTCGTGTCCTCGACGACCTGCACGATGCGCTGCGCCAGGCGGTAGACGGCCCGCTCGTACTCGTGCTTGAGGTAGCTGAGCTTGATCAGTCCGTAGAAGCCCTCGGCGGCGTAGTCCTCGCCGAAGTCCGCGTGGTTGAACTGCAGTCCCTCGGCCGGGCCCGGCATGTCGGTGGCGGCGACCGGCACCCACAGCGCGGGCACGATGCCGGATATCGGGCGGTCGTGCAGGGACCGGTGGTGGACGGCGCGCTGCGAGAAGGCGAACCACTCCTTGCCGCACTGCTGGCTGCGGAAGTAGCGGGGCGAATAGAGCGGGACGAAGACCCGGCAGTGCGCGAGCGCCTCGGCGAGCGATTCCGGCCAGCCCTCGCCGACGTTCATCCCCCGGTCCATGAAGCCCGCCTTCACCCCGGCGGGCAGCGTCGTCATCTGCAGGATGTGCGCGCACAGGTCGTTGTAGAGCTTGGCGACCCACAGGTCGGGGTCGGGGTCCGAGGGGTCGTTCCTGGGGGTGTGCGCATAACTGAGGAAGAAATAGGGCTTGTCCGAGGCGTCTCCCTGCCCCACGGGTAATGCCATGCGCCATCTCCCCCGCCCGACCTACACGACCCCGCTCCGCCCCTCGTGAGGGAACCTCAGTGTAGGAACCGCCGATTCTCCGGCGGAATAGCGCATGACCATCAATTTTGCCCGGGTTCCGTCAACGGCCGTTGTCCACGAGCCACTTGGCGATGGCATCCACGGCGTCGGCGATCGGCACCAGATGGCAGGACGCGTCGCCGAGGGGACCGTCCAGCACCGCGCACTCGCTCGCCACCACCGGGACCAGCCCCGGGAAGTGCCGGTCGTCGATGTCGGGCGCCTCGAAGTGCACCCACTCCTTGCCGCCGTCCTCCGTGCGCACCATGGCCTGGTAGGGGCGGTCCGGCGGCGGGACCGCCCGGTAGTCGGCGAGGTGGTACGCGGTGCAGACCCACAGGTCCACGCCGATCTGCAGGGCACGGGCCCGCAGGTCGTAGAGGCGGGCCGTGGGCGAGTCCTCGCCCAGGTGGCTCTCCAGCGCGTGGCCGTCGGTGACGAAGCGCGCGGCCGGGCCGAAGGCGGTGAAGGAGGTGTGCGGGTGCGCGCTGCGCAGCGCGCCCGGGAGCAGCCGGACCTCCTCGCCGAGCCGCCCCACGGTGGGCGAGACGGGGGTGGTCAGCGGGTCGAAGGCGGGCATCTCCGCGCGGTACACGGCCAGTTCCGCCTCGTCCATGCCCTCCGTGCGCTGCCGGTCCACCCGGGAGGTGACCGAGTTCTCCGGGGTCGCCGCGTACGCGACCAGGGTGCCGTGGTCGCCGAGCGCCGCCCGCAGGGCCGCGACCACGGTGCGTACGCCGCCCTCGACCGGGCCGATCGACTTCAGCGAGCCCTGGACGAGCAGCACATCGCCCGGCTCGACGCCCAGCGCGCGCAGGTCCCGGGTCAGGCTTTGCAGGGTGTGCACCTCAGACCCCGTTCAGTTCGGAGAGCCAGGGGGCGACGGTGCGGGCCATCCCGTCCGCGAACCGCTCGCCGAGCGGGGTGAGCGATCCGCTGCCGGCCAGCCGGTCGACGGCCTCCGCCGTCTCGCGGGTCCAGCGGGCGAAGGGCTCGGCCGCCTCCGGGACGCCCCGGCGGGCCAGTGCGCGCCAGTACTCGGCGACGGCGACGTGCGCGTACGTGCCCTGCAGCAGCCCCTCCAGCGGGCGCGGGTCGGGGCGCCACGGGGCGTGGAAGAGCCGGGTGTCCTGCGGGTCGTACAGATCCATCAGGTCCAGTACGGCACCGAGCTTCACGTGCTGGAACTCGTGGGCGACCAGCAGCGCCAGGGTCTCCGGGGCGGCGGGCCGCGCGATGCCGACCGCGCCGAACGCCTGCCGGGCGGCACCGCTGACGTCGCTGCCGTCGCCCGGCGGGACCAGCGGGGTGACGGTGCCGAGCCCGGCGGCCAGTCCCGGTGCGTAGCGGGGCAGTTCACGGCGGAGGAAGTCCCAGGCGGCGACCAGGTCCTCGTGCCAGGCCTTGACCTCGGCCTCGTCCTGCCGGGGCACCGGGGGCCACTGGTGGGCGTCGCGGCAGGGGTCGGTGTCCTCCAGCGCCACGCTCCACCCGGCCGGGCCGACCCGCCGTACGGGGTGCCACCGCGCGTCCCCCGGGTCGTGCGGCGCGATCCGCACGGTGCTGCCCGCGGCGCTCACGCCGAATCCGTCGGCGGTGGCGGTGACCTCGGCGTCCTCGCCGTCGGGGGCGCCCACCAGGACGCGGCCGAGCCCCGGAAGGCGTACCGCGCCGTCGCGCACCGGCACCCGCACGGTCGCCCCGTACCGGCCCGCGGCCCGCACCATGGCGGCGGCGGCGAACTCGGCGAGCCCCGCGACGTCCGCCCCGCCGGCGCCGCCCGTCTCCAGGCAGCGCCGGGCCCACGGCCGGACGTACGGGTGGGCGAGCACCTCGTCCAGGGCCTGCGGCGCGGCCTGGTCGACCTCGGCGAGCACCCGCCAGACGGCGGCGGTCCTGCCGTCCCGGGGAGCGCGCTCCCAGACGGCGGTGAGCAGACCTCGGGTGATCTCCAGCTGCTCGGCGGCGAGCGCGGCGACCGTCGCGGCGTCGCCGTAGCCGGCGGCCAGCTGGTCGAGCTGCTCCTCGGTCAGCGGGGACTGGGGCTGCTGCCCCGACGCGGTGCTCACCGGATTCTCCCGTTCCGTCTCCTCGGCCTCGCGGATGCCGAGGATCAACTCCATCAGGTCGGCGCAGTACGCGGACGGATTCGCGAATCCGGTCCCGGTGCGGTAGCGGTGCGCGTACAGTCCCCCGCCGCACACGTCGACGACCGGGCAGCGGCGGCACTCGCCGGACAGCCCCTCCTTGCCCTGCCGCCGTGCCGCGATGCCGGGGTGGGCGGCGACGTCGTCCAGGGAATGGGCGAACACGTCCATCCCGGTGGCCGGGGCGCCGTCGTAGGCGGTCTTGAGCGAGTCGGCCTGCTCGAAGGTGCCGTCGGTCTCGATGACGACGAGGTCGACCGGGTCGGTGCCGATCGACTCGACGAGGCTGCTCCCGCCGCGCAGCATCCGGCGCACGGAGTCGAAGACCCGCACGGGCACCGGTCGTCCCTCGGCCACCCAACGGCGGTGGACGGTCAGCAGCCACTGAGCGTAGGGCGCCCGGGCGCCGCCGGGGCGCGCGGGCGGGGCGTCGTGCGTGGCGTGGGGCAGCAGGAAGTCGATGCGGGGCGGTTCGAGCGCCATCAGGGCCTCGTACACCGCCAGCGGGTCGTTCTCGACGTCGATGGTGCAGAGCAGCCCGCCGAACAGATGGCGGTAGCGCGGCCGGCGGAGCAGCCCGATCGAGGCCACCACCTTGTCGTAGCTGCCGCGCCCGTCCGCGAACCGCCGGTGGCGGTCGTTCTCGGCCCGGCCGCCGTCCAGGGAGACGCCGACCGAGATGCCGAACTCGTCGAAGACGTCGCAGAACCGCTCGTCCAGGAGGACGGCGTTGGTCTGGATGCCGAGCTCCAGTGCGCACACGCCGTCGAGCGCCCCGCGTAACGCCGCCGCGGCCCGGCGGATCCGCGCCGGGCCGGCCAGCAGGGGTTCTCCTCCGTGGAAGACCACCTGGACGGCGGGGAGCCGGTGCGCCGCGGCATGTTCGGCGATCCGTGCCGCGACACGTTCGAACACCTCGTCCGGCGTGGCGCGGACCCGCGTCTTCCAGCTGGTGTCGGCGTGCTCGTACACGTAACAGTGATCGCACGCCAAATCACACCGACTGTGCAATTTCAGAACGAATTGCGACAGCGGCCTGTTCGGCGCTGATGCCTTCATGACTGCGGCGCCCGGAACCCCCGAGTTGCCCGGCCTACTTGCTGCTGAACGACTGGAAGGCCGCGACCGGGACGTTCCCGGCGGAGGCCGCGGCGGGCATCACGCGGTCGAGGGCCGGAGAGGCCACGGAGCTGCCGCGGGAGGCGAGCTCCGCCAGCGGGATCCTCCGCCGCGTCTGCGGGCGCCGGGTCGGAGCGTCATGGCCGGCGTTCACGGTGGGGGTGGCAGTCATAGCGGGTCCTTGTTCAGTAAGGTGCGTCAGGGGCGCACACCATATGTCCGGAATGCTGTAAAAAAATCCTCTCATCCCGGACCTTGAAAGTCGCGGCGCAGCAGTGACAACGAGCCACTGCTGCTGCAAGTGGTGCCAAATACGCCAAATGCAGCAGACGCCTGCGCTCCCCCATCCCCAACGCCGGGCCGTGTGATTATCTCCCTTACAGGGAACGGGAATTGGCCATATCCACGAACCGAGACGAAGTTTCTGAAGCCCTTCGTGCGCCGCACTGCGACCACCTGCCCTTCACGGCTTCCGGCGTGTCGTGCGGTACGCCGCGCACGCGGCGCAAAAGCCCCGTACGCCCGCGCACCGACCCGCTCCAGCGCGCTCGGCGCACTTTCCGGAACTCGCTCCGGGCCCCTCGGCCGATCGGGTGAACAGCCTCTTCCCGGTACGAAAACGGGTCCCGCCGGGCGGAGGGGGGATCCGCCCGGCGGGACCGTTCAGGGGGTGACGGCCGGTCAGGCCGTCGTCACCGGCTCCTTGCCGGTGCTCGCCGGGGCGGCCGGCTCGGGGGCCGCGCCGTGGCCGTCGTCGACGAGCGTGGTCTCGTCGAAGGGCAGTTCACCGGCGAACACCCGCTGGGCCCTCTCGCGATCGAACTCCTTGGTCCATGTGCCGATCAGCACCGTGGCGACGGCGTTGCCCGCGAAGTTGGTGACGGCGCGCGCCTCGCTCATGAAGCGGTCGATGCCGACGATCAGGCCGACGCCGTCGACCAGGGCCGGCTTGTGCGACTGCAGCGCTCCGGCGAGGGTCGCCAGGCCCGCGCCGGTGACGCCGGCGGCGCCCTTGGAGGCGACCATCATGAACAGCAGCAGGGTGATCTGCTGGCCGATGGAGAGCGGCTGGCCCATCGAGTCGGCGATGAACAGCGAGGCCATGGTCAGGTAGATCATGGTGCCGTCGAGGTTGAAGGAGTAGCCGGTCGGCACGGTGATGCCGACGACCGGACGGCTGACGCCCAGGTGTTCCATCTTGGCGATCAGGCGGGGCAGCGCCGACTCCGAGGACGAGGTGGAGACGATCAGCAGGAACTCCCGGCCGAGGTACTTCAGCAGCTGGAAGAGGTTGACCCCGGCGAAGAAGCGGAGCATCAGGCCGAGCACGACCACCACGAAGATCAGGCAGGTCACGTAGAAGCCGAACATGATCGTGGCGAGCGCCTTGAGGGCGTCCACGCCCGCCGAGCCGACGACCGCAGCGATCGCGCCGAAGGCGCCGATCGGGGCCGCCCACATGATCATGGACAGCACACGGAAGACCAGCTTCTGGATGTGACCGACGCCGCGCAGGATCGGCTCGCCCGCCGACCCCATGGCCTGCAGGCCGAAGCCGACCAGCAGCGCGACCAGGAGGGTCTGCAGCACCTGGCCCTCGGTGAAGGCCGAGACCAGGGTGACCGGGATGATGCCCAGCAGGAAGTCCGGCAGGGTCTCGGCCGGGGCGTCCTTGGCCTGCGCCTGGCCCACGTCCTTGAGCGCGTCGGTCAACTGCAGCCCGTCGCCGGGCTGGAGGATGTTGCCGACCACCAGGCCGATGGCGAGGGCGACGAACGACATCACCACGAAGTAGCCGAGGGCGAGGCCGCCGACCCTGCCGACCTTGGCGGCCTGGCGGACCGAGCCCACGCCGAGCACGATCGTGCAGAAGATGATCGGCGAGATCATCATCTTGATCAGGTTCACGAACCCGGTGCCTATGGGTTTCAGCTCGATCGCCGCGTCGGGCGCGACCATGCCGAGCACGGCGCCGGCGACCGCGGCGACGAGCACCGCGATGTACAGGAAATGGGTGCGGTCCCTGCGACCCTGGGTACGGCTCTGTACCGGCACTGACACCTTCGTCTCCTCGGTCCATCCGGACGCCGTCCCGGGGCGTCCGCGATTGGATAGGTCCCGGTGACTATGCGCCCGCACCGTGAGCCAGGTCACGTTTGCGTTCATTGTGTTCGCGGGACCTGTGCACACTGGTGGGCATGCCGCTCCCGACCCTCCTCCGCCACCCCCGGCCGCGCCTTGGGCAGCGCCGCCGTGCGCGCAGTCTGGCGGGCCAGTTGTTCGCGGTGCAGGTGGTCATCGTGGCCATGGTGGTCGCGGGCATCGCGGTGCTCGTCTACGTCAACGCCGCCGAGCGCGCGGAGGACGCCGCGGAGGACCGGGTCACGGCCGCCGCGCGGGCGGTGGCCGACGCCCCCTCGGTGGCGGCGGCGATCCGCGGCGAGGACCCCACCGCCGCGCTCCAGCCGTACGCGGAGCAGGTCAGGCGGGACACCGGCGTCTCCTTCATCACGATCATGAGCCCGGACGGCATCCGCTGGACGCACCCCGACACCCGGCAGATAGGCCACCGCTTCCTCGGGCACATAGAGGGCGCCCAGCGCGGCGGCACCTTCACGGAGACCTACACCGGCACGCTGGGCGCGTCCGTGCGCGTGGTCACCCCCGTCCACGACGACGGCCGGATCGTCGGCCTGGTCAGCGTCGGCATCACGGTCGAGGCCATCACCGACCGGGTACGGGACCAACTGGCGGCGCTCATCGGCATCGCCGCGGCGGCCCTGGCGGTCGGGGGCCTGGGCACCTACCTCGCCAACGCCCGGCTGCGCCGCCACACGCACGGCATGGCCGCGGACGAGCTGAGCCGCATGTACGACTACCACCAGGCGACCCTGCACGCGGTGCGCGAGGGCCTGATCCTGCTGGACGCCGACCGCAGGGTCGCGCTGTGCAACGACGCCGCCCGTGAACTGCTCGGCCTCCCGGGGGACGTGGTGGGCTCGTACGTCGCCGACCTCAAGCTGGCCACCTCGCTGACCGGTGCGCTGCTGGCGGCCGAGCCGCGGGTGGACGAGGTGCACCTGACCGCGGAGCGGGTGGTGGTGGTCAACACCTCGCCGGTGCGCGGCGGGGAGCGCCGCGGCACCGTGGTGACCCTGCGGGACCACACCGACCTGCAGTCGCTCACCGGCGAACTGGACTCCGTGCGCGGTTTCGCCGAGGCACTGCGCTCGCAGGCGCACGAGGCCTCCAACCGGCTGCACGCGGTCGTCTCGCTCATCGAACTGGGCCGCACCCGGGACGCGGTGGAGTTCGCCACCGCCGAACTGGAGCTGGCCCAGGCGCTGACCGACCGTGTGGTGGCGGCGGTGGCGGAACCGGTGCTGGCCGCGCTGCTGCTGGGCAAGGCGGCCGAGGCGAACGAGCGCGGAGTGGAGCTGACGGTCACCGAGGACAGCCGCATCGACGACGGGGTGCTGCCCGTCTCGCTGACCTCCCGGGACCTCGTCACCCTCCTGGGCAACCTGATCGACAACGCCCTGGACGCCGCCATCGAGGGGGCCGCGCAGTCGGCGGCGCGCCCGCACGTCGAGGTCACCGCCCGCGCCGACGAGGGCGAGTTGCTGCTGCGGGTCACCGACAGCGGGCACGGGGTGGACCCGGCGGTGGTGCGCGAGGTCTTCCGGCGCGGCTGGACGACCAAGAGCCACGGGCACGGCCTCGGGCTCGCGCTCGTCGAGCAGACCGCCCGGCGCATGGGCGGCACCGTGGACCTGGACCGGGCGGTGGGCGGCGGCGCCGCCTTCACCGTACGGTTGCCGCTGCGCGGGGAGGTGCGGACATGATCAAGGTGCTGGTCGTCGAGGACGACCCGGTGGCGGCGGACGCCCACCGGCTGTACGTGGAGCGGCTGCCGGGGTTCACGGTGGCCGCGGTGGCCCACTCCGGGGGCGCGGCGCTGCGCGCCCTCGAACGCCACCAGGTGGACCTGATCCTGCTCGACCTCAACCTGCCCGACGGGCACGGGCTGCAGGTGGTGCGCACGCTGCGGGCGGCCGGGCACACCGCCGACGTGGTGGCGGTGACCTCGGCCCGCGATCTCGGGGTGGTGCGGCAGGCCGTCTCGGTCGGGGTCGTGCAGTACCTGCTGAAGCCCTTCACCTTCCCCACCCTGCGCGACCGGCTGGAGCGCTGGGCGCGCTACCGCGACGAGCTCGCCGGCGGCGAGGCCTCGGGCCAGGACGAGGTGGACCGCGCCCTGGCGGCGCTGCGCAACCCGGAGGGCTCCGTGCTCCCCAAGGGTCTCAGCGGCCCCACCCTGGAGGCGGTGACCACGGCACTGCGCGAGGCGGCCGAGGGCCTGTCGGCGAACGCGGCGGCCCAGGCCGTGGGCGTCTCGCGGATCACGGCCCGCCGCTACCTGGAGCACCTGGTGGAGACCGGCCGCGCGGTCCGCGCCCCGCAGTACGGCCAGGTCGGCAGGCCCGAGCTCACCTACCGCTGGGCACCGCAGCGCCGCCCCTGAGCCGTCCGTCCGGGCACCCGTCCGCCCACATCGGATCGGCACACCGGGTCGGCGCATCGGGTCGACGCGTCGGGTCGACGCATCGTCAGAAGACCGACTCCGCCTCCTGCATGCGGTCCTCGGGCACCCGCTTGAGCACCATCACCGCGTCGGCGAGCGGCACCAGTTCCACCGCGGTGCCGCGCAGCGCCGTCATGCAGCCGAAGGCGCCCTTGTGCGCGGCCTCCACGGCGTGCCACCCGAAGCGGGTGGCCAGCACGCGGTCGTACGCGGTGGGGACGCCGCCGCGCTGGACGTGGCCGAGGATGACGGGGCGGGCCTCCTTGCCCATGCGCTGTTCGAGCTCGCCCGCGAGCCGGGTGCCGATGCCCGCGAAGCGCTCGTGGCCGTAGGCGTCGATCTCGCCGTGGGCGTACGGCATGGTGCCCTCGGCGGGGTGGGCGCCCTCGGCGACGCAGATGACGGCGAACTTCTTGCCGCGGGCGAAGCGCTCCTCGACCATCGCGACGACGTCGGCGGGGTCGAAGGGCCGCTCCGGCAGGCAGATGCCGTGGGCGCCGCCGGCCATGCCGGACTCCAGGGCGATCCAGCCGGCGTGCCGGCCCATGACCTCGACGACCATGACCCGCTGGTGGGACTCGGCGGTGGTCTTGAGGCGGTCGATGGCCTCGGTGGCCACGGTGACGGCGGTGTCGAAGCCGAAGGTGCGGTCGGTGGCGGAGATGTCGTTGTCGATCGTCTTGGGGACGCCGACCACCGGCATGCCGGCCTCGGCGAGCAGCCGGGCCGCGGTGAGCGTGCCCTCGCCGCCGATGGGGATCAGGACGTCGAGGGCGTAGCCCGCGCAGAGGGTGCGCCAGTTGTCGGCGGCCTCGTGGAGCCGGGCTCGTTCCAGCCGGGAGGAGCCCAGGATGGTGCCGCCCCGGGCGAGGATTCCGCTGACGGAGTTCAGGTCGAGCGGGCGGTAGCGGCCCTCCAGCAGCCCCTTGAAGCCGTCCTCAAAACCGATGACCTCGTCGTCGTGGAACGTCAGCGCGCGGTGGGTCACCGAGCGGATCACGGCGTTGAGTCCGGGGCAGTCGCCGCCGGCGGTGAGGACTCCGATGCGCATGGCGCTCCACGCTCCCTCCGGTCGCGTGTACGGTCGCCTTTTCGCATCGTAGGTCCGCACCGCACCCGCCGCGCGCCATACGCACACCGAACGGTAATGTCAACAGATATCCGCCACCCGTCTGGGTGGATCACGCCGGGCAGGAACGGAGAGAGCGCGTGACGCGCAGCGTGTACGTAACCGGTATCGGCAGGGGGGACGGCCGCCAGGTCGTCGAGCTGGGCGTGATGGAGCTGCTGACCCGGCAGGTGGACCGCGTCGGGGTGTTCCGGCCGCTCGTCCACGACACGCCCGACCGGATGTTCGAGCTGCTGCGCAGCCGCTACCGGCTCACCCAGGACCCGGCGACCGCCTACGGCCTGAGCTACGAGGAGGCCGCCGCGCTCCAGGCCGAGCAGGGCCGGGACGCGCTCATCGCCCGCCTCGTGGACCGGTACCACCTGGTGGCCGCGGAGTTCCCCACCGTGCTCGTCCTCGGCTCGGACTTCCACGAGACCAACCTGCCCGGCGAGCTGGGCGTCAACGCCCGGCTGGCGAACGAGTTCGGCGCCTCGGTGATCCCGGTGGTCGGCGGCCGCGAGCAGACCGCCGACTCGGTCGTGGACGAGGTCCGCAACGCGCACCAGGCATACAGCGGGCTGGGCTGCGACATCATCGCCATGATCGCCAACCGGGTGCCCCCGGAGGTGCTGGAGGAGGCCGCGACACGGCTGCGCCGCCGGCTCCCGGTGCCCGCGTACGTGCTGCCCGACGAGCCCGCGCTGTCCGCCCCCACGGTCGCCCAGGTCGTCGAGACGCTGCACGCCGAGGTGCTCCTCGGGGACCACGGCGGACTGTCCCGGGACGTGATGGGCTTCGTCTTCGGCGGCGCGATGCTGCCGACCTTCATCCGCGCGCTGACCCCCGGCTGCATGGTGATCACCCCGGGCGACCGGGCGGACCTGATCATCGGTTCGCTGGCCGCGCACTCCGCCGGCTCCCCGCCCATCGCCGGCATCCTGCTCACCCTGGACGAGGTGCCGGGCCCGGAGATCATGGCCCTGGCGGCCCGGCTGGCCCCCGGCACGCCCGTGATGTCGGTGCCGGCCGGCAGCTTCCCGACCGCCGCCGAGCTCTTCGCCCTGGAGGCGCGGCTGGGCGCGGCCACCCCGCGCAAGGCGGAGACGGCGCTCGGGCTCTTCGAGAAGCACGTGGACGGCCCCGAGCTGACCGAGCGGCTCTCGGTGGTCCGCGGCGAGCGCGTCACCCCGATGATGTTCGAGCACGAGCTGATCGAGCGGGCCCGCTCCGGCCGCCGCCGGGTCGTCCTGCCCGAGGGGACCGAGGAGCGCATCCTGCACGCGGCCGAGGTCCTGCTGCGCCGCGACGTCTGCGACATCGTCCTGCTCGGCGACGAGGACGCCATCCGCAAGCGGGCCGGAGAGCTCGGCGTCAACGTCGACGTGCCCGGCTGCACCCTGACCGACCCGCAGACCTCGCCGCTGCGCGAGAACTTCGCCGAGCTCTACGCCAGGCTCCGCGCCCACCGGGGCGTCAGCTACGAGCTGGCGTACGACGTCGTGGCCGACGTCTCCTACTTCGGGACGCTGATGGTGGAGCAGGGCCTCGCCGACGGCATGGTCTCCGGTGCCGTCCACTCCACGGCGGCGACCATCCGTCCCGCCTTCGAGGTCATCAAGACCGCCCCGGGCGCGTCCATCGTCAGCTCCGTGTTCTTCATGTGCCTGGCCGACCGGGTGCTGGTGTACGGCGACTGCGCGGTCAACCCGGACCCGGACGCCGAGCAGCTGGCCGACATCGCGATCCAGTCCGCGGAGACCGCCGCCCAGTTCGGGGTCGAGCCGCGGGTGGCGATGCTGTCGTACTCCACCGGCACCTCCGGTTCGGGCGCCGACGTGGACAAGGTGCGCCGGGCGACCGAACTGGTCCGGCAGCGGCGCCCGGAGCTGCTGGTGGAGGGTCCCATCCAGTACGACGCCGCGGTCGACGCCAAGGTCGCGGCCACCAAGCTGCCGGACTCGAAGGTCGCCGGGAACGCCACCGTGCTGATCTTCCCGGACCTCAACACCGGCAACAACACCTACAAGGCGGTGCAGCGTTCGGCGGGCGCGGTGGCGGTCGGCCCGGTGCTGCAGGGCCTGCGCAAGCCCGTCAACGACCTGTCGCGCGGCGCGCTGGTCCAGGACATCGTCAACACCGTCGCCATCACGGCCATCCAGGCCCAGGGCGACCGGTGACCGGCCACCACAGGGAAGGCACCGTGACCGCTACCCGCGTCCTCGTCCTCAACTCCGGCTCCTCGTCGGTGAAGTACCAGCTGCTGGACATGGCCGACGGCAGCCGGCCGGCGGCCGGGATCGTCGAGCGGATCGGCGAGCCGGGCGGGGTCGCGGACCACGCCGAGGCGCTGAAGACCGTGGCGGAGGAGCTCGCCGCCCGCGGCCTCGGCCTGGACTCCCCCGAACTGGCCGCGGTGGGCCACCGCGTCGTGCACGGCGGCACGCGCTTCACCGCGCCGACGCTGATCGACGACGAGGTGCTGGCCGCCGTCGAGGAGCTGGTGCCGCTGGCCCCGCTCCACAACCCGGCGAACGTCACCGGCATCCGGGTCGCCCGCGACCTGCGCCCGGACCTGCCGCAGGTGGCCGTCTTCGACACCGCCTTCCACTCCACCGTCCCCGAGCACGCCTACCGCTACGCGATCGACCGGGAGACCGCCGACGCCCACCAGGTGCGCCGCTACGGCTTCCACGGGACCTCGCACGCCTACGTCTCCCGCGCCACCGCGCGGCTGCTGGGCAGGGACCCGGCCGAGGTCAACGTCATCGTCCTGCACCTGGGCAACGGCGCCTCCGCCTCCGCCGTGCGCGGCGGGGAGTGCGTGGAGACCTCCATGGGGCTCACCCCGCTGGAGGGCCTGGTGATGGGCACCCGTTCGGGGGACCTGGACCCGGCCGTGGTCTTCCACCTGGCCCGCGTGGCCGGAATGGCGGTGCCGGAGATCGACGACCTGCTCAACAAGCGCTCGGGCCTGCTCGGCCTGTGCGGCGACAACGACATGCGGGAGATCGCCCGCCGGATGGCCGAGGGCGACGAGGCCGCGCAGCTCGCCTTCGACGTCTACGTCCACCGGCTGCGCAAGTACGTGGGCGCCTACACCGCCGTGCTGGGGCGGGTCGACGCGATCGCCTTCACGGCGGGCGTCGGAGAGAACTCCGCCGCGGTCCGGGCCGCCGCCATGGGCGGGCTGGAGGGGCTGGGCATCGAGCTGGACCCGGTGCGCAACGCGGTGCGCGGCAGCGCCGCCCGCGTGGTGTCGGCCGGGGGCAGCCGGGTGGCGGTCGCGGTCGTCCCCACCGACGAGGAACTGGAGATCGCACAGCAGACGTACTCGCTGGTCACCGGCCGGTGACTCGTTGAGGCCACCCGGAGGCTCTACTCTATGGCCGCCGTCCGCACCGTCCATGCCTCCCCCGCACGGGAAAATTCCGGAGCGGAACAAACCCGATAGGATCGTCCTCATGCGCCGAGCGAAAATCGTCTGCACCCTGGGTCCCGCCGTCGACTCCTACGACCAGCTGAAGACGCTGGCCGAGGCCGGTATGAACGTGGCCCGCTTCAACTTCAGCCACGGCAGCCACGCCGAGCACGAGGAGCGCTACCAGCGGGTGCGCAAGGTCTCCGAGGAGACCGGACGTGCCATCGGCGTGCTGGCCGACCTCCAGGGGCCCAAGATCCGCCTGGAGACCTTCGCGGACGGTCCCGTGGAGCTGGTCGCCGGTGACGAGTTCGTCATCACCACCGAGGACGTCCCCGGTGACAAGACCATCTGCGGCACCACCTACAAGGGCCTGCCCGCCGACGTCCGCGCCGGCGACCCCGTCCTGATCAACGACGGCAACGTCGCGCTGCGCGTGATCGAGGTCGAGGGCCAGCGGGTCCGCTGCCTCGTCGTCGAGGGCGGCGTCATCTCCGACCACAAGGGCATCAACCTGCCCGGCGCGGCGGTCAACGTGCCCGCCCTGTCCGAGAAGGACATCGAGGACCTGCGCTTCGCGCTGCGCATGGGCGTCGACATGGTGGCGCTCTCCTTCGTCCGCGACGCCAAGGACGTCCGTGACGTCCACCGCGTCATGGACGAGGTCGGCCGCCGCGTGCCGGTCATCGCCAAGGTCGAGAAGCCGCAGGCGGTCGACAACATGGAGGACGTCGTCGCGGCCTTCGACGGCGTCATGGTGGCCCGCGGCGACCTGGCGGTCGAGTACCCGCTGGAGAAGGTCCCGATGGTGCAGAAGCGGCTGATCGAGCTCTGCCGCCGCAACGCCAAGCCGGTGATCGTCGCGACCCAGATGATGGAGTCGATGATCACCAACTCCCGGCCGACCCGCGCCGAGGCCTCCGACGTCGCCAACGCGATCCTGGACGGCACGGACGCGGTCATGCTGTCCGCCGAGTCCAGCGTCGGCAAGTACCCGATCGAGACCGTGAAGACGATGTCGCGGATCATCGAGGCGGCCGAGGTGGAACTGCTCAAGCAGGGCCTGTGGCCGCTCAACGGCCGCAAGCCGCGCACCCAGGGCGGCGCCGTCGCGCGTGCCGCCGCCGAACTCGCGGACTACCTGGACGCCAAGACCCTGGTCGCCTTCACCAAGTCCGGCGACACCGCCCGCCGGCTGGCCCGCTACCGCGTGCCGCAGTCGGTGGTGGCGTACACGACCGACGAGTCGACCCGCAACATGCTGGCGCTCACCTGGGGCGTGCAGACCACCGTGGTCCCGCACGTGAACACCACCGACGAGATGGTGGAGATCGTCAACCAGGAGATGCTGAAGCTCAGCGACTACACCGAGGGCGACACCGTGATCATCACGGCCGGTTCCCCGCCCGGTATCCCCGGTACCACCAACCTGGTGCGGGTCCACCACCTCGGCCACCGCGCGGTCTGACCGGCCACCGCGCGGCCCGGCCGGCCGCGGGGCCACCCGGAACACGAGGAACGGCGGAGGACACCTCCCCTTGCGGGGACGGCGCCCTCCGCCGTTTCTCGTGTGCGGCTCCCGGAGGGGTCCTGTGCGGCCGGGCTCAGTCCGCGGTGTTGTACACGTGCATGCCCGGCAGCTTCAGCGTGCCGCCGAACTGGCCGGCCTGCACGACCTTGACGTTGGTGAAGAAGGCGGCCGGCACGTTGATCGGGGGCGGGGTGTCCGGGGTGAACTCGATCGGGATGAGCCCGAAGAGGTTGCCCTTCAGCGACTCGGTGTACATCGTCACCGTGCCGTTGCGGATCGTCGAGGTGCTGCCCTTGCGGGCGTCCACGTGCCCGACGGTGCCGTTCGGCCCCACGACCTCCTGCTGCAGGTCCTTGATGTCCACGCCGGTGGCGGTGAACTTCAGGACCTTCTTGACCTTCCCGCTCCAGGTCTTGACCTCGACGATGCCCTTGTAGTCGAGCCCGGTCAGGGTCAGCAGGCTGCTGCGCAGGACCCACGGGTCGTCGGGCAGCAGCGACTGCGTCTCCTGGTAGGCGGCGTCCGCCAGGGCCTGCGCGTCGTGGGTCGGGCACGGGAACGGGGTCTTGCCGTCCGCCGGCACGGCCGGGGAGCTCTGCGCGGGGTCCGGGGTGTCCGCTGCCTTCGCGGTGGTCTCCGAGAGCTTCTCGGCCGCCTCCGACACGGTCTTCTTCAGCGCGGCGGTGGTGTCCTCGGCCTTCGTCTTCACCGTGCCCGTGGAGGCGCTCGGCTCGGGAGCGGCCGACGTCGCGCCCGGGGCGGGCGTCGAGGTCGCCGAGGGGGTCGCCGTGGCGGCCTCCTCGCTCTGCTTGTTGAGCCCCAGCAGGTCGCCCAGGGCGTCACCGACGCCCAGCGGGTCCAGCGGGTCGCTCTGCCCGGTCGCCGACGGCGAGGCGGACGGGGCGGGCGCCGTCGTCCCCGAGCCGCCGGAGGAACCGCCACCGCTCTCCTCGCCCTTGCCGCCCCCGTCACCGGAGGAGGAGTCGTGCGACGGGGAACTCGCGGACGGAGTCGGGGTCGGGGTCGCGGTCGGGCTCTTGGTGCCGCCGCTCGACGGGGTGGTGCTCGGCGTCGCCGACTCCGGCGGCTCGTCGGGCTGCTCGACGCACTTCGTGCCCGAGAACGGGTTCTTCGGCAGTTCGTCGGCAGAGGCCAGCCTCGGGGTCAGTCCCATGCCCATCAGGACCGCCGTCGGCATCGCGGCCAGGGCTATCGCCTTGCCCGCGGGCATCTGCAGCTTGGTCAGCAGCGACTTCCTCGGTGCCGCGTGCCGCGGCCCCGTTCTCTCACGGGTGCCGCTGCCGGCGGCGACCCCGGAAGCGGGCTGAACCTCATCACCCCGCACTGTGCCTCCCGTTCGCGTCTACGGTTTCGGCGCCGTCCACCGGGTGCTGCGGGGCGGTCCCCGCCTGGTCGGCGGCCGGGTCGGCCGGGTACTCGCCGTAGGCCGCCGCGTAGGGGGAACCGGGCGGCGGCACGTAGCCGGTGTCGCCGTCGTCGCCCGTGCCGCTGCCGGGCAGTTCCGCCGGGTCCGCGCCGCCGTCGGCGGGCGGTACGCCCGGAGCCCAGGAGACGGCGAGGGCACCGCCGATCAGGCCCAGCAGGAAGCCGATCAGGAAGCCGCCGAAGTTGGAGACCACCAGCGACACCAGCGCCAGCAGGATCGACGCGACGCCCGAGAAGACGCGCACCGCCGACTGGTACCACATGGTCAGGCCGAGTACGACCAGCAGCACGCCGATGATGAGCGAACCGGACCCGGCCGTGGTGGCCATGGTCAGGCTCAGCGCGCCGAGCGAGAGATGGGCGTACGGGAAGTACGCGATGGGCAGTCCTGCCAGCAGTGTCAGCAGGCCCGCCCAGAACGGCCGCTGTCCGCGCCATACGCGGAAGCGGAACCGCCAATAGCCGAACCGGCCCCTCAGTCCGTGTGTCTCGGCGCTCATGGAAAACAGCTCCCTGGGACTGGCTTTCTGGAAAGAGTCGGGGGTGAGGAAGGTGAGGGGCATCCGGTGCCCCCCACCCCCTCCGGTCAGGCTAGAAGCACTCGTACTTCGCGCCGGACCCCATCTTCACCGACATGCTCAGCCCGCTGAGCTTGAAGGTGCCCGCGCTGGTCGCCCACGCGGTCTGCTGCACACCGGTGAGGTGAGCCTTCCGGGCCTCCTGGGCGAAGGAACCGGGGTCGGTCTTGTCACCGGCCTTGATGCCGGGGCCCTGCGTGGTGTCACCGGCGGCGACACCGATGTTGATGTCGGTGAACTCCGCATCGGCGTCGAGCTGGTCGAGGTCGATGTAGAGGTTCTTCGCCTCGACCTTCTTGCCACCGTTGCCGGCACCCAGCTTCAGCGTGACGTCGCCGATCGGCGTCGGCACGACCACGGACTGGCACAGACCGGTGATCGTGGCCGAGTCGAACGCGGAGACCGCGACCGGGATCGGCTTGCCGCCGTGCTGGACGTCGATGGCTCCGTACTGGACGAAGCCCTCACCCTGCAGGTCCTGGGCCTGGACCTTGAACTGCTGGCCCGAAACGCTGAACGACGCGGCGAGCGCACCCTGACCCAGGGCCACGCCTATCGCCGCGGTGGCCGCGACGCTGGGCACCATGACGACGGCGAACCGCTTCCATCTGGTACCGCCGCGGATGAGCGACTCCATGACTTTCCTCCTTCTCGGACGTACATCTCCGGCCGGAATCGTGGGGATTGCGGCGGGATGGGAGAAGTGCTACGTCCTCGGGAAGGAGAGCGCCGTATCGACGGCCGTCACGCGGGAAAGAGCGGACGACACTGTCCGAAAATCGGCGATCACCCCCGAGCGACAACCACACGGCCACGCTCTCGCGCAACCTGCTGGACAGGCCCTGCCGGACGGCAGAGACCCCCCTGTCCGCGGTCCGCGTCCACTGCTGGCACAGCTTCGGCGTTCCGGCCCGGTGGGGACCCGCTCGCGATCGGACGGCTGGATGCCGACTTCTCGGCGACGGACCGGGCTTGGCCGATCGTGGTCCATTCGGCGCCGCTGCACAAGGGGCGTCGTTACTAGCGGGTAACGGTGCGATAACCCAGAAGATATGGTCTAGACCACAACGGCTACGCTGCGTAGTTGCGATGAGGGTGTGAAAATCACCCATCGGGTGATAGATCCGGACAGAGTCCCGTCACTCTCTTACCGGAAGTAACAGCGGCCGCGCTTCATCAAGATTTGGTAAAGCGCGGCCGGTCCTGCACCGGGCTCGAAATGGCTTTCGAGGCACGGCCACCTTACGTGATCAGGTCAGAACAGCACCCGTGCGAGGGCGGCGCGCGCGGCCGCCACCCGCGGGTCGTCGGCCCCGATCACCTCGAACAGTTCCAGCAGCCGCAGCCGTACGGTGTCGCGGTCCTCGCCCGCGGTGCGCCGCACGGTGTCCACCAGGCGGCCGAAGGCGTCCTCGACATGACCGCCGACCAGGTCCAGATCGGCCACGGCGATCTGCGCCGCCACATCCGCCGGGGCGTCCGCCGCGGCCTTGCGGACGGCCTGCGCGTCGGCACCCTCCACGCGCTGCAGCAACTCGGCCTGCGCCAGGCCCAGCTTGGCCTCGGCGTTGGCCGGGTCGTCCGAGAGCACGTTGCGGTACGCCTGGATCGCGCCACCGAGGTCGCCCTGGTCCAGCGCGTCGTGCGCCGCCGACAGCGCGATCTCCTGCGGGGTGGGCGGCCGCTCCTCGGCGACCGGCACCTCGGCGCCCTCCTCGACCGGCACGCCCGTGATGCCGAAGCGCTGCTCGGCCACGGCGACCAGCTGGTCCAGCACCTCGCGGATCTGCTCCTCGGGAGCGGCGCCCTGGAAGAGCGGCATCGCCTGGCCGGCCAGCACCGCGAACACCGCGGGAATGCCCTGCACGCCGAACTGCTGCACCAGCAGCTGGTTCGCGTAGACGTCGATCTTCGCGACGACGATCCGGCCCGCGTAGGAGGCGGCGAGCCGCTCCAGCGTCTCCTGCAACTGCACACTCGCGTCCGCGCGGTCGGTCCAGAAGTGGACGACGACCGGGACCTCGGTGGAGCGCTGCAGGACATCGCTCTCGAAGGTGGCCTCGGTGACCTCGGTCACCAGGGCGGGGGCGGCGGCTTCTCCCCCGTTGCGAGCGGCTTCGGCGCGGGCCTGCTCGGCCTTCGCCTTGGCCTCTCCGGCCGCCTTCACCGCGGCGAGGTCGACCACGCCGCTCATGGACATGTTCCGTGGCTGCATGAGACCAATCCTCCCCCCTCGTCGCGGTTCCCGGGGAATCGCCCCCCGAAAGCGCCACCTACGGCACGCGGCGATGACGCGCCGCCCCGCGCGAGGTCCCCTGTTCGCGCGCCGGGCGCCATCGTTTCGATACGACCCGTAGCGTAACTGTACGGTCTCGCCCTGCGCAACGGGGATAGGGTTCCCAGCCATGTGCGCGCGTGAAACAGGCAGAAGGACCGGACGCCCCCGCAGTGCGGAGGCCGACCGGGCGATCCTGGACGCCGCGCGGCAGGCCCTGGTCGAGCTCGGCTGGGGCAAGCTCACCATGGGTGACGTGGCGACCCGCGCGCGGGTCGCCAAGACCACCCTCTACCGGCGCTGGGCGAACAGGAACGAGCTCGCCGTGGACGCGGTCGCCGCGCTCTTCGACGAGCTCGAACTGCCCGACCGCGGCAGCCTGCGGGCCGACGTGGAGGGCGTGGTCCTGCAGTTCGCGGCCCTGCTGGAGCAGCCCGCCACCAAGACCGCGCTCATGGCGGTGGTCGCCGAGGCCACCCACGACGTGGCGCTGCGGCAGCGGATCCGGGAGGCGATCGTCGACCGGCAGAAGCGCCTGGTTGTCGAGGGCCGCCGGCGGGCCCAGGAGCGCGGGGAGATCCCGCCGGACGAGGGCGACCCGACACCGCAGATCGACCTGATCTTCGACGTCATCGCGGGGGCCGTGGTGCACCGCGCGCTCGTCTCCTGCGAACCGGTGGACGCCGACTGGGCGGCCCGCTTCACCACCGTCCTGCTGGGCGGCCTCGCGGCAACCCCGACGATCGAGCCGTAGCCGGGAGTTGGGCTTCTCTTTCCGCTACGGAGCCTCAACACCTCTTGCCCGCATGGCATGTCATCGTCATGCTTACCGGCGGGTCATCTACTCGCATAGACAACCCGGCGGCCAGGCATGGCCGTTGTTCGGCGTTCCATCGTTCCACCCTGTCAGCGCGTCCTTTGATCGCTCGCCCCCAGGAGGATCGATCCACGTGAGACACCCTCACCCCGGTCGGCGCGGCGTCGTCGCCACCGTCGCCGCCTCGCTGATCGCCCTGACGGCCGCCCAGAGCGCCACCGCGCTCCCGGCGACCGCCACCCCGCGCGCCCACGCCCCGTCGTCCGCCGTCACCGTGGCGGAGGACCAGGCGGCGCGCGCCATCGCCGGTTCCCTCTCCGACGCCTCGTGGCGCGCCCGGGTCCGCCACGCGGCACTGGCCTCGGACGAGGTGGCCGTCACCGAACTCGCCGGCCCGCGGCTGCGGCCGGCGCTCGCCGACGCCGACCGGCGGATCGCGGCCGCCAAGGGCCTCGGCGCGGACGTCGGTTCCCTGCTGCGGCTGCGCCTCGGGGACGACTCGATGCGCGGGGCGCTGGCCTCCGGCGTCACCCCCTGGGTGGCCGCGGCCAGTTCCGACGAGGACGTCCGCACCGTCACCGCCTACGACAGCCGGGGCCGGGCCCACCGTCTCGACGCCCGCACCGCCCCCGCTCACCCGGTGTACGTCGTCGACATCGACGGCTCCAAAGCGCTGGCCGCGGGCCTGGACGTCCTCCAGGGCGAGCTGGACCGCCAGGGCCTGACCTCCGCCTCCCCGAGCTCCGCGGCGAAGTCCTCGTCGGCCTCGGCGGCCGCGGCCGGTTTCTGGACCACGCGCATCACCCAGGTCCGGCTCTCCGACGACGAGGAGCCGTGGGTCAAGGGCGACGCCGAGATCTACACCCTCGTCACCGGGTTCGGCCAGGACGGCACCGTGCGCGTCGACCCCGTCGACATGCCGTACCTGGACAACGACGGGACGACGTACAGCCCGAACCAGATCCTGGTCAACTGGTCGCTGTACAAGTACAACCTCGCCGACGCCGTGATGATGGAGGACGACGGCAGCACCAACTACCGCGACCTGGCCAAGGCCATCGCGGGGATCCTGCTGACCATCGCCGACCAGGGCACCTACATCCCGCTGGTGAACGCGGTCCTGGACGCCATCCCGGACGACTGGTGGACGGACGACCCGGACTACGTCGACTCCTGGTACACGCTGGCACAGAGCGACAACGGCACCCGCTACGGCGCCCGCGGCAACGGCTGGATGACCCTGCAGCCGTACTTCGTCGAGCAGTTCTGAGCAGTGCGCCCGCCGCCTCCGGCCTCCGGGGGCGGCGGGCACGGCAGCGGGGCCCGGCGGGAACACGCACTGTTCCCGCCGTGCCCCGCGTCCCGCGTCGTGGGACGCGTCAGAAGCGGGCGGGCTCCGTGTAACTGCCCCACTCGTCGCGCAGGGCGCCACAGATCTCGCCGAGGGTGGCCTCCGCGCGCACCGCGTCCAGCATCGGCTCGATCATGTTGCTGCCGTCCCGGGCGGCGGTCAGCATCGCGTCCAGCGCCTTGCGGACGGCCGCGTCGTCCCGCTCGCCCTTGCGGCCGGCGAGCACCCTGACCTGCTCGCGCTCGACCTCGTGGCTGACCCGCAGGATCTCCAGGTCGCCCGTCACGGAGCCGGTGTGGCAGTTGACGCCGACGACCCTCTTGTCGCCCTTCTCCAGGGCGCGCTGGTACTCGAAGGCGGCCTCCGCGATCCGGCCGGTGAAGTAGCCGTCCTCGATGCCGCGCAGGATGCCCGAGGTGATCGGGCCGACCGGGTGCCTGCCGTCCGGCACGGCGCGGGCGCCGAGCTCCTTGATCTTGTCGAAGATCTTCTCCGCGTCCGCCTCGATGCGGTCGGTCAGCGCCTCGACGTACCAGGAGCCGCCCAGCGGGTCGGCCACGTTGGCGACGCCGGTCTCCTCCATCAGCACCTGCTGCGTGCGCAGCGCGATCTCCGCCGCCTGGGCGCTGGGCAGCGCCAGCGTCTCGTCCAGGGCGTTGGTGTGCAGCGAGTTCGTGCCGCCGAGGACCGCGGCCAGGGCCTCCACCGCGGTGCGGACGACGTTGTTGTACGGCTGCTGGGCGGTCAGCGAGACGCCCGCGGTCTGGGTGTGGAAGCGCAGCCACTGCGCCTTGTCGGTCTTCGCGCCGTACACCTCGCGCATCCAGCGGGCCCAGATCCGGCGCGCGGCACGGAACTTGGCGATCTCCTCGAAGAAGTCCAGGTGCGCGTCGAAGAAGAAGGACAGGCCCGGCGCGAAGGTGTCGACGTCCAGCCCGCGGGACAGCCCCAGCTCCACGTAGCCGAAGCCGTCGGCCAGGGTGTAGGCGAGCTCCTGCGCGGCCGTGGAGCCGGCCTCGCGGATGTGGTAGCCGGAGACCGACAGCGGCTTGTACGCGGGGATGCCCGCCGCGCAGTGCTCCATCAGGTCGCCGATCAGACGCAGGTGCGGCTCGGGGGCGAAGAGCCACTCCTTCTGCGCGATGTACTCCTTGAAGATGTCGGTCTGCAGGGTGCCGTTGAGCACTCCGGGGTCGACGCCCTGGCGCTCGGCGGCCACCAGGTACATGCAGAAGACCGGCACCGCGGGGCCGGAGATCGTCATGGAGGTCGTGACGTCGCCGAGCGGGATGTCCTTGAAGAGGACCTCCATGTCGGCGGCCGAGTCGATGGCGACGCCGCAGTGGCCGACCTCACCCAGCGAGCGGGGGTCGTCGGAGTCGCGGCCCATGAGGGTGGGCATGTCGAAGGCGACGGACAGGCCGCCGCCGCCCGCCTCGAGGATCATCTTGTAGCGCTCGTTGGTCTGCTCGGCGTTGCCGAAGCCCGCGAACTGGCGGATCGTCCACGTACGGCCCCGGTAACCGGTCGGGTGCAGTCCGCGGGTGAAGGGGTACTCGCCGGGCCAGCCGATCCGCTCGAAGCCGGGCACCTCGGTACCCGCGGGCGGGCCGTACACGGGCTCGACCGGGTCACCGGAGAGCGTGCTGAAGTCGGCCTCGCGCTTGCGCGCGGCGTCGTAGCGCGCCTGCCAGCGGCTGCGCCCCTCCTCGATGGCTGCAGCGTCCATGCCGTGTCTCCGCCTCTCTCGCCGACCGGGCGCGTCCCGTACCACGAGAACGGCCCCTACAAGGCGAAAATACTAGGACGTCCTAGTATTTGTCGACGGCGAATCCTCCCGTCCCGCGAGGGAGGGGAGGATCGCGCAGGTCAGGGAGGTGTCAGACCTTGACGGGTTCACCCGCGGGGGCCACCAGCGGGGCCACCTCGCGGCTCACCTTGCGCTCGACGAAGAACGCGGCGGTGGGGATCGTCCCGGCCAGCAGGACCCACGCCAGCTTCCCGAGCGGCCACTTCGCCTTGGAGCCCAGGTCGAAGGCGAAGACCAGGTAGAGGACGTACAGCCAGCCGTGGGCGATGCTGACGACCTTGGTGAAGCCCGCGGCGCCGTCGATCTCCAGCACGTACTTGGCGATCACGCCGATGGTCAGCAGCACCAGCAGCACACCCGTCACGTAGGCGAGCGCGCGGTACCGGGTCAGAACACTCTGCTTCATGCGGACGAGCGTAACCGGTGCGATTGCGGCGCTTCCCCCGGCCCCGGCCGTGGCGCGCGTCACTCCTCGAAGTCCCCCGCGGCTATGCGCAGCGGCCGGAGCAGGTCGAAGATCTCCGCGCACTCCTCGTCGTCGTACGCGCCGAGCCCGAACTTCATCCCCATCAGGTCCTCGGTGGCGGCCTCGCACACCTCGCGGCCCTTGGCGGTGATGGAGGCGAGCGTGCCGCGGCCGTCGTTCGGGTTGGGGCGCTTCGCGACGAAGCCGGCGGCGACCAGGCGGTCGACGGTGTTGGTGACGGAGGTGGGGTGCACCATGAGCCGCTCGCCGATCTTGGACATCGTCAGCTCGCCCTCCTTGCTGAAGGCCAGCAGCACCAGGGCCTCGTAGCGGGCGAAGGTCAGCCCGTACGGCTTGACGACGGAGTCGACCTGGGAGAGCAGGATCTGCTGCGCGCGCATGATCGACGTGATCGCGACCATCGAGGGCACGCGCCCCCAGCGCCGGGTCCAGATCTCGTCGGCACGGGCGATGGGGTCGAAGGGCAGGCTCAGCGGCTTGGGCACAGGCCCGAGCCTACCCGTCGGTCACATGCTGGGCAGCCGCGTCTCGCGGGGCGGGACGGCGCCATCCACCGGCGCCATGGTGCGGGTGATCGTACGCCGGGTTCCCGTCACACGTATTACCGCGGTGTTTCAGCCACACGGGCCGCGGATCGTGACCGGAAAGCCGCCCTCCCCGGGGAGGGTTTCCCCTACTCCTGGGACGGAGTTGTCACCCTTTGGGCCGGGAGGTGGCCGCATGGGCCGGGGCCGCCGCCGCGCGAACCGGCCAAAGGATGAAATGCACCTGTCATTCACCCGCCGTTCGGTGCGAGGCTCCTTGCCGCGCGGAACACCGCGCACCCCCCACACCACCCCGGTCACCCACACGCCCGGGGTCCTCGCCCGCCGCCCCCACGCGACGGGACCCAAGGAGTCACATTGCGCAAGAAGCTGGCAATCGGCACTCTCGCCGCCGCCTCGGCGCTCCTCGCCGGCGGCCTCCAGTCCTTCACCGCGAACGCCCAGGGCGCCCCCACCGCCCAGGGCATCGCCGCCTCCCACGCACAGGCCCTGTCCGACGCCCGCGGCGCGGCCGCCGGCCTCGCCGGGAGCCTGGGCCTCGGCGACCGCGAGCAGCTGACCGTCAGGGACGCCGTCGTCGACCCCGACGGCACCCGTCACCTGCGCTACGACCGCACCTACGCCGGTCTGGAGGTGCTCGGCGGCGACCTGGTGGTGCACCAGGACAAGAGCGGCGCCACCCGGTCCGTCTCGCGCGCGGTCACCGCGAGAATCGCACCCGCCACGCTCACGCCCTCGGTCACGGCCGCCGCCGCCCGGGAGAAGGCCGCGGCCACGGTCAAGGGCCTGCTGAAGACCCCGCTCGTCAAGGGCGAGGAGCCGCTGAAGGCGGTCGGGCAGGCCGCGGCCCCCGAGAAGGTCGTCTGGGCCGTCAGCGGCACGCCCCGCCTGGCGTACCGGACGGTGGTCCACGGCACCCAGGCCGACGGCACCCCGAGCGCGCTCAACGTCATCACCGACGCCGCCACCGGCGCCGTCATCCAGCGCTACGAGGGCATCCAGACCGGCAGCGGCACCGGCGTCCACGTGGGCTCGGTCCAGCTGACCACCACGAAGTCCGGCAGCACCTTCACGCTCAAGGACGCGAGCCGCGGCGGCATCTACACCACGGACCTGAACAACCGCACCAGCGGCACGGGGACCACCTTCTCCGACACCGACGACGTCTGGGGCAACGGCTCCGCCTCCAACCGCCAGTCGGCCGCCGTGGACGCGCAGTTCGGCGCGGCGGCGACATGGGACTTCTACAAGAACACCTTCGGCCGTTCCGGGATCCGCGGCGACGGCAAGGGCTCCCTGTCGCGCGCACACTACGGCAGCAACTACGTCAACGCCTTCTGGGACGACAGCTGCTTCTGCATGACCTACGGCGACGGCTCGGGCAACACCCACCCGCTGACCGCCCTCGACGTCGCGGGCCACGAGATATCCCACGGCGTCACCAGTGCCACGGCCGGCCTGACCTACTCCGGGGAGTCCGGCGGCCTCAACGAGGCCACCTCCGACATCTTCGGCACCATGGTGGAGTTCTACGAGAACCTGCCCTCGGACACACCCGACTACCTCATCGGCGAGAAGATCGACATCAACGGTGACGGCAGCCCGCTGCGGTACATGGACAAGCCGTCCAAGGACGGCGCCTCCGCCGACTACTGGTCGTCCTCGGTGAAGAACCTCGACGTCCACTACTCCTCGGGCGTGGCCAACCACTTCTTCTACCTGCTCTCCGAGGGCAGCGGCGCCAAGACCATCAACGGCGTGAGCTACAACAGCCCCACGAAGAACGGCTCGACCGTCACCGGCATCGGCCGCGCCAAGGCCGCCGCCGTCTGGTACCGCGCGCTGACGGTGTACTTCACCTCGTCCACCAACTACGCGAAGGCCCGCACCGCGACCCTGAGCGCGGCCAAGGACCTGTACGGCAGCGGCTCCGCCGAGTACAACGCGGTCGCCGCCGCATGGACCGGGGTCAACGTCAGCTGACCCAAGACCGGTTGACCCGACCGGTACCCCCATCACTCGTGGTGCCGCGGACCGCCCCATACGGTCCGCGGCACCACGAGCACGTGTTCCGGCCCCTCACGCGGCGCCGACGGCGGTCCCCCGCACCCGCGCCAGCACCACCAGCACGCACACCGTCCCCGCACCCGCCGCCACCGCCGTCACCACGTGCGGCGCCACGAACTCCGCGGCCGCACCCGCCACCGCCATCCCCAGCCCCTGGATCGTCATCAACCCCGCCGACTGCAACGTCATCGCCCGCCCCCGCAACCCCTCCGGCACCGCGGCCACGAACCACTGATCGAGACCCAGGGTGTAGGCGGCCGTCAGGCCCGTGATGAACATCGCGGCAACGGCCAGGGGCAGAGAGGGGCGCAGGGCGAAGAGCGCGTACGGGAGCAGCGAGCACGCGGCGAGCGGGACGGTGAGGCGGGCACGGGCGGCCGGGGGCAGGAAGGCGCCCGCGAGGAGTTCGCCGAGGACGGTGCCGACGGGCATCGCCGCCATGAAGAGGCCGAGGCCCGGGGTGCCCGCGCCGATGGAGTCGGTGTACGGGGCGGCGAGCGCCTCCGGGAAGACCACGAAGAACGGCTGGACCCAGCAGAGCAGCAGCAGGTACCGCACCCTGGGGTCCCGCATCAGCCGGCCGCTGCCGCCGGCGGAGCGAGCCGCGTCGCCGCCGCGTGCGGGGCGCCGCGCGGTGCCGAGGCGCAGCAGGAGGGCGGAGCCGAGGAAGGCCGCCACGGTGATCGCCAGCGCGGCCCGGGGCGGGACGAGGACCAGCAGGAACCCGCCGACGCCGAAGCCCACGATCTGAGCGCCCTGGGCGACCATGCGGATCAGGGACCGGCCCAGCACGAAGGTGTCGCCGGGCAGGATGTCGGCCAGGCTCGCGGCCCGGGTGCCGGTGAACACCGGGGCGATCATGGCCATCAGGCAGCGCAGACCCAGCAGGACCGCGATCGGCGTCCCGGGCAGCACCATCCCCGCCGCGCACAGCGCGCACAGCAGGTCGCACACGACGAGCACCCGGCGCGGCGGGAAGCGGTCGGCGACCCCGGCGAGCAGGGTGCCGCTCAGCGCGTACGGCACGAAGCCGAGCGCGAAGGTGAGCGCGGTCAGCAGCGGCGACCCGGTGAGCCGGAACACCAGCACGGACAGCGCGATCTCGGCGACCACGGTGCCCTGGAGCGACAGCACGTGCGCCGCGAAGACGGCCCGGAACTCCCGTACGGCGAAGACCGCGCGGTAGCCGCGCCCGGCGGCCGGTCCGGCCGCGGTGGTGTCGGTGTTCAGCGTCATGGGCGCAGCCTGGCGGCGGGGACGGGGCACGCCGTAGTGTTTCGGCTCCAGCCGAAAGTCGGGCCGAGTCGAGGGCGGGGGGTGTGCCGTGCCGTTCCGCATGCGCTTCGGACCGGACGACCTGCTGCGCTGCCGGTTCGCGCTCTCCCCGCTGTGGGAGACCGAGGGCGCGGTGCGCACCCTCAAGGAGCCCGGGCTGCAGGCGTACCACCTGCCCTGGCTGCGGCAGACCCGTGAGGCGGCCCGGGCGCTGGACCTCACCCCGCTGTGGCTGCTGATGCCCCGCCGCGGCCACAGCCCGGACTTCCTCTGCCCGCCCCCGCAGGGCCCTTCGGCCTCCATCGAGGACGAGCTCGCCCGGGTGCGGGCCACCGACCCCGAGGTCGCCCGGCAGGACCTGGCCCGTTCGCTGGCGGACACCCCGGGAGCCGCCGGGACCCCGCAGGGCCGGGCGATGCTGGCCGACCCGGCGCGCGCGGTGCGGGAGCTGGCGGACCTGTACGAACAGACCTGGGAGGCGCTGGTCGCCCCGTACTGGCCCCGGCTGCGCGCCGTGCTGGAGGCGGACATCGCCTTCCGTGCGCGGCGGCTCGCGGACGGCGGGCTGACCGGGCTCTTCGCCGACCTCCATCCCTCGCTGAGCTGGGCGGACGGCACCCTCACGCTGCACAAGCCGACGGAGCACGACCGGGACCTGGGCGGCGACGGCCTGGTCCTGGCGCCCAGCGTCTTCGTGTGGCCGGACCTGGCGGCGGGCTTCGACCCGCCCTGGCAGGGCACCGTCGTCTATCCGGCCCGCGGCATCGGCGGGCTGTGGCAGGCACCGCAGGCCGCCTCAGAGGCCCTGGTGCGGCTGCTCGGCGCCAACCGCGCCGCCATCCTCGGTGGCCTCGGCGAGCCGGCCACCACGACCGCGCTCGCCCACCGGCACGGCCTCGCCCTGTCGTCGGTGTCGGCGCACCTGGCGGTCCTGCGGGAGGCGGGCCTGCTCACCTCGCGCCGCTACGGCCACCAGGTGCTCTACGAGCGCACCCCGCTGGGCAGTGCGCTGGCCGGCGACTGACCGCCACGGCGCACCCGACGGTGTGGGGGGCGTGGCGGGGGTGAGCTGTTCGGCTGTCCCGCCGTCTCGCGCCCTCCGGGCGCAAAGCGGCGGGCTGCGGAGGGGAGGGTAGGGGCGACCCTCCTCGGCGTGTGCGGGTGGGTTCGTGGTGGGGGTTCGGGCTCCGGAGCGGACTGCGTTTCCGGTGCTTTGGGTCTCGTTGCCGTCCGCGGGTGCAGATGGCCGCTTCCACGCCTTCGCTGGGCGGTGGGCGCGCCAGCCGTAACCGGCGACTGCGGCTGATTCGGGGTGCTGCCGAAGGGCGGGCGGGAGATCGGGCCCGCTTTCGCCGACATACTCGGCGGAACAGGGCCCGATGTCGGGGAAGCACCCGCAGACGCAGGTCACGGCGGGCGCGCCACCCACGAACGGTGGGCGTCGCAACCGGCCACCTGCACCCGCGGACGGCGACGAGACCCCGCCACCGGACAGGCGAACCGCTCCGGCGCCTGAACCCCCGCCGAGGACCAACCCCGCACACCGCCGCGAAGGCCCGCCCCACCCTCCCCGTCCGCAGTCGGCGTCCTTCCGCGCCCGAAGGCGCGGCGGGGCTACTCCGCCAGGTGCCGCTCGACGGTCTCCACCTTGGACGTGAGCCCGTCGGTGACACCGGGGCGGATGTCGGCCTTGAGGACCACCGAGACGCGCGGCGCCCGGGCCTCGACGGCGGCGACGGCGCGCTTGACGACGTCCATGACCTCGTCCCACTCACCTTCGACGGAGGTGAACATCGCGTCGGTGCGGTTGGGCAGTCCCGACTCACGGACCACCCGGACCGCGTCGGCCACGTACGCGCCGACGTCCTCGCCGACGCCGAGCGGGGTGACGGAGAAGGCGACGATCATGCCTCGACCACGCCTTCCTTGAGCTCCTTGCGCGCGCGGGCCGCGATGACGCTGTCCTCGGCCTCACGGCGCAGCCTGCGCTCGGCGAAGAAGCCGCCGGTGGGCAGGACGGAGAGCAGGAAGTACAGCGCGGCGCGGCCGAGCGGCCACTTGGTGCGGTTCCAGGCGTCCAGCCAGAACAGGACGTAGAGGATGAAGAGGATGCCGTGGATCATCCCCATCACGGGGACCGCGTCGAAGTCCGTGGTGCGCTTGAGCACCGAGCAGACCAGCAGGAGCAGGAACGACACCGCTTCTGGGGCGGAGACCAGGCGGAGCCGGTTCAGGGCGGAGGCGGTCTTGGTGTCCACGGGACCTCACTATCGGGACAGGGACTGCGGTGGGCGTCGACACTGCGATCAGGATGTTTGTGAATGCGATCACAAGTGGTCCACCCATTATCACCCGGCCCTCCGGCCGCCCCGCCCCCGGGGCCCCCGGGGGAACAGGTGAACCATCGACGGGCCAAACGCGTCCCCCTCCACGACGAACCGCCCCCTCGAGGAAGAAACGGGATGAAGCTGGACTGGGACCGCCGCCACTGCGCCCGGCGCGGGCACATCACGTACGCGCCCGACGAGGCGCACCTGCGGGAGCGGCTGCGCGCCGACACCTCACAGGGGGAGGTCTGGCGCTGCCTGCGCTGCGGGGACTTCGCCCTGGGTCCGCCGCACGGCTCGGGTCCGGCCGACCGGGCCCCCGAGGTGCCGCGCGGCCGGGCGCTGCGGGACCTGTTCATCCTGCGCTTCCTGGCGGTCGAGCGGCTGCTGCGCGGGGTGTTCGTCGTCGTCGCGGCCTGGGCGGTGTGGCGGTTCAGCAACTCCCAGGACTCGGTGCGCCGGTTCTTCGAGGAGAACCTCACCGTCTTCCGTCCGGTCTTCCGGCACTTCCACTACGACCTCGACCACTCCCCCGTCGTGGACACCATCCGCCGCACCTTCGAGTACAGGCACTCGACGCTGCTGATCGTGGCTGCGGCGCTGCTCGCGTACGCCCTGATCGAGATCGTCGAGGCCGTCGGGCTGTGGGCGGCCAAGCGGTGGGCGGAGTACCTGACGGTGGTCGCGACCGCGGCCTTCCTGCCGCTGGAGGTCTGGGAGCTCACCGAGAAGGTGAGCTACCTCAAGATCGGCACGCTCGGCCTCAACGTCCTCGCCGTCCTCTACATCCTGCTGTCCAAGCGGCTGTTCGGGCTGCGCGGCGGTCACGCGGCCTTCGAGGCCGAGCGCCGCGGCGCCTCGCTGCTGGAGGTCGAGGAGGCGGCGGGAGCGCCGCACGGAACCGCTGGACAAAACGAGACGAGGACCCTGGTGACGGGTTCCTCCCGGACGGATACGGTCTGACCCGTGGCTCAGTTTCGATTGCAGGGCAGCAAGGTGCTCGCCGTGGACATGTCCGGCGACGCCGTGAAGGCGAAGAACGGCTCGATGGTCGCGTACGACGGCCAGATGAGCTTCAAGAAGATGTCCGGGGGCGGCGAGGGCCTGCGCGGCATGGTGACCCGCCGGCTGACCGGCGAGTCCATGGAGGTCATGGAGGTGCGGGGGCAGGGCACCTGCTACTTCGCCGACCGCGCGAGCGAGATCAACCTCGTGCGGCTGAACGGCGAGAAGCTCTACGTCGAGGCCAGCAACCTGCTGGCCACCGAGGCGGCGCTGCGCACCGGCACCACCTTCACCGGGCTGCGCGGCGCCTCGCAGGGCAACGGCCTGTTCACCACCACGGTGGAGGGCGTGGGCCAGGCGGCGATCACCTCCGACGGCCCGGCGGTGGTGCTCCGCGTCGCCCCCGGATTGCCGCTGCAGGTGGACCCGGGCGCGTACGTGGCCCACACCGGCAACCTCCAGCAGCACTTCCAGGCCGGCATCAGCTGGCGGACGGTGATCGGCGAGTCGGGCGGCGAGTCCTTCCAGATCCGCTTCGAGGGCGACGGCCTGGTGTACGTGCAGCCGAGCGAGCGCAACACCGTCGGGGGGCAGGTCTGATGCCGTTCACCCGCATCAACTCGAAGATGGTCGAGGCCCAGGTGCTGCCGGGCCAGCGGCTGTTCAGCCAGCGCGGCGCGATGCTGGCCTACCGGGGGAACGTCACCTTCACCCCGAACGTGCAGGGCGGACAGGGCGGCATCGGGTCGATGATCGGCCGCAGGCTCGCCAACGAGGCGACCCCGCTGATGACCGTCGAGGGCCACGGCTCGGTGATGTTCGGGCACGGCGGCCACCACGTGCACTGCGTCGACCTGACCGGCGACACCCTGTACGTCGAGGCGGACCGGCTGCTGGCCTTCGACGGCTCGCTGCGGCAGGGCACGATGTTCATGGGGTCCCAGGGCGGCGTCATGGGCGTCATCCGCGGCCAGGTCACCGGTCAGGGGCTGTTCACCACGACCCTGCAGGGCCAGGGCGCGGTCGCGGTGATGGCGCACGGCGGCGTCATCGAGCTGCCGATCACCCCGCAGCGCCCGGTGCACGTCGACCCCCAGGCGTACGTCGCCCACCGCGGTGACGTCCGCAACAAGCTGTCCACCGCGCTCGGCTGGCGCGACATGGTGGGCCGCGGCTCCGGCGAGGCGTTCCAGCTGGAGCTGTCGGGTCACGGCACGGTCTACGTACAGGCGAGCGAGGAGAAGCTGTGACCCCGAACGGACCGGTCGTCCACGACCCGTACACGCTGCCGGTCGACGACAACGTCAACCCGTACGCCTTCAGCGTCGACCTGAAGGGCCAGTGGTTCCTCCAGAAGGGGAAGATGATCGCCTACTACGGGCAGATCAGCTTCCACGGCATCGGCCACGGCGCCCTCGACGGGCTGATCCGCAGCAACTTCCACTCCCCGCTGCACGCCGCGGACTGGGTGGTCGCCGAGGGCCAGGGCAAGATGATCCTCGCCGACCGGGCGTTCGACGTGAACTCCTACGACCTGGAGGACGGCAACCTGACCATCCGGTCGGGCAACCTGCTGGCCTTCCAGCCGGGCCTGTCGCTCAAGCAGTCGATCATCCCCGGCTTCCTCACGCTGATCGGCACCGGGAAGTTCGTGGCGGCCTCCAACGGCGCCGTGCACTTCGTCGAGCCGCCGGTCCGCGTCGACCCGCAGGCCCTGGTGGGATGGGCGGACTGCCCGTCCCCCTGCCACCATTACGACCACGGGTACATGCGCGGCGTCCTGGGCGGACTGCGGGCGCTGACCGGCGTCGGCGGGACCTCCGGCGAGGAGCACCAGTTCGAGTTCGTCGGCGCGGGGCAGGTGCTGCTCCAGTCCACCGAGGTTCTCATGCCCGAGCAGGCCACGGGCGCGGTCCCGCACGAGGCCGGCGTCCCGGGCGGCGGCGCGGGCGTCCCGGGTGCGCCGCAGGGCGTGCCGAGGCTCCCGGGGCAGCTCGGGGACCTGCAGCGCCGCTTCGGTCTGTGACCCTACCGACACGTACCGGGACCCCGAATAATCCGGATTTCAACTTTCTGGGTATAATTCCAGCATGGAGACAGAGACCGGCACCCTTTGGCTGACCGCCGACGAGCAGCGCACCTGGCGCATCCACCTGGAGGTCAGCAAGCTGCTGACGCACCAGCTCGAACGGGACCTGCAGCCGTTCGGTCTGACCTACAACGACTACGAGATCCTGGTGAACCTCTCGGAGTCGCCCGAGCACCGCATGCGGATGAGCGACCTGGCCCGCGCCACCCTGCAGTCCAAGAGCCGGCTGTCGCACCAGATCAGCCGCATGGAGACCGCGGGCCTGGTCCGCCGCGAGAACTGCGAGTCGGACCGGCGGGGACTGTTCGCCGTCCTCACCGAGGACGGCTGGGAGACCATGCGCAAGGTCGCCCCGCACCACGTCGCCGCCGTACGGGAGCACTTCATCGACCTGCTCCCCGCCGAGGACCTGGCGGCCCTCCGCAGGGCCCTCAACCCGGTCGCGGACCATCTGCGCGCGGTGCGCGGCAAGGCCTGACCGCCCCTTCGCGGCCCGTGGGCCCGCGCCCCGAGGCGCGGGCCTCAGGCCTGCTCGGTGAGGCCCGCGACGAGCTCGTCCGCGGCGGCGTACGGGTCCAGGGCGCCGGCGACGATGCGCTCGGCGAGCGCGCCGAGACGGCGGTCGCCGTGGAGGTCGCCGATCCGCTCGCGCAGGGTGGTGACGGCGATGTGCTCGACCTCCAGGGCCGCGCGGCGCAGCCGGCGCTCCGCGAGCACGCCGTGCTCCTCCATCCAGGCGCGGTGCTTCTCCAGGGCCTCGACCACCTCGTCGATGCCCTCGGCGCGGGCGGCGACCGTCTTGACGATCGGGGGCCGCCAGTCACCCGGCAGGCGGGACTCGCCCAGGCCCAGCATGTGGTTGAGCTCGCGGGCGGTCGCGTCGGCGCCGTCCCGGTCGGCCTTGTTGACGACGTACACGTCGCCGATCTCGAGGATGCCCGCCTTCGCCGCCTGGATGCCGTCGCCCATGCCCGGGGCGAGCAGCACCACAGAAGTGTCGGCCTGCGCGGCGATCTCCACCTCGGACTGGCCGACGCCGACGGTCTCCACCAGGACCACGTCGCAGCCGGCCGCGTCGAGCACCCGGATCGCCTGCGGCGCGGCCCAGGCCAGACCGCCCAGGTGGCCGCGGGTGGCCATGGAGCGGATGTAGACACCGGGGTCGGAGGCGTGGTCGCTCATCCGGACCCGGTCGCCGAGCAGGGCGCCCCCGCTGAACGGCGAGGAGGGGTCCACGGCCAGCACGCCGACCCGCTTGCCGGCCCGCCGGTACGCCGAGACCAGCGCGGAGGTCGACGTGGACTTGCCGACACCCGGCGAGCCGGTCAGGCCCACCACGTACGCCCCGCCGGTCAGCGGCGCGAGCGCGGCCATCACCTCCCGCAGCTGCGGGGACGCCCCCTCCACCAATGAGATCAGCCGGGCGACCGCCCGCGGGCGGCCCTGCCGCGCCTGCTCCACCAGGGTGGGGACGTCCATCGCTCCTCATTTCTTTCCGGGCTCGGTTCGCCTCCGGTTCGCTCAGCCGCTGTCGACAGTCGACCGTGCTCGCCTGCTCGTTCCTCGCAGGCTCCGCGCTCCCCCAGCTACCGCTGGGAGGGGCCCCCATCTTCTCGACAGCGGCCGCTCCCCTTCGGCTCACTCGCCCACAGGTGGTGTTACTTGCCCGGCACGCGGATGATCAGGGCATCGCCCTGGCCGCCGCCACCGCACAGGGCCGCCGCGCCCACGCCACCGCCGCGGCGCTTGAGCTCCAGGGCCAGGTGCAGCACGATGCGCGCACCGGACATGCCGATCGGGTGACCCAGGGCGATGGCACCGCCGTTGACGTTCACCTTTTCAGGTGTCACGCCCAGGTCCTTCATGGACTGCACGGAGACCGCGGCGAAGGCCTCGTTGATCTCGATGAGGTCCAGGTCGCCCACGGACAGCCCGTCCTTCTTCAGGGCGTGCGCGATGGCGTTGGACGGCTGCGACTGCAGCGAGTTGTCCGGTCCGGCCACGTTGCCGTGGGCGCCGATCTCGGCGATCCACTCCAGGCCCAGCTCCTCGGCCCGGGCCTTGCTCATCACGACCACCGCGGCGGCGCCGTCGGAGATCTGCGAGGAGGTGCCCGCGGTGATCGTGCCGTCCCGGCTGAAGGCGGGGCGCAGCTTGGCCAGCGACTCGACCGTGGTCTCGGCGCGGATGCCCTCGTCCTTGGCGAAGACCACCGGCTCGCCCTTGCGCTGCGGGATCTCCACCGGGGTGATCTCGGCCTCGAACAGGCCGTTCTTCTGCGCGGCGGCCGCCCGCTGGTGGGACAGCGCGGCGATCTCGTCCTGCTCGGCGCGGCCGATGCCCAGTCGCGTGTTGTGCTTCTCGGTCGACTCGCCCATGGCGATGTTCTCGAAGGCGTCGGTGAGACCGTCGTACGCCATGGCGTCCAGCATCTGGACGGCACCGTACTTGAAGCCCTCGCGGGACTTCGGCAGCAGGTGCGGCGCGTTGGTCATCGACTCCTGGCCGCCGGCCACGACGACGTCGAACTCACCCGCCCGGATCAACTGGTCGGCCAGCGCGATGGCGTCCAGGCCGGACAGGCACACCTTGTTGATCGTCAGCGCCGGCACGCTCATCGGGATGCCGGCCTTGACCGCGGCCTGGCGGGCCGGGATCTGCCCGGCACCCGCCTGGAGCACCTGGCCCATGATCACGTACTGCACCTGGTCGCCGCCGATGCCGGCCCGGTCCAGCGCGGCCTTGATGGCGACGGCGCCGAGTTCGGCACCCGAGAAGGTGCGCAGCGAGCCGAGCAGCCGGCCCATGGGGGTGCGCGCACCCGCGACGATCACGGACGTTCGTGCCTGGCTGGTCATGACGCGGCCCCTTTGCACGGAGGGAAGGTTAACGATGGTTTTCGAGGGTGCTGTCAATGTACTGAGGGGTGGAGCCGGCGGTCACCCGGCAGACGGTGTGATCGCGCGCACGTTGCGTGACCATGCCGACCGGCGGTCCACTGGAGTCATGCTGACGCGAATCGACCACATCGGCATCGCCTGCTTCGATCTCGACAAGACCGTCGAGTTCTACCGTGCCACCTACGGCTTCGAGGTGTTCCACACCGAGATAAACGAGGAACAGGGCGTGCGCGAGGCCATGCTCAAGATCAACGAGACCTCCGACGGCGGGGCCTCCTACCTCCAGCTGCTGGAACCCACCCGCGAGGACTCCACCGTCGCCAAGTGGCTGGCCAAGAACGGGGAGGGGGTGCACCACATCGCCTTCGGCACGGAGGACGTCGACGCGGACGCGGCGGCCGTGCGGGACAAGGGCGTGCGGGTCCTCTACGACAGTCCGCGCAAGGGCTCCATGGGGTCGCGGATCACCTTCCTCCACCCCAAGGACTGCCACGGAGTGCTCACCGAGCTCGTCACCTCGGCCAAGGACCACTGACCGGAGACGACTCGCCCCGGTAGAGTGGCCTGGCGACCCCGGGGTGGGCTGGGGTACCTGCCCGCGCCTCGGCGTGGGATCGGACACAATTCTCCGTAAGGCTCCGCGGTGAACGGGGCCCCGGGGAATCTCACTCGGTTGGCGGGTGGGTACACCAGGAGACGGATGGGACCGCGGAGTGCGGGGCTACGACCGCTACGAGGTTGAGGACGACCACCTCTCGCAGTTCGAGGCCGAGATGGAGCGGCTTCGTAAGGAACGGGACAAGGTCGTCCAGCATGCCGAAGACCTCGGCTACCAGGTCGAGGTGCTGCGCGCCAAGCTGCACGAGGCGCGCCGCAACCTCGCGAGCCGCCCTGCCTACGACAACCTCGGCCACCAGGCCGACCAGTTGCTGCGCAACGCCCAGATCCAGGCCGACCAGCTGCGCGCCGACGCCGAACGGGAACTGCGCGAGGCCCGCGCGGCCACCCAGCGCCTGCTCCAGGAGCAGGCCGAGCACCAGGCCCGCGTGGAGGCCGAGTGGCACGCCGAGGCCGTCGGCCGGCGCCGCCGGCTGGACGAGGAACTGGCCGAGCGCCGCACCAACGTCGAGAGCCACGTCAACGAGAACGTGGCCTGGGCCGAGCAGTTGCGCGCCCGCGCCGAGTCGCAGGCCCGCCGGCTCATGGAGGAGACCCGCGCCGAGTCGGACGCCGCGCTGGCCGCCGCCCGCGCCGAGGCGCAGCGGATCGCCGAGGGCGCCCGCGACCGGCTGGAGTCCGAGTCATCGACCGCCCGCGCCGAGGCCGAGCAACTGCTGCGCCGGGCCCGCGCGGACGCCGAACGGCTGCTGAACGCCGCGGCCAGCCAGGCCCAGGAGGCCACCACCCAGGCCGAGCAGCTGCGTGCCTCCACCCAGAGCGACGCCGACAACGCCCGCACCCAGGCCGGCGAACTCTCCCGTTCGGCCGAGGAGAAGCTGCGCGAGGCCGACGAGAAGCTGCGCGAGGCGCAGAGCGAGGCCGACCGGCTCCGCGAGGAGGCCTCCGCCAACGCCGCCAAGCGGCTGGCCACCGTCGACGCCGACAACGAGCAGCGCACCCGTACGGCCAGGGCCGAGGTGGCCCGGCTGGTCGCCGAGGCGACCAAGGAGGCGGAGTCCGCGAAGGCCGAGGCCGAGCAGATCCTCGCCGACGCCAACGCCGAGGCCGAGCGGCTGCGCAGCCAGGCGCAGGAGACCGCCAAGTCCGAGGCGGCCGAGGATGCGGCGGCGGCCCTCGCCAAGGCGGCCCGGACCGCCGAGGAGGTCCTGAACAAGGCCACCGAGGACGCCCGTGCCACCACCCGCGCGGCGAGCGAGGAGGCCGAGCGCATCCGCCGCGAGGCGGAGACCGAGGCGGACCGGCTGCGCGGCCAGGCCGAGGAGTCGGCCGAGGAACTGCTCGGCACCGCCAAGGACGACACCAAGGAGTACCGCGCCAAGACGGTCGAGCTGCAGGAGGAGGCCCGCAGGCTGCGGGGCGAGGCCGAGCAGCTGCGCGCCGAGGCGGTCGCCGAGGGCGAGCGCATCCGCGGCGAGGCACGCCGTGAGGCGGTGCAGCAGATCGAGGAGGCGGCCCGGTCCGCCGAGGAGCTGCTGACCAAGGCGAAGGCGGACGCCGCCGAGCACCGGCAGAAGGCCACCGCCGACTCCGAGAAGGTCCGTACCGAGGCGATCGAGCGCGCCGCGGGCCTGCGCAGGCAGGCCGACGAGCTGCTGGAGCGCGCCCGGGGCGAGGCCGAGCAGGTCCGCACCGAGGCCGAGCAGCAGGCGGAGCAGGTCCGGGAGGACGCCGAGGGCGCCGGCGTGCTGCTGCGCGAGGAGGCCGAGCGGGCCGCCCAGCGGCTGCGCGACGAGGCCGAGGCCGATCTCGTCCGGCTGCGCGAGGAGGCCGAGCGCCGCATCACCGCGGCCGAGGACGCGCTGCGCGAGGCCCGCACCGAGGCGGAGCGGCTGCGCCGCGAGACCGCCGAGGAGGCGGCCACGCTGCGCACGGAGGTCGCCGAGCGGGTCCGCGGGCTGCAGGAGCAGGCCGAGCAGGAGACGGTACGGCTGCGTGACGAGGCCGCCGCCGACGCGTCGCAGACCCGGGCCGAGGCCGAGCAGCTCGCCGTACGTCTGCGGGGCGACGCCGCCGCCGAGGCCGAGCAGCTGCGCACCGAGGCGCAGGAGACCGCCGACCGGGTCCGTGCCGAGGCGCAGGAGACCGCGGGACGGCTGCGGGCCGAGGCGGCCGAGGCGCTGTCCGCCGCCCAGGAGGAGGCCACGCGGCGCCGCCGGGAGGCCGAGGAGCTGCTGGGCGCGGCCCGCGGCGAGGCCGAGCAGGAGCGCGCGCAGGCCGGCCGTGAGGGCGAGGAGCTGCTCGCGTCCGCCCGCAAGCGGGTGGAGGAGGCCGGCGCCGAGGCGGAGCGGCTGGTCGCCGAGGCCGAGCGGCACGCGGCCGAGCTGGTCGGCGCGGCCGAGCAGACCGCCCAGCAGGTACGCGACTCGGTCAACGGGCTGTACGAGCAGGCCGAGGAGGAGATCACCGGGCTGCGCTCGGCGGCCGAGCACGCCGCGGAGCGCCTGCGGTCGGAGGCCCAGGAGGCCGCGGACCGGCTGCACGCGGACGCCAACGCCGAGCGCGAGCGCGCCACCGAGGACTCCCAGCGGATGCGCCGCGAGGCGCAGGAGGAGGCCGAGGAGGCCCGCCAGCTGGCCGACCGCACGGTCGGCGAGGCGATCGACGAGGCCGACCGGCTGCGGGCGGAGACCCGCGACGAGGCCAACCGCCAGCGGGTGGAGGCCGCCGAGCAGGCCGACCGGCTGCTCACCGAGGCCATCGAGGAGTCCGACCGGCTCCGCGCCGATGCCGCCGCACGGGCCGAGGAGACCGTGGGCAAGGCGGAGCGCGACGCCGAGCGGCTGGGCATCCTCGCGAAGGACGCCCTCGACTCCGCCGAGCGCGACGCCGAGGAGCGCCGCCGCGCGGCCGAGGAGTCGCTGGGCACCGCCGAGGCGGAGTCCCGCCGCATCCTGGACGAGGCGCGCGACGAGGCCAACAAGCGCCGTACAGAGGCGGCCCAGCAGGCCGACCAGCTGATCACCAAGGCCCGCGCCGAGGCGGAGCGGCTGGGCATCCTCGCCAAGGACGCCCTCGACTCCGCCGAGCGCGACGCCGAGGCGGCCCGCGCGGAGTCCGACCGGATCCGGGACGAGGCGCGCGAGGACGCCAACAAGCGCCGCGCCGAGGCCGCGGAGCAGGCGGACCAGCTCATCTCCCAGGCGCAGGGCGAGGCCCTCAAGATCGGCACCGCCGCGGAGGAGCAGGCCGACACGATGGTCGGCGCCGCCCGCAAGGAGGCCGACCGGATCGTCGCCGAGGCCACCTCGGAGGGCAACGGCATGGTGGAGCGGGCCCGCACGGACGCCGACACGCTGCTGGAGGAGGCCCGCAGGGACGCCACCGCCATCCGCGAACGTGCGCAGGAGCTGCGGCAGCGCGTCGAGGCCGAGGTCGAGGAACTGCACGAGCGGGCCCGTACCGAGTCGGCCGCCACGATGAAGTCGGCGGGCGAGCGGGTCGACAAGCTGGTCGAGGCCGCCACGGAGCAGCTGGAGAAGGCGGAGGCCAGGGCCCGCGAGCTGGTCACGGACGCCGAGGCCAGGGCCGAGGAGACGCGGTCCAACGCGAGCGCCGAGGCGAGCAAGGTCCGCATCGCCGCGGTGAAGAAGGCGGAAGAGCTGCTCAAGGGTGCCGAGCAGAAGAAGAACGACACGGAGCGCGAGGCGGAGCGGGTGCGCAGCGAGGCCCGTGTCGAGGCCGAGCGCATCGTGACCGAGGGCAAGAAGGAGCTCGAGGTGCTGAGCCGGCGCCGCCAGGACATCAACGCGGAGATCACCCGTGTGCAGGATGTCCTCGAGGCACTGGAGTCATTCCAGCAGCCGGGCGACGGGGGAAAGGGCAACAGTCAGAACGCCACGCAGAACGGTAAGAACACGGTCACTGCTGGTGCAGCGGCCGGTACGACCCGGACAGGGAGCAAGCGGTCCGACGATGCGCCACTCGATTGAGCGGTCATTGTGCACAGTTACTGGACAGTGACTGTAAGACACGCCGCTTGGGCCCCTAGGATTCCCCCTATCACCCCACCCGGTCTGAATTGACAGGAACCCCATGAGCGACACTTCCTCCCCCTTCGGCTTCGAGCTCGTGCGGCGTGGATACGACCGCGGGCAGGTGGACGACCGCATCACCAAACTCGTCGCCGACCGTGACAGCGCACTGGCGCGGATCAACGCGCTGGAGAAGCGCATCGAGGAACTCCACCTCGAGACCCAGAACGCGCAGGCCCAGGTCAACGACGCGGAACCGTCCTACGCCGGTCTCGGCGCGCGCGTCGAGAAGATCCTCCGCCTCGCCGAGGAGGAGGCGAAGGACCTGCGCGAGGAGGCCCGCCGGGCCGCCGAGCAGCACCGCGAACTGGCCGAGTCCGCCGCCACCCAGGTGCGCAACGACGCCGAGTCCTACGCCTCCGAGCGCAAGGCGAAGGCCGAGGACGAGGGCGAGCGGATCGTCGAGAAGGCCAAGGGTGAGGCCGGCCAGCTGCGCGCCGACGCGCAGAAGGACGCGCAGGCCAAGCGCGAGGAGGCGGACGCCCTCTTCGAGGAGACCCGCGCCAAGGCCGCCCAGGCCGCGGCCGACTTCGAGACCAACCTGGCCAAGCGCCGCGAGCAGTCCGAGCGCGACCTGGCGTCCCGTCAGGCCAAGGCCGAGAAGCGCCTGGCCGAGATCGAGCACCGCGCCGAGCAGCTCCGCCTGGAGGCCGAGAAGCTGCGCACCGACGCCGAGCGCCGCGCCCGCCAGACGGTGGAGACCGCACAGCGCCAGGCCGAGGACATCGTGGCCGACGCGAACGCCAAGGCCGACCGCATCCGCAGCGAATCCGAGCGCGAGCTGGCGGCGCTCACCAACCGCCGCGACAGCATCAACGCGCAGCTGACCAACGTCCGCGAGATGCTGGCCACGCTGACCGGTGCGGCGGTCGCCGCGGCCGGCGCCCCCGCCGACGACGAGCCCGTCTCGCGCGGCGTCCCGGCCCAGCGCTGACGCTCCGCGCCGCCCCTGGCACACATCGGGCCCCCCGCCTCCCCGGCGGGGGGCCCGTTCGTGACCGGGGAGTGCAAACGGGGGCGGGAATTCCGCGTGCATCGCGCGCCGCGGCCAAATAGTGTATGCGGCATGATCGAGCTGCAGGGGCTGACCAAGCGGTACGGCGACAAGACCGCGGTGGACGACCTCACCTTCACGGTGCGTCCGGGGGTGGTCACCGGCTTCCTCGGCCCCAACGGGGCGGGCAAGTCGACGACGATGCGCATGATGCTGGACCTGGACAATCCGACCAGTGGCAGCATCCGCATCGACGGCAAGCACTACCGCGAGCTGCACGAACCGCTGAAGCACATCGGGGCGTTGCTCGAGGCCAAGGCCATCCACGGCGGCCGCACTGCGTACAACCACCTGCTGTGCCTGGCCCAGTCCAACCGCATTCCGGCCCGCCGGGTCGACGAGGTGCTGGAGGTCGTCGGTCTCGCGCCCGTCGCCAAGAAGCGTTCCAAGGGGTTCTCCCTCGGCATGGGACAGCGTCTCGGCATCGCCGCGGCGCTGCTCGGCGATCCCGAGATCCTGATGTTCGACGAACCGGTCAACGGACTGGACCCGGAGGGCATCCACTGGATCCGCAACCTGATGAAGGGGCTGGCCGCCCAGGGTCGCACGATCTTCGTCTCCAGCCACCTCATGAGCGAGATGGCGCTGACCGCCGAGCACCTGATCGTGATCGGTCGCGGGAAGCTGATGGCGGACACGACGATGGCGGACTTCATCGCCGAGAACTCCCGCTCCTACGTGCGCGTCCGCACCCCGGAGCCGGAGAAGTTCAAGGACGCGCTGGCGGCCGCGTCGATCACCGCGGTGATCGGCGACGAGGGCGCCTTCGAGATCGAGGGCACGGAATCCGCCAAGATCGGTGAACTCGCCGCCCGGAACCAGCTGGTGCTGCACGAGCTCAGCCCCCAGCAGGCCTCCCTGGAGCAGGCGTTCATGCAACTCACCGCCGAGTCGGTGGAGTACCACGCCGGTGAGCCCGCGGCGGAGGCCGGCGAGGCCGCGGCGCCCGCACCCCAGTGGGGCGCCGCCTGGAACACGAACACCGGAAAGGAAGCCTGACATGGCAGCGACCACCGCTGTTCTGCAGTCGGAGTGGACCAAGGTCAGGACCGTCCGGTCGACCGTGTGGACGCTGGCGTCGGCCGCCGTCCTGACCATCGTCATCAGCGGCCTGTTCTGCCTGCTCTTCCGTACCCAGTGGGACACCATCGAAGAGGGCGCCCGCGCCCAGTTCGACGCCACCAGCCAGAGCCTGTCCGGTCTCTTCCTCGGTCAGCTCGCGCTGATCACCTTCGGCGTGCTGATCATCTCCAGCGAGTACAGCACGGGCATGATCCGGGCCTCGCTCTCGGCGGTGCCGCAGCGCGCGACCTTCTACCTCTCCAAGGTCGCCGTCGCCGCCGGCATCACCTTCGTCCTCGGGGTGATCGTCAGCTTCGTCTCCTTCTTCATCGGCCAGGCCGTCCTCGGCGGTGACCTCGACACCTCGATCAGCGATCCGGGGGTACTGCGCGCGGTCTTCGGAGCCGGCCTCTACATGACGCTGATGGTGCTCTTCGCGGTCGGCGTCGCGACGATGCTGCGCAGCCCGATGGTCTCACTGGGCATCCTCATCCCCTTCTTCTTCCTGATCTCCGGGATCCTCTCGGCCGTGCCGGGCGCCAAGGACGTGGCCCGGTACTTCCCCGACCAGGCCGGCAGCAAGATCATGCGGGCCACTATCGCCCCGGACGACCCCGCCCCGTACGGCGCGTGGGGCGGACTCGGCATCATGGCGCTGTGGGTGATCGTGGCGCTGATCGGCGGCTACGCGCTGCTGAAGAAGCGGGACGCCTGACCGCTCCAGGGCAATTCGGGCCTCACGGGGCGGGAACCGTTCCCGCCCCGCTAGCCTCCTAATCCTCATGGGGGCGAGCGCCGCCCCGCGGACTGTGCGTCGAGGGGCGGAGCATGATCGAGGCAGTCGGCCTCACCAAGACCTACGGCAGCAAGACGGCCGTGTACAACCTGTCGTTCCAGGTGCGGCCCGGCATGGTGACCGGCTTCCTGGGGCCCAACGGCTCCGGCAAGTCGACCACGATGCGGATGATCCTGGGCCTGGACACCCCGACCGCGGGACGGGTGACGATCGGCGGGCAGCCGTTCCGGCAGCTGCCCAACGCCCCGCGCCGGGTGGGCGCGCTGCTCGACGCCAAGGCCGTGCACGGCGGGCGCAGCGCGCGCCAGCACCTGCTGTGCCTGGCTCAGTTGTCCGGGATCCCGGCCCGCCGGGTGGACGAGGTGCTCGGCGTGGTGGGCCTGCAGGAGGTCGCGGGCAAGCGCTCCAAGGGCTTCTCGCTCGGCATGGGGCAGCGCCTCGGCATCGCGGCTGCGCTGCTGGGCGACCCCGAGGTGCTGCTCTTCGACGAACCGGTCAACGGACTGGACCCGGAGGGCATCCACTGGGTGCGTCATCTGATGCGCAAGCTCGCCTCGGAGGGCCGTACCGTCTTCGTCTCCTCGCACCTGATGAGCGAGATGGCGCTCACCGCAGACCACCTGATCGTGATCGGCCGCGGGCAGTTGCTGGCCGACATGAGCGTCAAGGACTTCATCGCCGGCAACTCCACCGGCTTCGCGATGGTCCGCACCCCGGACGTGGCCGCGGACCGCGAGAAGCTGTCCAAGGCACTGACCGAGGCGGGCGCACAGGTACAGCAGGAGCAGGACGGCGCGCTGCGCGTGACCGGTCTGGAGCTGCCGCGGATCAGCGACCTCGCGCACGAGGCCGAGGTACGGCTGTGGGAGCTCTCGCCCCACCAGGCCTCGCTCGAGGAGGCCTACATGCGGCTCACCAACGGCGCCGTGGACTACCGCTCCACGGCCGACCCGCGGCAGGGCCTGCAGCAGCCCGCCGGTGCGCCGGCGCCCGGCGGCTGGGGCACGCCGCCGCAGGCGCCGTGGCCGCAGCCCGCAGCGCAGCAGCCGCCGTACGGGTACGGCTACGGGCACCCGCAGCCACAGCCCCCGGTGCAGCCGTACGCTCCGCCGGTGCCGCCGGGCCCCGGCGCGGCAACGACCGCACCCGTGAACCCCTACGCGCAGCCGCCGGTCCCGCCCGGCACGCCCGTGCCGCCGGCCGCACCGGCCGCAGCCGCGGCGCCGGCGGCGCCCGCCGTCCCGCCCGCCCCGCAGCCGACCCAGCCCGTCGAGGACGCCCGATGACCGCCCCCGTGCAGATCCCGGCCCCGCAGTTCTCCTCCGCCCTCCCGGTGCAGCGGACCCATCTCGGCCACGCGTTGAAGTCCGAGTGGACCAAGATCCGTACGGTGCGCTCCACGCTCTGGACGCTCGGCGTGATGCTGGTGCTGATCCTCGGCATCAACCTGCTCGTCGTCGGCCTGGCCTCGACCGACAACGTCTCCGACCCGGTGCTCGGCTTCGGCCTGTTCGGGGTGCTCCTCGGCCAGCTCTGCGTCATGACCCTCGGTGTGCTGGTGATCAGCTCCGAGTACGGCACGGGCATGATCCGCACGACCCTCACCGCGTGCCCCCAGCGCGGCCGGGTGCTCACCGCGAAGGCGATCGTCTTCTTCGCGCTGACCTTCACCGTCACCACCGTGGCCTGCGCGCTCACCGCGCTGATGAACTACGCCACCTTCGGCGGCAAATCGGTGGGCGACGACACCTACGTGTACCAGAGCTCCCGGCTCGTCGTGGAGAACGGCCTCACCACCGCCAGCGGCACCCAGTGGCTCGGCGCCACCGTCGGCGTCGGTCTGTACGTTGCCCTGCTCGGGCTGCTCTCGCTGGCCGTGGGCGCACTGCTGCGGCACTCCGCGGGCGCGATCACCACGATGATGGGCGTGGTCCTGCTGCCGCTGATCATCGCGATCTTCATGCAGTCGGACAACCTCCGCAAGGTGCAGGAGAAGCTGATCGAGTACTCCTCCCCCAACGCCATCGCGTCGCTCTACCAGATGCCGATGCTGGAGAACGGCGACGCCGACGGCGTGCGCCAGTTGGTCGTGCTCGCCGTCATCACGGCCGTCGCCCTGGGCGCGGCCTACGCCGCGCTCACCAAGCGCGACGTCTGACCCGGGGCACCGGGCTTCACGACCCCCGTTCAGTACCGGGGGGCGTTGCGGGACCGCTGGGGCCGAGTGCCCCGGCGGTCCCTCGCGTTCCAGCAGGCGGTGTGCCAGTGGCGCCGGTCCTCCACGCCGCCGTACTCCGGCCAGGCCACCAAGTGGCCGACGCCCTGCGGGATCTCCTGGTCGCAGCCGGGGCAGCGGTAACGCTTGCCGCCCGTGCTCCCCGCCAGTTGGCGGACGGTCCACTGCTCTCCCTGCCAGCTCTCCACGCGCTCCGGGCCTCGGGCCGGTCCGGCCTCGGGAGGCTCCTCGGCTCTGCCGGCGGCGCCTTGCGGGCGGTTTCGGCGCGGGGACACGGGCACACACCTCATGCGGTTCGGGGGACTCGGGCCGCTTCCCAGCGTACGCGTAGCGCGCACGGTGCCGGGTACCCGGTCGGGTGTCCCCCATTCCGGCCATCACCTAGAAAATCATGAAATCGCGGTGGTCGGGCCGTGCCTTTGGCACGTGTCAGGCGTTAATGCCAGTAGGGGAGCCGTGTCGGCCACCGAGGAAGGTGTGAAGCACGATGCGTGTCGGTACTTTCGTCCTCGCCGCCCAGTTCCCGGGGCAGGGACCGGGGGAGGCACTGCACCGAGCGGTGCGGTCCGCGGAGGCGGCGGAGAAGGCCGGGCTGGACTCCGTATGGCTGGCGGAGCACCACTTCGTGCCGTACGGCGTGTGCCCGTCCGCAGTGACGCTCGCCGCGCTGCTGCTGGGCAGGACGCGCCGAATCGGGATCGGGACGGCCGTGAGCGTACTGCCGACCGCGCATCCCGTGGCGCTCGGGGAGCAGGCGGCGCTGCTGCACATCACCTCGGGCGGCCGTTTCACGCTGGGCGTGGGCCGCGGCGGTCCCTGGGTGGACCTGGAGGTCTTCGGCGCCGGACTCGCCGCCTTCGAGAGCGGTTTCCCCGAGTCGCTCGACCTGCTGCTGCGCTGGCTGCGCGAGCCCCGTGTGGCGGCCTCGGGTGAACGATTCGCCTTCCGCGAGGTCGATGTCGTGCCGCGGGCCGACGAGTTCGAGGCGCCCGGCGGGCCGCCGGTCGTCGTCGCCTGCACCTCGCCGGCCAGTGTCCGGCTCGCGGCACGCAGGGGCCTGCCGATGCTGCTCGGCATGCACTGCGGCGACGAGGACAAAGCTGCCATGGTCGCAATGTGGCAGGCGGAGGCGCGCGATGCGGGGCTTTCACCCGAAATGGTGGCCGCGGCGGAACATGTGTCCGCGGGCGTCGTACAGATCGCGGACCGCCGTGCGGACGCGGTGGAGAGCCTCACCAAGGCGATGCCCGGATGGCTCCAGCGGGGCCTCGCCGCGCACCGCACCGTCGACGGCCGGCCCCGGACGATGCGCGATCCGCTCGCCTACACCGAACTCCTCTGCGACCTCCACCCCGTGGGCCCGCCGGCGCTGTGCGCCGACCGGCTGGCCGCCACCGCCGAGCGGACCGGCATCCGCCGCTTCGCCCTGCTCGTCGAGGGCTCGGGCGATCTCGCGGCCACCGAGGAGAACGTGGCGCGGCTCGGCAGCGAAGTGCTCCCGCAATTGGCCTGATTGAAACCTGAAAGAGCAGTGGTGCGACCAATGGCGGGAGCACCCTGCCCGGTTCAGCAGTCCCGCAGTTCCGGGGACTGGTTCAGCAGCTGTGCACGTACGGAGGTGAAGGTGGCGTAACGCCCGTCGACCGCCGGGTCCAGCGGGAACACCGCGACCCGGTGGCAGTTCTGGAACGCCAGCCGGACCCCGAAGTGCCGCTGCAGGGCCCCCCGTATCGCGTCACTCGCCAGGGCGCGGAGCAGTTGCCCGCGCGCGTGCTCGTCCGGCGGGGGTACCTGGTTGTCGGCGAACTCGCCGCCGTCCACCTTGAGTTGTGCCGCCAGAGAGCTGATCATGTCCCATGCGTAAGGCAGGGAGGTCCGGACGCAGTCGACGAATTCCCGTTCGTCGACCTCGCCTCGCTCGGCCTGTTCGAGGAGGGCCGGTGAGACGTCGAGCGACATGAGTACTCCTCTCGTGACCCCCCTGTCCGAGGAGTCAGACGGACTACGGAGAGAAGCCGCCCAGAGTTCTCCCGCACGACGGCCTCCACCCACAACCGTAGGCGGAGAGGTCCCATGACACTAGGCGGGAGCGCTCACAACAGGCCATTTTCCGACCGCGCCCGGTAGCGAGTAACGTTGCCGACCATGCGTCTCGTCATCGCCCGCTGCTCCGTGGACTACGCGGGCCGGCTCTCCGCCCATCTGCCGTCGGCGACCAGGCTGCTCCTGGTCAAGGCCGACGGCAGCGTCTCCGTCCACGCCGACGACCGTGCCTACAAGCCGCTGAACTGGATGTCGCCGCCCTGCACGCTCAAGGAGGGCGAGGACGGGGTCTGGACGGTCACCAACAAGGCCGGCGAGCAGCTGATCATCACCATCGAGGACGTGCTGCACGACTCCACGCACGAACTCGGCGTCGACCCCGGCCTGATCAAGGACGGCGTCGAGGCCCACCTCCAGGAGCTGCTGGCCGACCGCATGGAGGTGCTCGGCGAGGGCTGGAGCCTCGTCCGGCGCGAGTACCCGACGGCCATCGGCCCGGTGGACATCCTGTGCCGGGACGGGTCCGGCACCACCGTCGCGGTCGAGATCAAGCGCCGCGGCGAGATCGACGGCGTCGAGCAGCTCACCCGCTACCTCGAACTCCTCAACCGGGACCCCCTGCTGGCGCCCGTGAAGGGCGTCTTCGCGGCCCAGGAGATCAAGCCGCAGGCGCGGGTCCTCGCCACGGACCGCGGCATCGACTGCGTCGTCCTCGACTACGACGCGCTGCGCGGCATCGAGGACGACAAGCTCCGCCTCTTCTGACTGACGCCGTCCTCTCCCCCGCCGCATGGGCGGGCAGCACCACGGCGCGGCCGCGGGGGGCGACCCCCCCGGC